>JAFWDD010000062.1 GCA_017534115.1 Bacillota bacterium | reverse complement strand
CGACCCTTATCTGGATAAGCAGTGGTATCTGGATCCTATCGGAATCGAAGACGCGTGGAAGAACGGATACACGGGAAAAGGGGTGAAGGTTGCTGTTATTGACTCCGGGGTAAATCTTCAGCACGAAGACCTTGTAGGAGCGAATATAACAGGAAGAAACTTCCTTGGAGAAGAAGGACATCAGGATACATCGGATTTTGTCGATGATATGGGTCACGGAACTCTTATATGCGGAATACTGGCTGCCCGTCAGAACAACGGTTTGGGAGTAGTAGGTCTGACTCCGGATGTATCCATTCTGGCTCTTCGCTGTTTCTCTAAAGAAAAGAATGATGACAATATGGGCAGCGGAACGGTGGACGCGGTAATTTCTGCGATAGGATATGCTATTGAACAGGATGTTGACGTTATAAACATGAGCATAGGCGGAATGGGCAGATCAATGGCCGCTTTGGAGCCTGTTTTAAAGGAAGCGACGGATAAAGGAATTATACTTGTTGCTCCTGCCGGCAATAAAGGCAGAAAGACTCTTTATTATCCTGCTGCCTTCGAGTGTGTAACAGGTGTGGCATGGACGGATAAAACCGGCGGCATATCAAGATATTCCCAGCATAATATGAGTGTATATGTTTCCGCTCCGGGAACGGATATTTACGGACCTGATTTTAAGGATGTAAATGGTTACAGAAAAGACTCCGGCGGTTCCTTTGCGGTGCCTATTGTAGTGGCAATGGCGGCAATGGCAAAGCAGAAAAATCCCGATATTGATACGGAAGGATTCAGAACATTACTCAGAGGCAGTGTGACTGATAAGGGCGAGGAAGGCTGGGATGAGTATTACGGATACGGAGTAGTAAATATTCCCGAATTTGTTAAGCTTCTGGAAGAAACGGGAGGCATTGCAGCAAATCCTGATAATCCCACAAATCCCGACAACACCGATATCGAAGTGCCTGACACAGGAAGCGTGTTTACGGATGTGGCTCCCGACGCATGGTATGCGGACGCAGTTAAATGGGCATATACCAACTCGGTTATGAGCGGAGTCGGCGATAACAAATTCGCTCCCGATGAAGGATTGAGCAGAGGAATGATAGTCACCATACTTTGGAGAATGGAAAAAGAGCCTGTGGTAAATTACGCCATGACATTCAAGGATGTGAAAAGCGACTGGTGGTATACGGAGGCTGTCAGATGGGCCGCGTCACAAAATATAGTCGGCGGATACGATGCGGAAAGCTTCGGACCTGACGACCCGGTAACCCGTGAACAAATGTTTGCTATTATCTGGCGGTATGCCGGATATAAAGGTTTTGATTTTACTCACAGCTATGATGTAAATCTTCTGGATTACAATGATTTGGCCAGCGCTTCGGAGTGGGCTCTTCCTGCTATTAAATGGGCTATAAGCGAAGGCCTTATGAGCGGAGTGGAGAATGCGGACATAAATCCCGGAAAAGGAGCAAGCCGTGCTCAGGCGGCATCTGTAATCATGAGATACTGCCTTAACGCATCTTCCGCTAACAATTAAATAAACAGAAAAAAATCTCCCGCATAAGACTGAAGATGGCGCGGGAGATTTTTCAGGAGAAACTATGGTATTTTGTTCTTAGCAATTGTTTTTAAGACGAAATACCGAAAAATAAAAGTATTGGATTTTGAATAAATGACCGGCGCACATATAACGGGCGCCGGCATTTTCTCTTTTGTTCATCTATTTAAAAAACTTTGGCGTGAGCACTTAATTTTATGCAAATGCTTCTTCAACGATCTTGTCTGCTGCAGAAAGATCGCCGGCTTTGCAAACGATAACATCGGATTTGCCGGACTCAAAGTGAGGGCCGTATTTTTCGGTTATCATTTTGAACATTTCAACATTTGCTTCGTTATCGTCATATGTTCCGATTGTGAAATATCCTCTTCCTTTAATTAAAGAGTGAGCCTTGGGCTGATCGTTAAACTTGTGGAGAGCAACCAAGAGACGGTTGATAACATTTTTATATCTCTGTGTTCCGAAGAAGCATGTGTCTGCAATTGATGTTACACTGATAATTGTATCTGCTGCCAATGCATAATCATATACGTCGTAAACAAAGTCTTTAAGGGGACATCCGAACTGAGTACCCATGATCTCTTTACATTCCTGACATCCCATACAGAGTTTTTCCTGTCCTTTGTCATCGAGATTGTAAAAAATAACTTCTGCGCCTTTTGCTTCCGCTTTGTTTTTTACTTCCTCTGCGATTTTAACTGTGCCGTCGTTTAAAGCTGAATACATAACAAAAACTTTACTCATTTAATTTTCCTCCTTTAATGATTATATTTATATTTCCGTTTTGTTTTTTTTACTTAAGTTTCTTAACTTGATTTTATTATAACAGATATTTTGTAAATTGCAAGAAAAATTATACAATCCAAAAAGCGGGTGCAAATGGTTATATTATGCAATATATATTAAATATAGGTAAAAATATGGATTAAATTTATATTATAGTCACATAGTGTTACGGGGGTGAAGCCGGAATAATAGACATAACATACAGTTTTTTAGCCTAAATGATAATAATTATTATTTAATATTAAATATCAAAAAATATATTTTTTTATTTTAGAATTAATATTATTTGTTTGAGATTTTTGAATTGAAAAAACGGATATTAATGAATAACCCGCTGTTTCATCATTCTTTTTTCATTAGAAAGCGCAGCTGCTCCGGCAATTCCAATATTAGATGGGCAGAATTTCCCTGACTTTTTTTAAAAAACAAATTTGCGGGAAGAGTCAGTATAAAACAAATAATCCGCGCTTAAGATTTTTGGTGGACAAGCCGCGAGCGCTTGTGTTTTAAGGCGTCAGAGTTTCTTAAGGATAACTTTTTGGGTATGTTTATATTCTGCAATTTGAAAAAACATACTGCTTTGGAATAAGTTTGCTCAAAAAGGGATATTGACAAATTTCAAAATTGATTTATAATTAAGTCAAAAGTTAATATTTATTCTTCAGGGCAGGGTGAAATTCCCGATCGGCGGTACAGTCCGCGAGCGTAATGCAGATCCGGTGTGATTCCGGAACCGACAGTTAAAGTCTGGATGGAAGAAGAATCTGAATGTGATATTTAGCGGAAATTTTTGCTTTAATATCGTCTTTTTCGTGTTCGTTTGTGTGCTCTGAAATGTATTTATGCGTTTCAGATTTTTTTGTTAAAGGCATTATTAAAAATGAACCGGAGAAGCCGGTTTTATCTGCATCCAATAACAGGCGGATGTGTTTTAAACGCGGAAATCTTCCGGAATTACAATGATATCGTGTTTTTGTTAGCGTGCCCTGATAAAATCCCATAAATTGGGAAATTCGGTTCGGGCGCGTTTTTTGTTTGCCCGGAACCGGAATGAAAAAAGAATCGGGAGGATTGCCTATGGAAATGGAAAACTATATAAGGATGGCATTGGAACTGGCGAAAAAAGGCGCCGGTCATGTTAATCCCAATCCCCTTGTGGGAGCCGTTATTGTTAAAGACGGCAGAATAATAGGTCAAGGCTATCATGAAGCCTACGGACAGCCTCACGCGGAGGTGAACGCAATCAATTCCTGCGCGGAATCAACAGAAGGCGCGGACATCTATGTGACATTGGAGCCTTGCTGCCATTACGGAAAGAATCCTCCGTGCACAGATGCGGTCATAAGAGGCGGATTTAAGAGAGTTTTCGTGGGTTCATCGGATCCCAATCCTCTGGTTGCGGGAAAAGGCGTGCAAATTCTCAGAGACCATGGAATTGAAGTGACCACAGGAGTTTTGAAGGAAGAATGCGATGAGATAAACCAGCATTTCTTCCACTACATACAAACCAAAAAGCCTTTTGTAATAATGAAATACGCAATGACCCTTGACGGCAAGATCGCCACATATTCAGGAAAATCCCAGTGGATAACCGGCGAGGCCGCAAGAAGAAGAGTCCATGAGGACAGAAATAAATACGCGTCTATAATGGTAGGAGTTGGAACGGTTATCGCCGATGACCCTCAGCTCACATGCCGCATTGAAAATGGGAGAAATCCCATAAGGATAATATGCGACTCTAATTTAAGGACTCCTCTGGATTCACAGATCGCCCGGACAGCGAAGGAGATCCGCACAATAATAGCGACGGCGTCTCCGGACGGAGAAAAGAAAAAGCTTTATATTGATAAAGGCTTTGAGATAATAGAGACTCCTTTGAAGGACGAACATATAGATCTGGAATTTCTTATGGAAAAACTGGGAGAAAAGGCAATAGACAGCCTGATTCTGGAAGGCGGAGCGGTCCTGAACTATTCCGCGCTGGAATCGGGGATCGTAAACAAGGTCCATGCCTATATTGCTCCAAAGATTTTCGGCGGAACGGGAAAATCTCCCGTGTCCGGAATGGGTGTGGAAAGCCCGGACGATGCATATATGCTGACTCCGCCCAAAATAACCGTCATAGGAGACGACATTCTACTGGAAAGCGATGTGATTAAATGTTTACGGGAATAGTTGAAGAAGTAGGAAAAATAAAAAGCATAAAAAGAGGAGCTCATTCTTCGGTTTTAACTGTTTCCGCCAAAAAAGTCCTTGAGGACGCGGCAATCGGCGACAGCATAGCGGTAAACGGCGTATGCCTTACAGTAACATCTATGACGGACAAGGAATTTACAGCCGACGTTATGCACGAGACCCTTAACCGTTCCTCTCTGGGAAGTCTTTTTTCGGGAAGCAGTGTTAATCTGGAAAGAGCCATGCCGGCATACGGACGTTTTGGCGGGCATATAGTTTCCGGACACATTGACGGAACGGGAAACATAATAAAAATCCAAAAGGATGATATAGCCACATGGTACACAATAAACGCCGCGGACAGCATCCTGAGATATATTATCGAAAAAGGCTCCATTGCCATTGACGGAATAAGTCTTACGGTGGCAAAGGTCGCAAAAGGGAATTTCAGTGTTTCCATAATTCCCCATACTGCGGCGGAGACTACGCTTTTATCCAAAAGAGTTGGCGACATAGTAAATCTTGAAAATGACTGCATAGGGAAATATGTGGATCATCTTCTTCATTTTGATAAAAAAGAAAGCAGCATAACTAAAGAATTTCTTATGAAATATGGATTTTAAGGAGGAATAAAAATGTTTGAATTTAATACAGTTGACGAAGCTTTGGAAGATTTAAAGCAAGGTAAAATTATTCTGGTAACAGACGATGAGGACAGAGAAAACGAAGGCGATTTCATATGCGCGGCTGAGTTTGCCACAACACAGAATGTAAACTTCATGGCAATGCACGGAAAAGGTCTTATCTGTATGCCCATGAGCGGAGAACTCTGCAGAAAACTGAGATTCCCTCAGATGGTTACAAACAATACTGATAACCACGAAACAGCTTTCACCGTATCTATCGACCACGTAAGCACAACAACAGGTATTTCAGCGGCTGAAAGAAGCATTACGGCAATGAAATGTGTTGAAGAGGACTCAAAACCCGAAGATTTCAGACGTCCCGGCCATATGTTTCCTCTTCTTGCAAAACCCAACGGAGTTCTTGAACGTAACGGACACACAGAGGCTACGGTAGACCTCATGCGTCTCGCGGGTCTTAAAGAATGCGGTCTTTGCTGCGAGATTATGCGTGACGATGGAACCATGATGCGTACTCCCGAGCTTATTGAGCTTGCGAAGAAATGGAATCTGAAATTCACTACAATAAAAGCTATTCAGGACTACCGCAAGAAATTCGATAAACTTGTCCAGAGAGTATCCGAGGCGGATCTTCCTACAAAATACGGCGATTTCAAGATTTACGGATACATAAACAAGCTTAACGGCGAACATCATATAGCTCTTGTTAAAGGCAACATCGGCGACGGACAGAATCTTCTTTGCAGAGTTCACTCAGAATGTCTTACAGGAGACGCATTTGGTTCATGCAGATGCGACTGCGGCGATCAGCTTCAGACAGCAATGCAGATGATAGAAAAAGAGGGCAGAGGAATTCTTCTTTACATGCGCCAGGAAGGCAGAGGAATCGGTCTTATAAATAAACTTAAAGCATACGAGCTTCAGGACCAGGGTCTGGATACACTTGAAGCAAACATAGCTCTGGGCTTCAGAGGAGATATGCGTGAATATTTCATAGGCGCGCAGATTCTGAAGGATCTGGGAGCAAAGACACTCAGACTTCTCACAAACAATCCTGATAAGATCTATCAGCTTGAGGACTACGGAATGGAGATTATCGAAAGAGTTCCCATCCAGATTGACGCAAACGAACATGATTTGTTCTACCTTAAAACAAAACAGAAAAAAATGGGACATATGCTTGACTATAAATAAAAATAAACTTTGAAAAAGGAGGAAATAAAATGAAGACATTTGAAGGAAAACTGGTATCGAAGGACATAAAAATAGGTATTGTAGCGGCAAGATTTAATGAGTTTATAACATCCAAGCTTCTTGGAGGAGCTATTGACGCCCTCACAAGACATAATGTAGAAGAGGATGATATTGAAATAGCGTGGGTTCCCGGAGCTTTCGAGATTCCCCTCATTGCTTCCAAAATGGCAAAAAGCGGAAAATATGACGCGGTAGTCTGCCTCGGCGCAGTAATCAGAGGCGGCACAACTCATTACGACTATGTATGTTCAGAGGTATCAAAAGGAATCGCCAATGTTGCCCTGAATACAGATATTCCTGTAATGTTCGGCGTTCTCACAACGGAAAACATCGAGCAGGCTATCGAACGCGCAGGCACAAAAGCCGGAAATAAAGGCTTCCAGTGCGCAGAGGCCGCTATCGAAATGGTAAACCTGATCAGAGAAATCGAAGCATAAACAAATGAAATAATGCCTTGCACCGGCAATATAACATAATTATTCATGACTGTCCTTTAATACAGGATGGTCATGATTTTTTTGTGCCGAAAATTCCGGCGATATGTAGATTTCGAAATATTTATAAAATTTGGTGTCGTTTTAAGGGGAAAAACATAATATATAGTACAACAAATTATTCAGGAGGAATTTAAATGAACGGGAATTTTTCGAATTTAGGGTGCGGCAGGAAAGGATGCAATAAATGCGGAGGCTGCGGAAACGATTTTTTTCCGGTACCCGTCGGCCCTTACTGCCCTGTGAATCCGCCTGCTGTGGAAAAAGGGTTTGCGGATGTAAGAAGTGCCGGCGTATCCCGAGGGAATGGTGGAGGAGTGTCTAACTCTGTTTTAAGAGGTCTTGCCTACGCCGATTTCTATGCGCAGATGCCCTCAAACAATCCAACAACTATCGCGGCAGGAACGGAAATAAACTTTCCCGAGGACGGAGCTACAAGCTGTACTGACATCAGAAGAATCAGCTCATCGGCCTTCAATCTTGGAAGTGCGGGAGTATACCTCATAATGTTTGATGTCTGTGTGGAGGAAGAAGGACAGCTTATGCTTACATTAAACGGCACTGACCTGAATTATACTGTTGCGGGAAGAACGGCGGCCGCATCCCAGATTTCGGGAATGAACATCATAGAGACGACTTCGCCAAACTCGATTATTACAGTAAGGAATCCTCTGGGAAATCCTGACCCATTGACGATTTCACCTTCAGCGGGAGGAGAAAGACCCGTAACGGCGCATCTGATAATAATTAAGCTTATCTGAACCGCAAAAATCCAAAAATATTGCTCAAAATCCTGATTTAAAAAGATCCCCTGATACAGACTGCTCACTGTATCAGGGGAGTTTCGGTTTTATTTGATTTTCAGACTTTTTAAATATTCCTTCTGTTCATTTGTAATTCTTCTGCTTTCAACGGCTTTCTGAATGGTTTTGTTATGGACCCATTTTTCCAGTTTTTTGTTCTCTATGTATGGCAGCACGCTTTCGTACTGTTTTGCCAGCGCTGTCGCGAAAAACCACGCGATCATCATGTTTACGTAGTATTCCTCAGAAGAAATATCGGCTGTCATCTCAAGATATTCTTCTTTGAAATCCTCGTCAAGGAAAAAGCTCATAAGCATCTCAATTCCGAACCTTATGGTATATGTTTGGGAAGAGCTCATCCACTTTTTTATGTCTGCGATAAGCTTGTCTTTGTGCTTCTTGAACACCTTGGGTGACATTAGGTCGCAAGTAGCCCAGTTATTCACATAAGGCAGAAATCTGTCTATTTTCTCAACACATTCATCGTAATCCTTTATTTTCTCAATTACAAACCCGTGGAGATTATTTTCGTCATAATACTTGTGGGGCAAATCGGATAAAAACTCTTCCTTGTCTTCCCGTTTGAAGATCTCCGAGGAGAATTTTCTCAGCTCAGGAGTCCGTACTCCGATTACGCTTTCCGGGTCCACTCCGGGCATGAGCTTCAGATGAAAAGAGCGGTATTTCAGGTCCTGCATGTCAAAAAGCTTTTTCTCTATGTACTTATTAATGTTTTCCGCCATGCCTTCACCGCCTTATATTATTTTTTTTGTTTGTCCGCGCTTGTATTTTTACCTGCGGGCGGAGTATCGAAGCTGTGGAGCTGTCCCAGCGCGTAAGCATCCTTAACAAGTGTGATTTCATCTTCCGTAAGAGGCCGTCCTATCAATTTTTCTCCGTGGGAGATTAAGGAAGGCACACTCATAGTTCTTGAACGCTTCTGAATCTTAACGATTGACATGGGATCAAATGTGTTCGGAGTAAACTCCGCAGGCATTACGGTCTTGAAAACCTCAGCCGTATACTTTGCGTCTGTCAGGGCGTTATGGAAAGTGTCCTCCAGATGTATATCCAGAAGGTCCGCCGCGTTTTTCAGCCCGATTGTTGAGCCGTTTTCCGATTTCAGAAACTGGGACGCGTATTTCTGCACATTAATGTATTTGTCCGTAATAAGATCAATGTCTTCCTTGTAAAAAATAATGTTTTTATATAAAGACTTTATGTCGTCAACTCCCCAGGTGCATAAAACGCTGGGCTCATCTCCCGCAAATTCAATGAAATCGTGGTAAGCGGACTTGAAATTTGTTCCGTTTTCCAGAGTCTTTGCTGTTATTCCGGTTATTTTTTCCACAAAAGGATGGATTCTCTTATATATTTCCGGCTTTATGTATACGTCAAAGCTTCCTGTCTGGTTAAATTCGGAATCCAGCTTAACCGCGCCGATTTGTATTATTTCGAAAGGGCAAAGGGGATTGGAACCTCCGCTGCTGTTTTTCTTAAACGGGAAGAATTGATTGAATTCGAAATCTACTACAATATAATTCATTTTTTTCCTCCGTATTATATTATAAAACTCAATTAAATATAGCACAAAGAAGTTATAAAGTCCATAAATTTATTGAACGGCAGGCTTTAAAATGGTATTATTATAATATAAAAGGAGGACTTTGTATGAAATATGTTTTTACTGACGAAGATATAAAAGACGAGAAAAACGTTATTGAAATAGAGGATGAAAACGTAAAGATTTTCGGCGAAAGCCTTGAAGGAGAGGGGAAGGTTTATGTTTTAACGGGAGTTGCCCTGATAGACGGTGAAAGATATCATGATTTTCAGGTGGAATTCGAGCTTGAGAATGACCCCGTGTCGGAATCCGCGGATGATATAATGTCTGCCGACTGGAAATTTTACGATTTTCTTTGCTAATATTTTCTTGACTTTATCAATTCCTATGATAAAATGAACCTAATAGCTGTGAAAACGAAAGTAGAAAATAAAAAAGATCCCAGAGAGAGGCAGAGTATGCTGGAACTGCCTTATCGGTTTTATTTTTGAAGTTCACGTTGGAGCTTCACTCCCGAAAAAGAAAGTAAGGAGTGACGATTGCGCGCGTTAAGCGTTTTGAGTGCCCGCTGGGTTTTTTGGCGGGAATCAGGGTGGTACCGCGGAAAAATTACGGAATATTCTTCGTCCCTATGGGGCGGAGTTTTTTATTTTGTTGAAAAAAACTTAAGCTATAAAAATATATGGTGAAAAAAAGAATTTTTTAGAAAAGGAAGGCGAAAAAATGAAAGAACAGCTTCGCAAAATAAAAGAAGATGCTTTTGCGGCTCTGAATAATGCCGCTTCAGCGAAAGAAATCGACGACATCAAGGTGAAAATACTTGGCAAAAAAGGCGAGATAACAGCCATTTTGAAACAGATGGGCAAGCTCAGCGCGGAAGAAAGGCCGGCTATGGGCAAAATCGCCAATGAAGTAAGAGCTGACATTGAGAACAAAATAGAGGAGGCAAAAGCCAAAGTAAAGGAAAAAGAACTTGCAGTAAGGCTTGCTGTTGAAGAAATCGACATTACAATGCCCGGAAACAAAAATCCTCTGGGACATAAGCATCCTCTTTCAATCGTTATAGAAGAAATTGAAGACATTTTCATGGGAATGGGCTACGAAATAGCGGAAGGTCCCGAGGTTGAACTGGATTACTATAATTTCCAGGCGCTCAACATTCCCGAAAATCATCCCGCGAAGGATGAACAGGATACATTCTATGTTAAAGGCGGAAAGAAGAAAGGCGATATTCTTCTCAGGACCCAGACCTCTCCCGTACAGGTAAGGGTTATGGAAAAAGGCAAGCTTCCCATCAGAATCGTATGTCCCGGCAAGGTATACAGAGCTGACGAAGTGGACGCGACCCATTCGCCTATATTCCACCAGCTGGAAGGTCTTGTGGTTGACGAAAACATAACCATGGGCGACCTCAAAGGAGCTCTTGCCGTATTTGCGAAAGAGCTTTTTGGAGAGGATACAAAGGTAAGATTCAGACCTCATCATTTCCCTTTCACAGAACCCAGCGCTGAAATGGACGTAACCTGCTTTGCCTGCGGCGGAAAAGGCTGCCGTGTATGTAAAGGCGAAGGATATATAGAGCTTCTCGGCTGCGGAATGGTTCATCCCAAGGTTCTTAAGATGTCCGGAATCGACCCCGATAAATACAGCGGATTCGCATTCGGAATGGGTCTTGAGCGTGTAGCCATGCAGAGATACGGAATCACGGATCTGCGTTATTTATATGAAAATGACGTAAAATTCCTTAAACAGTTTTGATGATTCCGGGAATATATTTATTTGAAGTTGAAATTTTGCCCTTATCGAAAGGAGAGATATAAAAATGGATGTACCTATGTCCTGGTTAAAAGATTTTGTGGATTTAGACTGCACAATAAAAGAATATACAGACGCAATAACACTTTCCGGTTCAAAAGTTGAGACTGTGAAGGAGTTTGGAAAAGATATAACGAACGTGGTTTCGGGAAAGATAACTCATCTGGAAAAGCATCCCGACGCGGACAAGCTTCAGATCTGCACAGTAGATGTGGGCGGATTTGAGCCTGTGACCATAGTAACCGGCGCAAGCAATGTTTTTGAGGGAGCATATGTTCCCGTTGCTCTTCCCGGAGCAACTCTTGCTAACGGTGTTGTAATCGAAAAAGGCGTTTTAAGAGGCGTTGCTTCTGACGGAATGCTTTGTTCGGTAGAGGAGCTGGGTTGTGACAGACACGACTATCCCGAAGCTCCCGAGCACGGAATTTATATTTTCCCCGAAGCTGTTGAGCTTGGTAAAGACGTTACGGACCTTATGGATATGAAGGATGAGGCTGTTGAATTCGAGATAACATCCAACAGACCCGATTGCTTCAGCGTTGCCGGAATCGCGAGAGAAACTGCCGCAACATTCAAAAAGCCTTTTGCTCTTCCTGAGATCAAGCTTGAGGAAAAAGCAGGCGGAAACGCGGCGGATATGATTTCTGTTGAGATTCAGAATCCGGAATACTGTTATAGATATGTGGCAAGGATCATTAAGAACGTAAAAATCGAGCCTTCGCCCAGATGGATGAGAAAAAGACTTCGTTCCGCGGGCATAAGACCCATCAATAATATAGTAGACATCACAAACTATGTCATGGTAGAGCTGGGCCAGCCCATGCACGCTTTTGATATAGATGAAATAGACGAAAGAAAAATTATTGTAAGAAACGCTAAAGACGGCGAGAAATTCGTTACTCTCGACGGAATCGAAAGAGAGCTTGACTCCGAAATGACGATGATTGCGGATATTAACAAATCCGTAGGTATCGGCGGAGTTATGGGCGGCGAGAACTCAAAAATCAGTGAAAACGCTTCAGGCGTGCTTCTGGAATCAGCCTGCTTCAACGGACCCAATATCAGAGTAACAGCGAAGAAATTAGGCTTAAGAACAGACGCTTCCAGCAAATTCGAAAAAGGTCTCGACCCCAATATGTCTCTTTACGCGGCAAACAGAGCCTGCCAGCTTGTTGAACAGCTTGGAGCAGGCGAGGTAGTTGCAGGCTATGTTGACTGCTATCCCGCAGTCCGCAATGAATGGGAGCTTTCCTATTCGCCCGAATGGATAAACAAGCTTTTGGGAACCAATGTTTCCGAAGACGAAATGATTGAGATTTTCGACAGACTTGAAATAAAAACAGACAAAGCTGCCAAAAAAGTGACTATTCCCACATTCCGTCCCGATCTTGAGGCTCAGGCTGATTTAGCCGAAGAGGTTGCGAGATTCTACGGATACGATAAAATCGAGCCTACACTTGCGGCAGGAACGCCTACGGTTGGCAGAAAAACATACCCTCAGATAATCAGAGGCATAATCAAGGATACAATGATTTACTCAGGACTTTGCGAAGCCATGAACTTCACTTTCGAAAGCCCCAAGGTATTCAAAAAACTCAATATTTCCGAAAACAGCCATTTCCGAAAAACAGTTGAGATCGCAAACCCTCTGGGAGAGGATTTCAGCATTATGAGAACCACAACATTAAACGGAATGCTCACTTCTTTAGCGAATAACTATAACAGAAAGAACGATTCTGCGGCTCTTTTCGAGATAGGCAAAGTATATCTTCCCAAATCGCTTCCTTTAATGGAGCTTCCCGAAGAAAAAGAGCTTCTTACGATCGGAATGTACGGAAAGGTTGATTTCTTCGATTTGAAAGGCATTATAGAAGAGCTTTTTGAAAAGCTGGGAATGACAGAAAAGGTTTCATATGAACCCAGAAAAGACCTTCCCTTCATGCATCCCGGGCGCACCGCGGATTTGAGGACAGACGGAAAATCCTTCGGATATATCGGAGAGATCCATCCGTTAGTTGCCGAAAATTACGGAATCGGAACAAGAGTTTATGCCGCTGTTGTTGATGTAAAAACGCTTATAGACAACGCACAGCTTGTAAGAACATTCAAGGCTCTTCCCAAATTCCCTGCAGTGGAAAAGGATATTTCGATGGTAGTTGAAAAGAGCATTCCTGTTAAGAAGATAGAAGAAATTATAGTTGCGAACGGTGGTCAGTACCTTGAAAGCGCTGAGCTTTTCGATGTATACACAGGAAATCAGATAGAGGAAGGATATAAATCCGTATCCTTTGCCCTTGTTTTCAGAGCCGAAGATAAAACCCTTAAATTTGCTGATATAAGCAAAGATGTGGATAATATACTTGAGAAATTAAACACAGAATTAGGAGTTAACCTCAGAGATAAATAATAAGGAGGTTATGGTTTTGAAAAAAACACTTAGTGTTCTGCTTGCCCTTGTTTTTACGGCGGTTTTTGCGGTCAGCGCTTTTGCATACAGCACACCTTCCACAATAAGAGTAGGTCTTGTTTCCAGATACAGTGAGGCATCCTCCATTCCCATTCCTGATTCTTCCGTTTATGCCGGAGGAAAGTATACAGGCGAGTTTACCCTTTCCGGCAGCAGTATGAAAATCACATTGCCGGATTCCTATTATGTGTATTTCGATAGAGGATTTACCAGTTTCAGCGCTGCCGACAATTATTGTCTCGACCTTGAGTCGAAAGGCTATGACGCCGCTCCTGTTTATTACGGAGAACAGAATTTTGGGGCGTGTATTGCCGCATCGGGCAAAGAAGGCGCCGATAATGCCGCGAACTCTCTGGGCGGAACGGTAAAATCACCTTCAAACAAGCAGATGGCGGTGAAAAACGGAAACGATCTGATTCTTCTTACCGAGGATACGATTATGATTTCTGCCGGTTCAAAGGCCGTGACATCATTGGGAGGAAGAACATACAGGGGAGATATAGAATTCGGAAGATATAAAGGAAATGGAATAACTCCCGTTAATGTGATCAGTCCAGATGAATATCTTTTCGGAGTTGTAGGCTCGGAAATGCCTTCCAGCTGGCACGGCGAAGCCCTTAAAGCTCAGGCCGTAGCGGCAAGGACCTACGCTATATATAATTCCAAAAAGCATGTTACCAACGGATACAGTATTTGCGATACGACAGACTGTCAGGCATACGGCGGAGCCGGAGCGGAAGTGGAATCCGTGGTGGATGCCGTAAAGAAAACATCAGGCGAAATAATGTGTTATAACGGAGAGCCTATTCAGGCTGTATTTTCCGCCAGCTCAGGCGGATATACCTGCAGCTCGGAGGATGCGTGGGTAACATATATGCCTTATCTTAGGGCGGTTGACGACAGCCATGAATCATCTACGACCTGGACAAGAACATACAGCGCAGGCGAAATAGAAAGCTTTCTCAAAGCCAAAGGAGACAATATAGGCGCGGTAAGGAATGTTGCCGTAACGGAAACAGGTCCGGGAGGCCGCTGTCTTACACTTACATTTGTGGGTACAAACGGAACGACCTCATATACAAAAGAAAGCGTAAGAACCTTTTTCAATGTTTCCCGGGACGGCTCTCTTCCCAGCACAATGTTTACCATAAACGGAAACGGAACTCTTTCGGCGCCTAAGGAATCGGTTTATATTCAAAACGGAGGAAGCGAAACTGTTTCCGGTCTGAATGGAATGTACGCGGTAACGGCGGACGGTGTGAAGACGATTAACTCATCTTCCATAACAGTACTGGGCAGCGAAAACCGTACACATACATACGGCGGTGGACAAGTCTCAGGCGGAGTTTCTTCGGATTACCTCAATCAGACTGCGTCCACATTCGTGTTCAACGGAAAAGGCAACGGCCACGGAGTAGGTATGAGCCAGTACGGGGCAAAAGCTCTGGCTGAAAAAGGCTATACATATGATAAAATACTTAAATATTACTACGCAGGAATTGAAATAGAGTAAACCCTTATTTTGGGTATAATGATAAATGCAAACGGCATGGGAAAATCCTGTGCCGTTTCCGAGGTTTATGAAAGCTTCGGAATATAAAGGAGAATATATGAAAACATCGGATTTTTACTTTGATCTGCCCGAGGAGCTCATCGCTCAGAGGCCTCTGGAGGACAGAACATCTTCACGTCTTCTGGTTCTGGATAAGGAAACGGGAGCAATAAGCCACGAAGGCTTTCGGGATGTAAAGAAATATCTTAAAAAAGGCGATTGCCTTGTGCTGAATGACACGAAGGTCATTCCCGCGCGTCTTTTCGGTATAAAATCGGGAGGCACCGCGAGAGTGGAGGTGCTTCTGCTTACACGTCTGGAAAAGAATAAATGGGAAGTCCTCACATATCCCGGAAAAAAGGCAAGACCCGGGCAGGAGATAATTTTCGGGGACGGCAGATTAAAGGGCAGAATAGTCGATATTATTGAAGACGGGAACAGAATTATAGAATTCGAGTATGAAGGCGTTTTCGAAAACATACTGGACGAGCTGGGAGAAATGCCTCTTCCACCCTATATAAAGGAAAAACTTGCCGAAAAGGACAGATATCAGACGGTTTACGCAAAGCACGACGGCTCTGCGGCGGCGCCTACGGCAGGACTCCATTTCACAAACGAGTTTCTGGACGAAATTCAGGAAATGGGTGTAAATATTGCGAAAATCACTCTTCATGTGGGTCTTGGCACATTCAGGCCCGTAAAGGCGGAGGAGATCACGGATCATAAAATGCATTCGGAGTATTTTGTGGTCAGCCCTGAAGCGGCGGACCTTATAAATGCTTCAAGAAAAAACGGCGGGCGCATAGTATGTGTGGGAACAACATCTTTGCGCACACTGGAATCCGCGGCGGACGAAAATGGATTTTTAGAGCCCAGATCCGGCTGGACAGACATCTTCATTTATCCAGGATATAAGTTCAAAATAGTGGATATGCTAATAACAAATTTCCATCTTCCCGAATCAACCCTTATAATGCTTGTATCCGCTCTGGCGGGAAAGGAAAAGGTTTTCGCCGCGTATAATGAGGCTGTAAAAGAACGGTACCGCTTTTTCTCATTCGGAGACGCCATGCTTATAAAATAAGTCTTAAAGGAATTAAGATATTTTTTGTTTGGGCAAAATGACTTTTTATGGTATAATCAGGATATGAAAGGAAATCAGACATCGGAAGGAGTGAAAGGCATTGAAAAACAAAGTTAATATATCTATAGACGGAAAACCTTTTACTCTTGTTGGCACCGAATCGGAGGAATACATAGAAAGCGTTGCCGATTATGTAAATGAAAAGATCGCGTTTATACATGAAAGCGACAAAAACAGCTTTCTTACGAGGGATCTGGCGGTAATACTTACCTGCGTGAATCTTGCCGACGAGCTTTTCAAGGAAAGAGAGAAGCTGAAAGGCATAGACCCGGAAGAAAACGCGGCGCTTAAGGACACCGTTTCCGAACTGGAGGAAGAAATAGACGATCTTCTTAACTATAACCGCAAGCTGACGGAAGAGTTTGAGGAAGAAAGAGACGCCCTCGAAAGAGAAAAGGAAGATTTTACGGAAGACGAAGAAGATTACACGGATTTAAAAAAATTATCCGAGATGGATGAGAAATTGGAAAAACTGCTCGAAATGGCCAAAAATATGGAATTAAGGCTCAGGGAATTAAAGACCGCTGAAAACAGCCGCTCCATTAATACAGGCAGAAGATATCGGGCTAAAGATTACGGAAACAAAGAATAGAATTTTTGGAATTTAAATTTTGTTATACAGCGAATTTTTTTCGTAAACCTGGATTATGTGGCTCCGAAGGAAAATCTTTTTGGAGCCATTTTTGCACAAGGGAGGAATAAAAATGGGAGTTGAGCTTTTATCGCCGGCAGGCAATATGGAAGGCCTTTATGCAGCGGTAAACAACGGATGCGACTCTGTTTATATAGGAGGCAGAAACTTTTCCGCGAGACAGTACGCGGGCAATTTTTCCGAAGAGGAAATGAGAAAGGCCATCGATTACTGTCATCTCAGAGGAGTTAAGGTTCATGTTGCCGTGAACACTCTTTACAAAAACGAAGAGATAAGAAGCATAATGTCGTTTGTGGAAAAGGTTTATAAAATGGGGGCTGATGCCTTAATTCTGCAGGATATGGGAGTTTTTGAGCTTATAAAAAGGAATTTTCCGGACATTCCTCTTCATGCCAGCACACAGCTTACGGCTATGAATCTGGAGGATGTGAATTTCCTTGCGGAAAAAGGCTTTTCGAGAGTTATATTAAGCCGTGAGCTTTCCATTGATGAAATTTCATATATAGCCCGGAACGCCAAATGCGAGACGGAGGTTTTCATCCACGGAGCCCTGTGTTATTCCTTTTCAGGCCAGTGCCTTATGAGCAGCATGATTGGCGGAAGAAGCGGAAACAGAGGCAGATGCGCACAGCCATGCAGACTGCCTTACACCCTTTATAAGGGATATGACAAGCTCATATCGGGATACCTTCTTTCTCCCAAGGATATACAGACCGTAAACCTTATTCCCATGCTCATAGAATCGGGAGTTGCGTCCCTGAAAATAGAAGGCAGGATGAAAACTCCCCAGTACATTGCGGGAGTTACCTCGATTTACAGAAAATATATCGATAATTATGAAAAAGCAGCCGTTAAAGCCGAGGCAGGCAAGGAAGACATAAAAGTCCTTTCACAGCTTTTCAACAGAGGCGGTTTTACGGAAGGATATATGAAACATTTTTCCGGAAGCGACATGGTCAGCGTGGAAAGACCCAAAAGCTGGGGAGTTCTTGCGGGCCATGTTGATAAATATGTGCCTTCCGCAAAGAAGGTCACCATCAGAACCAGAGAAGATTTCATTCCCGGAGACGGAATCGAGATCTGGACAAATTCCGAACCGCATCCCGGATGTAATATAACTAAACAGTCCAAAGCAGGCGATATTATCACGATCACTCTTGAGGGCGATATAGAAAAGAATCAGCCTGTTTATAAAACATACGATAAAAAACTGAACGATTCTCTTTCCAAGACATGGGAAAAGGATGTGCGGAAGCTAAAGGTCAGCGGAAAAGCCAAGCTTCTTGCTGGTATGGAGATGTCTCTTGAACTGGAAACGGAAGACGGAACGAAAGTCAAGGTCAAAGGCGAAAAGGTTCAGAAAGCCGAAAAGGCTCCCATGAAGGAGGAAGATGTAAGGGCAAGGCTCCTCAAAATGGGCGCGACCAGCTTCGAAATGGACGATATTCAGGTAAAGCTTGGAGAAAATGTATACGCGCCTGTTTCCGCGCTGAATGAACTTAGAAGAAAAGCGGCGGATGCTCTTTCCGCAAAGATACTTGAAAAAGGCAGAAGAGAATTGGAAAATCCGCCCGAAAGAGTGCAGTACAGACCTGAGCCCATAGTCCGCAAAAAGAAAATGAATGTCCTCGTAAGCACCTGTATTCAGTTTGAAGAGGTCATCGAGCACGAAGGAATTAATCTGATTTACATTGAGCTTAATGATGAGCTTATGGAAAATGCGGAAAAATACATTTCCATGGCAAAATCGAAGGATATTCTTATATTTGCGGCTCTTCCCCAGGTGAACAGAGCTCACACTGCCGGAATCAACGAAAAGATTTTCTCAAAAATAGAAAAACTGGATTTTGACGGCTATCTTGTCCGTACAATGGGTGAGTTTTCAAGTTTTGTCAAAACAGGTAAGATAATTGCCGTGGATACAAGCCTCAATGTTTTCAACAAAGAGGATGTCTCCTTCTGGGAATCCGAAGGCGCGGAGATTATTACTCTCTCAACAGAGCTCAATATAAATGATTTGAAGGCGGTCGGGAACAAAAAGTGCGAAATGATCGTATATGGATATATGCCCTTAATGATCAGCCAGCAGTGTCCCGTAGGCAATTTCGCAGGAGAAAGAAAGAGCGGAATGTACTGCAAATATAAGGATTCCAAAGACGAATTCTATTTAAAAGACAGAAAAGGATATAAATTTCCTCTTTTAAGAAATTGCGGGAGCTGTACCGTCGTTATAACTAATGGAAAGCCTCTTTTCACACTTAAGTTTTTCGGGGAGATACTGAGTACTCCCACAGGATATGTAAGACTTTCGTTTACAACGGAAAATCTGCTTGAAACAAGGAAAATAATGCGGGCTTATTCCGAGTATGTGCTTAACGGAAAGGCGCTTACAAAGCCCACGCTTAATCTGATAAAGGAAATGTCCGACAACGAAAGTACAAAGGGGCATTTCTTCAGGGGAGTCGAATAATGCAAAAACTTCCCTTGCGAGGTGAAGAAAAATGTATGATCTGGTCATACTTCTTTCAAGATATCTATTCATATTTTATATAATATTTTTCGTGATGCAGTCTGTCAGGATTTTTTTGGGTGAAAGCGGAATGGCAAGGGTAAAGCCTTATCTCTGCTATGCCTACCAGAAGGTTACCATGGTGTTCATGCACCTTACCGCATTCATAATTCTGGCATATAATAACGGGGAATATTCATTCAAAGCTGAAGGGCTTGTTCTTTGCGGAGCAGGTCTTCTCTTCATATGCATCGCTTCATGGATCTGGGAAAAGGTGTACAGGTATTCCAACAAACTTCTCTGGAACACAATAATCTTTTTCATGGATATAAGCATAATCATGCTTTACCGGCTGAATCCTCAGATTGCCTTAAGACAGGCGGAGTGGATAGGCATAGGCTTTATTTTGAGCCTTATAATCCCTCTTCTGATGAAGCTTATCAAAAAGCCTGAAAAACTGAGGATTTTATATGTAGTCCTTATGTACATACTGATTCTTCTGCCGTTTTTCGCCGGACGGGAAGAATACGGCTCTTTGAACTGGATAAGTATCGGCTCGGTAAGCTTTCAGCCTTCAGAAGTGGTCAAGTTTCTGTTCGTGTTCTACCTTGCGTCAAAATTCAAGGAAAGATTCAGCATAGCTGATGTTTTGGGAACAGGACTTGTAACACTGGGAATAGTAGGCTCAATGGTGTACCAGAAGGATCTGGGCGGAGCGCTTATATTCTTCGTAGTCTATGTTATTATGCTGTACTGCGCGACTGGAAGGTTTTTCTGGCTTGCGGGAGGCTTCGGACTGCTTATAGGCGCTGCTTTTGCCGCGTTTAAATTGTTCTATCATGTTAAGGTGAGGATGCAGACGTGGCTGGATCCATGGCAGGACCCGTCAGGCGGCGGATATCAGGTTTTGCAGTCCGTATTTGCTATTGCGTCATGGGGATTTTTAGGCAGAGGCCTTGGCAGAGGAATTCCCCAAAAGATTCCCGTTGTGGAGAGAGACTTCATATTTTCCGCCATATGCGAGGAATTTGGAAGCTTTTTCGGAATCTGTATAATAGTGCTTTTTATAACATTTTTTTATATGGGAATAAAAATTGCTCTGAGGGGCCGAAAAAGCTTCAATGTGGGTCTGGCTCTCGGGTTTACGGTTTTGATCAGTTTTCAGTTTTTCCTCATAATCGGCGGAGTTATAAAATTTATTCCTCTTACGGGAGTCACAATGCCTTTCATTAGCTACGGCGGTACATCTGTTGTGGTAAGCATTCTCATTGCGGGCATACTTCAGTGGCTTAACGGAGACGCCGAAAAAGAAGAGCTGGAGGAAGCTGCAAGACTTGAGGAGGAAGAAAGACTTCTTGAAGAGTATGAAAATCTTTCCGAAGAGGAAAGAAACGAACTTGATATTATTATGAGCCGAAGGGCAGGTGATTCAGATGAAATCGAAGAAATATATTAAACGGGTCATTCTGATTTTCGGCGTGCTGTTCGTACTGCTTATAGTTTACATAGTAAAAATAGCGGGATTCGACAGATATGAAACAGCTTCCAGTACATACAATCCCAGACTATCCATTACTGACGAAACTGTAAAAAGGGGAAGCATATTGGACAGAAACGGAGTCGTTCTTGCGGAAAGCACATGGAACGGGTCTTCCTATACAAGAGCTTATCCTATGGGCAGATATACGGCTCATGTTACAGGCTACACAGGTGTAGGAAAAACGGGCCTTGAGGCCTATGCGGGATTTCAGCTTACAAACATAAAGGACGAGATAGTTCAGAGGTTCAAAAACGCCATATCCGAAACCGAAATCGTGGCGGATTCGGTACAGCTTACGATAGATTCCGATTTGAACAGGAAGGCATATGAGCTGATGAACGGGGAAAAAGGTTCGGTTGTTATGATGGATCCGTCTACAGGAGAGGTTTTTGTAATGGTTTCATCGCCTTCTTTTGACCCTTCGACTGCGGCGGAAAACTGGGAAAGCCTGAGGGATGATGAGGACAGTCCTCTTCTGAACAGAGCTGTTTCCGGATATTATCCTCCGGGCTCTACATTCAAGGTAATTACGGCTCTTGCGGCTATGCGGAATCTGGGCGGATACAGGGATTTTGTTGTTGACTGTACGGGAGCGGCGGATTTTGACGAAAAGATAATTCACTGCTACAACAATACTGCCCACGGGACAATGAATCTGGAAAATGCGTTAAAGTATTCCTGCAACACATATTTTGCCGCTTTGGGAAAAGAAGTGGGCGGAAAAGCTCTCAGCGATACAGCGGAAAGCCTTATGATGAATACAGACATTGAATTTACATTGGGAAAATTCAAAAGCACCGAAAATCTGGACTTTTTCTCAAGGGAAAGCGAAGTTGTGGAAACGTCCATAGGACAGGGCGAGACGCTTGTAAATCCTCTTTATATGGCAATGCTTGCTTCCTCAATAGCCAACGATGGTGTTATGATGAAGCCCTATATTATAAGCAATAAGATATATTACGACGGAAACACGGGAGGATATACGCTTCCGTCAAGATTGAAAACCGTAATGTCTGTCGATGAAGCGAAGGAATTGAAGAACATGATGACTGCCGTTGTGGAAAGCGGAACGGGAACCGATGCCGCTGTCTGGGGATATACTGTTTCCGGCAAAACGGGAACGGCAGAGAACCCTAACGGAACCGACCATTCATGGTTCATAGGATTTATGACGGATTCAGAGGGTAATTCGCCTTACGCCATAGCTGTGGTTATCGAAAACCCTGAAGGTTCCACAAGAGGAGCATGGGTTGCGGGAGAACTTCTGCGCTATGCTGTGAATAATCAATAAATATTTGCCAATACTATTCCAAAAGGATGTGGGAAAATGGTTCTTGCGGAATTGGCTTTAGCGCCTGCGGCAATATTTCTTGTGTATATATACATTCGGGATAAATACGAAAAAGAGCCTGTCAATTTGCTGTTGACGGGCATTTTTTTTGGCGCCGTAAGCACCGGTCTGGTCCTTTGTCTGGATAACCGGCTGGATTTGCTTGAGCCGTCCGGAGCTCAGATATTCAAGGACCTTTATTCAGCATATGTAATGTCCGCGGGAGTGGAAGAGAGTGTCAAATATCTGTATCTCTTTTTTCTTGTATGGAAAAACCGGAATTTTAACGAACCCTTTGACGGAATAGTTTACGCTGTGTTCATATCCTTAGGCTTTGCCATGGTGGAAAACTTCGTGTATGTGTTCAATCCTGTTTTGGGCGGAGTAAGAACGGCTTTTTCAAGAGCGTTTTTAGCTGTTCCGGCACATGGTTTTTTCGGCATAAGCATGGGATATAATCTTTCCTTTTCAAGATTCGGCATGAAAAAAGGCGGTGCGGCCTCGGCGTTTTTGTGGCCGTGGTTTCTGCACGGGACGTACAATTTCATAATTTTCAGAAAAAGCTACGCCTACATGATAATTTTCATACCTTTTTTGTTTTACCTGTGGAGCGGCGGCTTTTACGCCATCGAAAAGCATCTCGAAAAATCTCCTTTCAAAAAAACCTGTAATTAATGTTCTTAATGTGTTGAAAATTTTTCCGTAAGGCGGTATACTATAACTAATATGAGAACTAATAAGCCACTGTAAGCTTTTAGCAGGGAGGTATGTGTTTTGGTAGAAGCTGTAAGTTGTGGCGGTGTTGTTATTTTCAGAGGGAAAATTTTGCTTCTCTATAAAAATCAGAACGGCAAATACATGGGATGGGTATTGCCGAAAGGAACTGTTGAAATGGGTGAAAGCCATGAAGAAACAGCCTTAAGAGAAGTGAAGGAGGAAACAGGTGTAAAAGGAGAGATCATAAAGTATATCGGAAAAACACAATATGTTTTCAGAAACGGAAATGATGTAATAAGCAAAACCGTTCATTGGTATTTGATGTCCGCAACTTCATATTATTGCAAGCCTCAGAGTGAAGAGTTTTTTGCGGACGCAGGTTATTATAAATTTCACGAAGCGTATCACTTATTGAAATTCAACGACGAACGCCAGATGTTAAAAAAAGCGTATAATGAGTATAACGCAGCAGGAAAGAACAAAAACTGTTCATGGAATAATATTTTCCGGACATACAATTAAAGAATTGAAAAGGAGAGGTTGATATGAGGAGATATTTTGACGAAACAACTATGTCGGATTTTTTCAGAAATTTTGACATACGCAGAAAGTTAGACGATAAAGGCAAATATATTTTTATCGGAATTATGATCGCTGTATTTGTTTTGGCAGGAATCGGCATTTACTGGATGATCAAAAAGAGGCTTGAGGACGATTATACAGAGGATTGGGACGACGATGAATGGGAAGATGATTTCGCGGAAGATATGGAAGAGCTTTTCCCTGACGACAAATTCGATGCAAAGGACTGCAGCTGCAGCGATAAAGATGTAGACAATTCCGTTAAAGTAGAAAATATCTGAAATACTTAACAGGCTTTGATTTTTTTCAAGGCCTGTTATTTTAATCCCATCGGTACAGACTATATGGGAGCTCAGTTTGATTTTAAAATATATATTTTGCAAATTGGTATTCTGAATGATGCATACTTATGGTTTTATTGTAATAAAAACAGATAAAAACCCGTTTCATATTGAAAAATTATTCAGCTAAAAGACAATAATCTGAGATATGAATCACCATAAGTGTGAAATTCTGACAGATTTTTTCAAAATGATTTCTTTTTGTATACATTGGCTGAATTAAGTGTTAAAATCAGAGTAGATAATATTTTGTGAAAACAGAAAGGCAAGGAAGTAACTTATGAATATTGTTAGATTATATGCAGAGAAAAAAGAAGGCTTTAACACGGAAGCGGTAAGGCTTCTTGCGGATATTTCGGAAAGTCTCAATATAACCGGAATCGAGAATTTAAGAATACTTCACAGGTACGATGTGGAAGGTCTTTCCGATGAAGAGATTGATGAAGCGAAAAAGATTATTTTTTCCGAGCCTAATACAGACAATATGTATGAGGAGGATTTCCCCAAAACGGAAGACGAGAAGGTTTTCGGCGTGGAATATCTTCCCGGGCAGTATGATCAGAGAGCGGATTCAGCTGTTCAATGCGCTTCTTTGATTACAATGGGAAAAAATTGTTATGTTTCTTATGCGAAAATATATGTTTTAAAGGGAAATATTTCCGGCGCGGATCTGGAAAAGATTCAGAAATACCTTATAAATCCGGTAGATTCAAGGCTTGCAGAATTGGATAAGCCGGAAAGCATTATTCAGGAATTTGATCCTCCGGAAGATGTTAAGCTTATTTCCGATTTTACAATTATGACCGATTCTGAGCTGGAAAAATTCCTTCAGGATATGGGCTTTGCAATGAGTCTTGAGGATTTGAAATTCTGTCAGGCATATTTCAGAGATACGGAAAAGAGAAGTCCGTCAGAAACAGAGCTGAAGGTTATAGACACATACTGGTCAGACCATTGCAGACACACAACTTTCCTTACAAAAATCAACGATATTGAAATAGAAGACGGACCCTACAAAGCTCCCATTGAAGATGCGTACAATATGTATCTGGACTGCAAAAAAGAGGTTTACGGCGAAAATATGAGAGCTACAACTCTGATGGACATGGCTGTTATGGGCATGAAGGCTCTGAAAAAGAGAGGTATCCTCGATAATCTTGATGAATCAGAGGAAATCAATGCCTGCTCCATAAATATCAAGGTTGATGTTGACGGAAAGGACGAGGACTGGCTCCTTATGTTCAAAAACGAGACCCATAACCATCCTACTGAGATCGAGCCTTTCGGCGGCGCGGCAACTTGCCTCGGCGGAGCTATCAGAGACCCTCTTTCGGGCAGATCCTATGTATATCAGGCGATGAGGGTCACAGGAGCGGCAGACCCCAGAAAACCTCTGGATGAAACTCTTGAAGGTAAGCTTCCTCAGAGAAAAATCACAAGAGAAGCGGCAAAGGGTTACAGCTCTTACGGCAACCAGATTGGTCTTGCCACAGGACAGGTAACTGAGATTTACCATGAAGGCTTTGTGGCAAAGAGAATGGAAGTTGGCGCGGTTTTGGGCGCCGCCAAGAAAGAACTTGTAATCAGAGACGTGCCTCAGGACGGCGATGTCGTTATTCTCGTAGGCGGAAAGACTGGACGTGACGGCTGCGGAGGAGCGACAGGCTCATCAAAAGAGCATACGCTTGAGTCCGTAGAAAAATGCGGAGCGGAAGTTCAGAAGGGCAACGCTCCCGTAGAAAGAAAATTACAGAGATTATTCAGAAATCCTGAAGTAAGCAAAATGATAAAACGCTGCAATGACTTCGGCGCAGGCGGAGTTTCCGTTGCCATAGGCGAGCTTGCGGCAGGACTTACAATAGATTTGGATTCCGTTCCCAAAAAATATGAAGGTCTGGACGGAACAGAGCTTGCCATTTCCGAATCCCAGGAAAGAATGGCTGTTGTGGTAAATGCTGAAGACGCGGAAGATTTCATGGACTATGCGGCAGCAGAGAACCTTGAAAGTACAGTAGTTGCCGTAGTTACGGAAAACCGCCGTCTCAGAATGAACTGGCAGGGCAAGTATATTGTTGATATTTCAAGAGATTTTCTTGATACCAACGGAGTTCAGCAGGAAACCAACGTAAAAGTAAAAAGTCCCGAAAAACTTGATATATTCGAAAGCCATAAAGTTGAAGGTTCTGTAAAAGACAAATGGATTGAAACAGTTTCGGGTCTGAACTGCGCAAGCCAGAAAGGACTTTCGGAAATGTTTGACTCCACAATCGGAGCAAATACGATCCTGATGCCCTTCGGCGGCAAATATCAGCTCACTCCTGTAGAGGCTATGGCGGCAAAAATTCCTGTGCTTAACGGAGAAACAACAACAGCAAGCCTTATGAGTTTCGGATATAATCCCCAAATTTCGGAGTTAAGCCCTTTCCACGGCGCGGCCTACGCAGTTGTGGAATCACTTTCAAAAATAGTCGCTGCCGGAGGAGATTATAAAAAAGCCAGACTGAGCTTCCAGGAGTATTTTGAGAAACTCGGCAAAAACAAAGAAAGCTGGGGAAAACCTTTTGCGGCTCTTCTGGGCGGATTCAAAGCCCAGATGGAAATGGGAACAGCGGCAATAGGCGGCAAGGACTCCATGTCCGGAACATTTATGGATATGAACGTTCCTCCCACACTTATTTCATTTGCTGTTGACCATACAAAGATGGAAAACATTATTTCTCCTGAGTTCAAGGAAGCCGGAAATAAAATCGTTTTTGTGGAATGCAAGCGAGACAAGTATAATCTTGTGGATTTTGAATATCTTAAAAAGGTGTATGATTTGGTTCATACAATGATTTTGAACGGAAGCTGTATTTCCGCGTCAACCGTAAAGAGCGGCGGAATCTGCGAGGCTGTTTCAAAAATGGCTCTTGGCAACAAAATAGGTGCGGACCTCTGGGAAAATGACAAAATCGATTATTTCGAGCCCATGTACGGTTCATTCGTTCTTGAACTTAAGGGCAAAGTGCTTGATTTCATGGGACTTGACGCTGTGATCCTCGGAGAAACTATAATAGAGGAGGAAATCCGTGTCCGCGGAGAAAAAATTTCTCTTGACGAGCTGGAAAATGCCTGGATGGGAACTCTGGAGCATATATTCCCCACAAAAACAAAAGAGGAAGACATTAAAATCGATATTCCCTATTATCATCTCAAAGACAGGATATTCGCGAAACCTATCGGAGCTAAGCCTAAGGTTATAATTCCTGTTTTCCCGGGAACAAACTGTGAGTATGAGACGGCAAGACAGTTTGAAAAAGCCGGAGCAAATGTGGAAACATTCGTAATGAGAAATCTGACCGCTTTTGATTTGAATTATTCAATTAAGACTCTTGCGGAAAAAATAAATCAGTCTCAGATAATTATGATACCCGGAGGCTTCTCTGCGGGCGATGAGCCGGAAGGTTCGGGAAAATTCATCGCGGCTGTATTCAGAAATCCTTATATAAAAGAAGCGACCATGAATCTTCTCAAAGACAGAGACGGACTTATGCTGGGAATCTGCAACGGATTCCAGGCTCTCATAAAACTTGGTCTTGTGCCTTACGGAGAAATCAGACAGCTGGATGAAACATCTCCTACACTGACATACAACACAATCGGCCGCCACGTTTCCCAGATGGTGGATACAAAGATTATTTCCGATAAATCACCCTGGCTCTGGGGCACAAAACCCGGCGAAATATATACAATTCCCGTATCTCACGGTGAAGGCAGATTTGTGGCTGATGCGGAAATGCTCAATACGCTCAAGGAAAACGGACAGATCGCGGCTTGCTACGTGGACAAAAACGGTGACCCTACAATGGATGTCAAATATAACCCCAACGGCTCCTATATGTCCATAGAGGCTATCACCAGTCCGGACGGCAGAATCCTCGGTAAAATGGGACATTCGGAAAGGTTCTCAAACGGAACATATAAGAATATAGAAGGCAATGTAGACCAGAAGATATTTGAATCCGGAGTTAATTATTTTAAATAAAAAATATATAAGATTTTAGGCAGATATTTTTTGGAAAAGTATTTAATTATAAATAATGCTGTGGTATACTAAGCATAGAATTGTTATTATTGTGCGAAGCACTTAAAATAAGGAGGTTTTCTTTATGGTAAAAGTTGGTATTAACGGTTTTGGACGTATTGGAAGACTTGTATTGAGAGCGTCCCTGGAAAGAGATGATGTACAGGTTGTAGCAGTAAACGATCCTTTCATCGATCTGGAATACATGGTTTATATGATCAAATATGATTCTGCTCAGGGACAGTTCAAAGGCGAGCTTGGAGTAAAAGACGGAAAGCTTATTGTAGACGGAACAGAAATTACTGTTTTCCAGTGCTCAAATCCCGCTGAAATTCCTTGGAAAGATGCCGGCGCAGAATATATTGTTGAATCAACAGGCGTATTCACAGATGCTGACAAGGCAAAAGCTCATCTTGAAGGCGGAGCTAAAAAGGTTGTTATTTCAGCTCCTTCAAACAACGCTCCCATGTTCGTTATGGGCGTAAACCAGGACAAATACACAAAGGATATGACAGTTGTTTCAAACGCATCCTGCACAACAAACTGTCTTGCTCCCTTAACAAAGGTTGTTAATGATAAATTCGGCGTTATCGAAGGACTTATGACAACAGTTCATTCCACAACAGCTACACAGAAAACTGTTGACGGTCCTTCAAACAAAGACTGGAGAGGCGGCAGAGCTGCTTCCGCTAACATTATTCCTTCATCAACAGGCGCAGCAAAGGCTGTAGGCAAAGTTATTCCCGAACTTAACGGAAAACTTACAGGTATGTCCTTCAGAGTACCTACAATCGACGTATCTGTTGTAGACCTTACATGCAGACTGGCTAAACCCGCTACCTATGAAGAAATCAAACAGGCTATGAAGGAAGCTTCCGAAGGCGAGCTTAAAGGAATTCTCGGATATACAGAAGACGATGTTGTATCCAGCGACTTCCTCGGAGACCCCAGAACATCTATCTTTGACGCCAAAGCAGGTATTGCACTTACGGACAATTTTG
>JAFWDD010000061.1 GCA_017534115.1 Bacillota bacterium | reverse complement strand
TTTTCTAGACTAAGATCGGTTTTTACTTTGCCATCATAGGGGTTAGAATCGGAAATTATTTTACCATCTTTCAAATTGATAATACGCGTAGCATATTCATTAGCTAGGTCCGGGTTATGTGTTACCATTACGACTAATTTAGTTTTGGAAATTTTTTTCAGACAAAAATAAAAGCCCCGATAATAAAATATCGAGGTGATAATAAAGTATCGAGGCTTTTATTTATATTGGCTTAACGTGTCTGAAGGGATTCGAACCCCCGACCCACGGCTTAGAAGGCCGTTGCTCTATCCAGCTGAGCTACAGACACAAAAAAAGCGGGTGATGAGAATCGAACTCACGTTTTCAGCTTGGAAGGCTGACATTCTACCATTGAATCACACCCGCTCGACCAACAATGGTAATTATAAATGATTTCGCATTATTTGTCAACACTTTCAGTATAAAAAATTTAAATTTTCTTCGGCTCAAAATTATCCCTGCCCATGTAATTATAGACTGCGGCTTTAGGAAGTCTGTCTTCGTTTATATCCAGAATCGCAAAGGTTTTATATTTTCCGGATCTGGGAAAGGAAATACTTCCCGGGTTAAGAAAAAGGATTCGTCCGTCCCGTTTGCAAAAGGATGAATGGGTGTGGCCGAAAAGGACTACATCCGCTTCTCTCTCCTCCGCCGCGTAGTAAAGCCTGAGAAGGTCAAAATAAACTCTGTACTTATGCCCATGGGTCATGAATACTCTGAAGCCTTCAAGTATGATCAGCCTTTCTGCGGGAGAAAAGCTTCCGAACTCGTTATTGCCCTTTATATAATAGAAAACAAGATCATTGTACCTATTTTCAAGGCGTATTGCATCATTATCCATATCCCCAAGGTGGATTACGCCATCGACTTCGTTCTTCAGATTATCCAGCACATTCGCCGCGGCGGAAATATCCCCGTGGGTATCGCTTAAAACAACAAATTTCATATCAGATTTCTCCGCGTTTTTTCAATTCTCTGATAAGGCTTTCCTTCATTTTCGCAAGGGATTTTCCTCTGTGGCTAACCTTATTTTTTTCGTCTGTTTCCATTTGTGCGGCGGTTTTGCCTTTTTCAATATCGAAAAATATGGGATCGTAGCCGAACCCGTTTGTTCCTTTGGGTTCATAACCTATTATGCCTTCCCACTGACCTCTTTCCGTAAAGGAAGTGCCATCGGGAAACGCTGCCGCAAAAACGCTTACATACCTTGCAGTACGCTTTTCCTCAGGGACATCTTTGAGAAGCTCCAGGATTTTCGCGTTTTTAATCTCATAGGGCGTATCCTCTCCCATGAATCTGGAGGAATATACCCCCGGTTTTTTATCCAGATAGTCAATTTCGATACCGGAATCCTCGGCAACAACTACCTTCCCTGCGATTTTGCAAATGCTTTCCGCCTTTAAAATGGCGTTTTCCTCGAAGGTTTTGCCTGTTTCCTCAACTTCCGCCTGTACTCCCGCGTCAATCGCGGAAATTACCTCTATTCCCGTATCACAAAGGAAAGCCCGGATTTCTCTGAGCTTTCCCATATTAGTTGTAGCAAATATTATTTCCATAAAATTTCACCTATTCACTGAAAATTCTGTGTCTTTCGTTTAAACTCTGAAGTTCGATCTGGGGAACTTCCTCTTTGTCAGATATTCCGTCTGATTTCATTATGTTTACGGAGACCTCAACATACGGATCCTCCGGTTTAAGAAGCTCCATTCTTTCGGGAATCAGTTCTGTAATATCGAATTCTTCCTTAACAGTACCGCTTTTGCCTTCAATATCGATATCCGGCAGATTTATTACAGCCTTGCTGAGATCGCTTCCGTATGTGAAAAATTCCTTGCCGCCGTCGTCTACAACAACAGATGTCACAGCGTATCCTTCAGCGGGTGTTCCTGTGTAGTTCGCTGAAAACTCAACATCTACTTTTTCCTTCTCAGGAACGATTATATCGGCTTTCGTAATATCCAGCTCGATATTTTCCACCTCGTCGCCCGTAGCATTATAGGCATATACCGCTCTGTTTTTGTTCAGAAAAGGATTGTCGCTGTTGTAATATACGCAGACACGTCTTACAGAGTCTACATATGATTTTGGTCCGGTAATTGTAACCATTTCCGGTTCAACGGTAATATTGGACGCCATACGCGTGTTTTTCATATCATCGGGAAGGATTACCCTGATGGCCATTTCCCTTGAACTGGACTCTTCAATACCGAATACCACATTTAATATATTCTGGGAAACGATTTCCAGAGAATCCCTTGAGCCTATGGGAAGAGATGTCTCTATGGAACAGGTTGCTGTTCCGGCATCCGCGTTGATTGAGCTTTTTGAAAGGTTTACGTATGCGGAAATGGAATCCCTCAGCTTGGAAAGTGTATCCAGAGAGCTTCTTTCGCCTCTTACCGTAATTGTAACAGGCGTTCCTTCTATTTCCTCCAAATTGGTTACATAATAGCCTTCCTCCGCAAGAAACTCTTCGCTTCTTATATTGAGAGGCACTGTGTATTTCCGTGTTTCTACGGGATTTTTAACGTTAATTACCATTACCCACAAAAATACGGCTACCACAACGGAAAATATCTTCCAGTTCAAGTCCTTAAGGAAGATGGATTTGACTTTGTCGAATTTATTCATCTGATCCGCCTCCCTCTTTGCCCCATTTTTTTCTTGCGACTTTTTCGGATTCAAGAAGCATGCTCCTTAAAGTATCGCTGGTGATGTTCCTGTAAAGAACACCCTCTTTGCAAAGGGATATGTTTCCTGTCTCCTCGGAAACCACAACTACATAGGCATCGGAAACTTCGCTTACGCCCATGGCCGCTCTGTGTCTGGTTCCCAGATCCATACTGAGCTGGTTTTCCGTAATGGGCAGGAAGCATGTAGCCGCCGAAACTCTGTTGTTCTTTATAATTACGGCTCCGTCATGAAGAGGAGTGTTTTTCTCGAATATATTCAGAAGAAGCTGTCTCGAAACTACCGCGTCTATGGGTATACCTGTTCTTTCGTGGTCACCAAGATGGACTTCTCTTTCTATAACTATAAGAGCTCCTGTTTTTGACTTGGACATAGCCTCGCAGGCTTTTACAACCTCGTCTATTGTTCTGGTGAAGGCCTTCATGTCACCTCTCAAAGTGTCAATCACGCCGAATCTTAGGATAAAGCCGTTCCGGCCCAGTTTTTCCAGAGCTTTTCTGAATTCGGGCTGGAAAAGTATGATTATGGCTATTACTCCTACTGACAATGTGTTATCCAGTATCCACAGAATCGTATTTAGCTACAGGAAGCTGGCTATTGCCATCAATATGAGTACAATAAAAAGTCCTTTGAAAAGAGCCCACGCACGCGTATCCTTCAGCCACATTACCAGCTTAAATATTATATAGGCAACTATGGCTATATCCAGAATATCGACCCAGCCCAATGTAGGCAGATTTAGTCTTGTTATGCTTTTATTGTAGATTAACGAACTTATCTCTTCCATCAGGCTTCACCTCTTTTCAAACGACTTTTCAGTTAAAATTCTTTTTCTTACCAATCTCTTTTCTTTCTTTTATTTTTTATCTTAGGCACCGCTTTTACATAATAATAGTATTCATCATCCTCAAACTGAACCCTTTGAGCTCTCTTGTAGTCCAAAACGTTGTCAAAGAATCTTACAATAAGCATTATTATTATGGATGCTATTC
>JAFWDD010000007.1 GCA_017534115.1 Bacillota bacterium | reverse complement strand
TAATGAAGCCGCCCTTTTATAAAGGGCTAATTAATGTCAGAATCCGCTTAAAGCGAATTCAATAAAATGCATTTGGCATAATTGAAATTCTTCGTGAGTTTACGAAAGTGAAAAGCTATATTATAGCCAATAATTATCCCCTAACTTACTACACGGGTCAAGGGATGAAATCCCTTGCGGGGTTTGGGGCAGAGCCCCAAGAAAAAGATCGGGGTTCTCAGGGGCAAAGCCCCTGAGCCCTCGGAGAGAATCATTCCTCGAAAAACTCCTCGGCCAAGATATTGAATCCGTCGGCATTCTCATAATGGGGCAGCATCCTCGTCTCCTCAAAAATCGCGAACTTCCGCTCCGGACACAACGCCTCCAGTATATTCACATTCCTCACGGGATTAAACCGGTTTTTCTCACCCCAAACCGTCAGAATGGGTATGTCCAGCTCCCTGAAGCTCACCAGAATACCGGTCTTCAGGTACCCCGACACATGGGACGCGAATGCGTGCTTGCCCCGCTCACCTCCCGCGTGAGCGTAAAAATGACAGGTACCCACAACCTCACGGGTCACATTGTTTTTATTATAGAAAACCTCTGTCTCCAAGAACTCCCGCAGACTGTCCTTCGAAACCGCCATTGTGTATATACTCGTTCCCACAACGGAACTGGAAAGCAGTCTCCTCCGCTTCTCGTTCATAATCCCCTTCTCGCTGACGCCTGTGGGACTGATCACAATAAGTCTATGGAACAGATCCCTGTGCAGATACGCCGCCTGAATGAGGAAAGCCGCGGAATTCCCCGAAGCGATACCGTAAGCCTTTTCCTTAATTACATCCCGGCAGAAATCCTTGATGAGCCGTGTGTAATCATATGCCGTGTATACAGTCCATGGCTTCTGTGAAAGCCCGTAGCCCGGCAGATCCAGCGCGTAGACCCTGTGCTTCTGCGCCAGATAATCTATATTCATGTCCCATTCCCAGGCACCGCCGCTCTTGAAAGTGTCGTGAATGAGCAGAACAGGTGTACCCTCGCCTTTCGCGATGTAGTTTACCCTGCCCAGGAACGAGTTGTATATGTTCTCTTTTTTCCGTGAAAACGACGACCTTTTCGCCATCTCAAAAACGGCCTTGTTCACCAGCGACGGCACAAAAAGCGCGCCTACGGGGATCACGATCCGCTTGAACGGTATTTTCTCGCCGCGTTTATTATAAAAATCCAGCATAAAAAACGCCTCCTTACCTATATTATGTACCAAAACTGCCGAAAAAGAAAGTCCTATTTTCAGAAATCTGCCGGTGCGCCTCCAGCGGCTCTCCGAGGGCTTAGGGCTCTGCCCTAAGAACCCGCAAGGGATTTCATCCCTTGACCCTGTGTAGTATGTAAGGGAAATTATCGGCTAAAACTAAAATTCTCGAAAAATCCAAATCGAATCCGAAATCCACTCTATTTCAGCGTGAAGCGCTTTATTGAATCCGCGTCAGGCGGATTCTGACTTTTGCTCGGCGAAGCCGAATTTAGCTGCTCGAAGAGCAATTTAGCTTGCCGCAGGCAAATTTAGCTCGGCTGAAAGCCGAATTTTGCTTCATCGCGTCCTTCCGGCCGCCACAAGCTCCCGAAGGAGCGAAATAAGCCAAAAAACCTGAAGTTCAGCAGATACTCCCCTATTCATCAGATCGTGTAGTGTATGACCTATAACAGCTATTTCCCTTATGTGAGGCGTTAGCAAATACAAAAAGCGTAATCAAGTACAAAAAAGTAATAAATAACATGGCGGCGGAATATACTTACCCGAAAGGAGTCTTCGAAATGGCTGACTTTTACAAGCTGCTCACCGGCATAGTCCTTGCCGTCTGCGCCGAGGCGGTTCTGTCGTCCATGACGGAAAACGAGTCCCTGAAGAAAATCATCTCCGCCGCCTGCCTGGTACTCTCCATGTACCTGCTGATAAATTTCTCCCAAAAACACATTTTTGCGCCCCTTACGGGATTCCTGCCTTGATTATTGCGCTCATTTATGGTACATTAGAGTAAACTTTTTTGAAAGGAATTGATATTATGGATTTTAAACAGGAATTAGGGAAAAGCCTCGCGGCCTGCCTTCCCCTTTCTGTCGAAGATATAGTGTCCGCCATTGAGACACCGCCGGATCCCGCCATGGGCGACTACGCATTCCCCTGCTTTAAGGCGGCAAAGGCCCTTAAGAAGGCTCCGCCTCTCATTGCGAAGGATGTGGAAGCGGCTATCGAAAAGCCCGATTTTATCAGGGAAATCCGCTGTGCAGGACCTTACCTGAACTTTTTTGTGGACAGGAATGTATACATGGGAGACATCCTCGCTGATGTCCTTGAAAAAGGCGAAAATTTCGGACGTTCCGACCTTGGCGGCGGCAGGAATATCGTTATCGACTACTCCTCGCCCAACATCGCAAAGCCTTTCCATGTGGGACATCTTCGTTCCACTGTAATCGGAAACGCGCTCTACAAAATTTACGAATTTCTGGGATATAATTCCATCGGCATAAATCATCTGGGTGACTGGGGAACCCAGTTCGGAAAGCTCATCACCGCGTATAAAATGTGGAGCAGTGAGGAAGCCGTAAAGGAAAAAGGCATTTCCGAGCTGACACGGATTTACGTTAAATTCCACGAGGAAGCCGAGAAGGATCCTGCGCTGGATGACGAGGCCAGAGGATTTTTCGTTAAGATGGAGCGTGACGACCCGGAGGCAATCGCTCTCTGGAAGAAATTCTATGACATCAGTATGGTGGAGTTTAACAGGGTCTACGATATGCTTGGCGTAAAATTCGACTATTTCACAGGCGAAAGCTTTTACAATAAAAAGATGGCGGCCATTGTGGACGAGCTGGAGGAAAAAGGCCTGCTCAAAGAGGACAAGGGAGCCAAAATCGTGGACCTTGAGGCGGAGAAAATGCCTCCCTGCCTGATTATAAGAAGCGACGGCGGCACGCTTTACGCAACACGAGACATTACGGCGGCTATTTACCGCAAGAACACATACGATTTCGCAAAGGCGCTCTACCTCACAGCTATGGACCAGAGCCTGCATTTCGCTCAGGTCTTTAAGGTAATCGAGAAAATGGGCTACGACTGGGCGAAGGACCTTTATCACGTGCCTTTCGGACTTGTGAGTCTGAAGGACGGAAAGCTTTCCACCAGAACGGGACGAGTTGTGCTTATGGAGGACCTGCTGAACACGGCAACAGCCAAGACCCTTGCCATTATCGAGGAAAAGAATCCTTCTCTTGAGAACAAGGAACAAGTAGCGAAAGACGTTGGCATCGGCGCGGTAATTTTCAATGACCTTTATAACAACCGAATCAAGGACGTTGTTTTCGATATGGACAAGATGACCAGTTTTGAGGGCGAAACGGGACCTTACGTGCAGTACACCCATGCGAGATGCGCAAGTCTTATTTCCAAGGCGGGCGACTTGCCGGAGACCTTTGACTACTCTCTTCTGGACGACGAGGCTTCCCTTGCTGTATGCCGTCTTTTCGAGACATTCCCCGACAAGATAAGGGATGCTGCCGCGAAAAACGAGCCCTACATCGTTTCGCGCCATATTATGGCCATCGCACAGGCTTTCAACAAGTTCTATCACGACAATCCCGTGCTCTCCTGTGAGGACGAGAATCTCAGGAACGCGCGTCTTGCCGTTGTAATGGCGACAAGAATCGTTCTGGCAACCGGACTGGGACTTCTGGGAATAAAAGCACCGGAAAGAATGTAAAAATGCCACATAAATAATCCGCTTTACTTCGTTTTACACCATGTTATCGGGAATGAGAAATGAAACGGAGTTTATATCATTGGATGAAAATTATAAATGTTTCACGTGGAACAAATTATTCACCGCTTCTGTATGGGAGCGGTGTTTTTTATTTCCCTAAACCAACTTCGTCCGCTTTGTTTCGCTCTGCCGTTACGGGAGTGTGCTCCGGAAGATATAGATTACGTCAGGCGCTATTCTCCTTGGAGGTTCCCCTATTCCGGTCTGGATATATGGTATACTGTATACATGAGCTGTGTATGTTGTTTTTTACTTGGCTATTATAAACAGATAGAATTTATGTGTGCATGAAAAACCGTCTGGAGTTTTGTTCAGCTAATATTTACTGTATTACTGTTGTTAAATTGCGGAAGCCACAGCATACCTGCTGCGGTAATTCATTGAGCGTTTTCTTCCGTTCCTGCTAAGCAGTATTTCCTTACAATGCTATGAATTCGTTTCCTCCATCTATCTTCGACAAAATTCCTTTGTTTATTTCTCTTATCTTCTTTGTAAAAGATATCGTGGTTTAGATGACAATGTACTTCTGACCGGTACCAGTCTTGATACTGTTCTTCTGTGGATCTGCTCAGCTTTAAAAAAATATGGAGAATTTCTTTAATTACCGAACCGTAAATAATTTTAATATCTATCTCTGTTCCACGTGAAACATTACAACAGCAAATAACAAATTTCAATAATTGTTCCACGTGAAACACGCCTCAAAACTTCGACGCTGGCCTTCCCATGCTGGAACCTGCTGTTCCACGTGAAACAAATTTCCGATACGTATTTACCTGCCGCATAATCTGTGGTACAATTAACCATATTAAATAAGGAGAAAGGAAAATGAGTAAAGTTAGAATCATCGCTGTTACAAACCAGAAAGGCGGCGTCGGAAAAACTACCACGGCCATTAATCTCGCCGCATCCTTGGGGAAACTGGGCAGAAAGACGCTCCTCATCGATACGGATCCCCAGGGCAATTCCACAAGCGGTCTGGGCGTGGATAAAAACCAACTTGACGCATCTGTTTATAATGTGCTTCTCGGGGAAATTCCTCTTTCTGAGGCTGTCATTGGTACGGGATTTGACAATCTGGACATTGCTCCGGCTAACATCAATCTTTCCGGCGCAGAGATAGAGCTTGTGAGCTTCGATGACAGAGAGTATCTTCTCAGGGAATGCGTTCAAAGCGTGAAGGATAATTACGATTTCATTATCATAGACTGTCCGCCGTCTTTAAATATTCTTACAATAAATTCTCTGGCTGCGGCCGACACGGTCCTTGTGCCCATACAGTGCGAGTATTTCGCTCTGGAAGGTCTGGAACAGCTCCTGTATACCATTCGGGTCATGAAGGACAGCATTAATCCGGACCTGCAGATAGAAGGCGTTGTGTTCACCATGTTCGATTCCAGAACAAACCTGTCAATACAGGTGGTGGACGAGATAAAACGGTCTCTGCCCGCGGAGATCTACAAGGCCATCATCCCCAGAAACGTCCGTCTCGGCGAGGCTCCCAGCCACGGGCTTCCCATTACGGAATACGACCCGCGCTCCAAAGGCGCGGAAAGCTACATGGAGCTGGCCCAGCTTGTAATTGAAAGGAAGTGGAACTAATGCCGGCTAAAAAAGGTCTCGGCTCGAAAGGAAAAGGCATGGAGGCGCTATTTTCGAAAAAGCTTGATTCCATAAACGAAGGGTCCGCACAAAAGGTCCTTAATATAGATATGGAAAAGATCCAGCCAAATCCCAATCAGCCCAGAAAGCGGTTTCGGGAGAAAAGCCTGAAGGAACTTTCGGAATCTATCAAAAATGTTGGCGTACTTCAGCCCATATTGCTGAGGAAGTCAGATGACGTGTATTATATTATCGCCGGAGAACGGCGTTTTCGCGCAGCTAAACTGGCCGGACTTACGGAAATTCCCGCTGTTGTCAAGGAAGGCGATGATTCGGAAATATTCCTCATGGCGCTGGTGGAAAACATCCAGAGGGAGAATCTCAATCCTATTGAGGAGGCCGAAAGTCTCAAGCGGCTCATGGACGAATTTCATCTTTCGCAGGAAGAGACCGCGTCCCGCATAGGAAAGAGCAGAGCGGCGGTTGCCAACTCTGTGCGACTTCTGAATCTGGATCCCCGTGTAAAAAATTTTCTTTCGGAAAACAAGATTTCCGGAGGTCACGGAAAGGCGCTCCTCGGGGTGTCCGACAAGAATCTTCAATATAAATTGTGTGTGAAAATCATTAACGAGGACCTGAGCGTGCGCGCAGCGGAGGACCTTGTGAAAAGGTACACGGAAAAGAAGAAACCCGCGGAGAAAAAGGAAAATTCGCCTTTTGCGGATTTTGAGAACACAATGTCCGATGCGCTGAATACAAAAGTAAAAATCGTTGCGGGAAAACGCAAGGGAAAAATCGAGATTGAATATACAAACGAGGGCGATTTGCTGCGGCTTATCGAGCGCATTTCGAATCCCCGCAAAAATTAAAAAAGGAGTAGAATATGACTAAGGAACAAAAGAAACTTTTTGAGGAAAATATGCTGATCCTCAAGAACAGTATTGAGGAAAAATTTCAGGAGGTTGAGGGCGCCGGAATGTCTCTGGACGATGTGCGCCAGATAGGCATAACGGCGGCGATGGCTCAGCGGGTGACACATATTGACGGCGAGAATCTCGTCTGCCACATGACTTTTCCCATTCGTGACTGGCAGTCCAACCCTTACGGAACCTGTCACGGCGGAATTATCGCTACGGCTCTGGACAACGCTCTCGGCGGAGTTGCGAAGTGGGCGAATCTGGGTAAAATCGTCACAACTCTGAATCTGAATATCAACTATCTGAAGGCGGTTCACGTAAACGATAATCTTGTTGTTAAGGTAAAATGCGTGTCCTGGGGCAAGTTTGCCATGTGCCTTTCCGGCGAGGCTTATGAGGAGAGCACGGGCGTTCTGACGGACAGCGCTACGGCTATGTACAGGATTTTGCCGGAGGATTCTGTGCTTTAAAAGGGAGGCAGAATAATTATGTTTGAGATCAGGCAGACGGACAAGGCTCCGGCCGCTATCGGACCTTATTCACAGTCGGTTTTATACGGTGATCTTCTGTTTACTTCGGGACAGATCGCCATTATTCCCGAGACAGGCGAGATGGAGCAGGGGAGTATCGAGGCTCAGGCTGACAGGGTGATGAAGAATTTATCCGCTGTTTTAGCGGAGTACGGCGCAGGCTTCGAAAACGTCATAAAGACCACGTGTTTCCTTGCGGATATTGATGATTTCGCGGTGTTCAACGGGGTTTACGGCAGGTATTTCTCCAATCACAAGCCGGCGCGGTCGTGTGTGGCGGTAAAGGCTCTGCCAAAGGGAGCTTTATGCGAAGTGGAGATTATTGCGGCAATTAAATAATGATATAAACATATATAAAGTATCCGCGGGTGCTGATTACAAAAAAAGGCATCTGCGGATTTTTTTATTGGCGGGAAAGAAAAAAACGGCAGGAATTTAAGTAGAAAAAGGGTAGGGGAGCGTGGGAAATGGCTTTTCTAACGGATTTTTAATTTTGGATTTTGAGAATGCCTGAGGCTTAAAAGGGTTTATCCACAGTTTAGGGGTTCAGGTTGTTGATAAGTGTACGGGAAAATCCGGATTTATGGGTAGTTTTCCGCAGTATTACGGGGTTTTTCATTTTCGGAAAAAAGATTTCCCGGCCTATGGATAAGTATAGCTGTGCCTCCGGCAGCTCAGGGCTCTGGCTGTGCCTCCGGCGGCTCTCCGAGGGCTTAGGGCTCTGCCCTAAGAACCCGCAAGGGATTTCATCCCTTGACCCGTGTAGTAAGTGAGGGAATGTTATCGGCTATAATATAGCTTTTCACTTTCGTAAACTCACGAAGCATTTCAATTATGCTGAAGGCATTTTATTGAATCCGCTTTAAGCGGATTCTGGCAATAATTAGCCCTTTATAAAAGGGCGGCTTCATTAGCAAAGCGACTTCATTCCTTCATTTGCGAAGCAAACTTCATTGCGCCGAAGGCGCTCCTTTGAATCCGCAGCAGGCGGATTCTGACCTAAGCTGCGCTTGCGCAATTTCACTGCTCGAAGAGCAATTTCGCTTGCCAACGGCAAATTTAGTTCGGCTGAAAGCCGAATTTAGCTCTATTATGCCGCTTCATCTCTTCGTTAATGTCCGGATTATCCGGCAAATCAAAAAGACAGGCAATATAATCCAACTGCCTGTCTTTCTTTTTCCTACATATTATATTGATTAAATTAAACATATCTTTTACAGCTTCTTAAATTTCGGGTAATACCTGAACACGCCTTTGCCCAGAATATCGCTTTTGGGCACGAATGTGTTCTCCCAGAACCTGGAATCCCATGAAAGATTCCTGTTGTCGCCCATCATGAAATACTTGCCCTCAGGCACGGTATAAGGCCCGTAGGACCCGTATGCGTCCTCCTTGAGATAATCCTCTTTCAGAACTTCGCCGTTAATATAAACGGTGCCGTCAATCATCTCCACCGTCTCGCCGGGAAGACCGATGATCCGTTTGACATAGAGGACATCCCTGTCATCGGGATAGCGGAAAACCACGATATCCCCGCGTTCCGGTGCGGAAAACTTATAAGAAAGTCTATAAGCTATGATTCTGTCGTTAGTCATTATGGTCCGCTCCATGGAACCGGAAGGCACCTTTGCGTTTACGATGACAAAAGCGTTCACCGCGATTGCTATAACCACCGCTATAACAAAGGTCTTGACCCACGAAACGACCTCGCTTTTCACCTTTTGTTTGTTTTCGCTCGTCATTTAATATCCACCTTATTTATCGCTTTCCTCCTCTTCGAAAGCCGTATCCTCAGCGGCCTCCTCCGTAACATCCCCATTTTCTGCGGAATTCTCCGTTTCTGTCTCGACATATCCGTTTTCGGCTCCGTCTGTGTTTGACGCCTCGTTTACAGGTGCTTCCGCCGTGGTTTCTGCCTCGGGCGCGTCGGTAACATCGGAAACATCCTGTTCGTCTATATCGGGTACATAAGCTTTCTCACGTTCAGCTTTTTTCTTGTCTACGTAGTTTTTGGCATTTGTGCAGACTTCTTCTGTCTTTTCGCCGATTTTCTCAGCGGCTCTTTTGATTACGGGCTCCGCCTTTTTAGCGGCTGCTTCGGTTGCCTTGCCCACTTTTTTGCCTGCTTTTCTTGCTAAATTAGCCATATTTTCCCCTGCGGAACTAACTTTTTCGTAGTAATTGGGTGCGGGAGGTACAGGACGCAGTGTAAGAAGCAGCCTTTCTGCCTCCTCCGCATTTATAACGCCATTCTCAAGAAGTCTTAAAACTGCGAGTCTTTCTTCTTTCATGTAAAAAACCTCCTTTGATTATATTCATTGATAGTTTAAGTTGTTGCCTTGGTTTAATTATTTATATTTATGTTTTTTGCTGATGTATGATTTTTGAATTTTGATTTTTTGATACCGGTTTTTGCGGTTTTAGGCTGCATACTCCCTCAGAGAGGGCGCCTTCGGCGCAATAGAGCTAAATTCGGCTTTCAGCCGAACTAAAGCCCTGCGGTCAGCTAAATTGCTCTTCGAGCAGCGAAATTGCGCAAGCGCAGCTTACGTCAGAATCCGCCTGAAGTCGGATTCAAAGGAGTGCCTCCGGCACAATGAAGTTTGCTTCGCAAATGAAGGAATGAAGTCGCTTTGCTAATGAAGCCGCCCTTTTATAAAGGTCTAATTATTGTCGGAATCCGCCTGAAGCGGATTCAATAAAATGCTTCGTGAGTTTACGAAAGTGAAAAGCTATATTATAGCCGATAACATTCCCTCACTTACTACACGGGTCAAGGGATGAAATCCCTTGCGGGTTTTTAGGGCAGAGCCCTAAACGGGTTCTTAGGGCGGAGCCCTAAGCCCTCGGAGAGTCTCCGAATGCTTCCGGTCTTTCCGCTCTCAGACCGAACCTATACTCCATAGCATCGGCGATCCTCTCTGACGCGTGTCCGTCTCCGAAAGGATTCTTCGCTACCGCCATTCTATTATATTCTTCCGGGTCGCAAAGAAGAATCTTTCCTTCCCGGTAAATATCCTCCTCTTTGACGCCTGCCAGCTTTAGGGTTCCGGCTTCAATACCTTCCGGGCGTTCCGTAACATTCCTAAGTACCAGAACAGGCTTGCCCATGGACGGCACTTCCTCCTGAAGTCCGCCGGAATCCGTCATGACAAAGTACGACCTTGCCATAAGATTGTGCATATCCTCCAGATCCAGAGGCGGCAGAAGCAGTACGTTTTCGCATCCGCCCAATATCCGGTGCACCGGTTCCATAACAGCGGGATTCCTGTGCACGGCGTATACAGCGTATGTGTCGGGATAATCTTCCGTAAGCCGCTTTATGGCGCGGCATATGTTCTCCAGAGGCTCGCCGAGATTCTCGCGCCTGTGGGCGGTAATGGCGATGACCCTCCGGTTTTTATAATCAATTTCGTTGAGCTCGGGCACTGTGAACACATAATCCCCGCTGATAGTGGAGGAAAGCGCGTCTATAACAGTGTTTCCCGTTATGAAAATATTTTCTTCGGGAGTATTTTCCAGTAAAAGATTTTTCTTGGCGTTGGAAGTAGGGGAGAAGTGAATGTCCGTCAGAACGCCTGTTATCCGGCGGTTGATCTCCTCGGGAAAAGGCTCGAATTTGTTGTCTGTGCGCAGTCCGGCCTCCACATGACCCAGCATGGTCTTTGTGTAATAGGCCGCCAGCGAGGACGCCATTGTTGTGGTAGTATCCCCGTGCACGAGCACGATGTCCGGCTTTTCCTTCTCGATTATTTCCGTGATCCCTGAAAGCACGCCGGTGGTAATGTCCACCAGAGTCTGACTTTTTTTCATTATATTCAGGTCATATTCGGGAACTATCTCAAAAAGCTCCAGAACCTGATCCAGCATCTCCCTGTGCTGTCCCGTAACGGCTACGATACAGTCGAAAGTGTCTCTTTTTTTAAGCTCCCGTACAAGGGGCGCCATTTTTATAGCCTCAGGACGTGTGCCGAAAACCGTCATAACTTTTATTTTCTTCATAATATCACTACATTTTCTGTATTGTTTCCATTATATAATCCGCAACCTGAGCCGATGTAGCTCCGTCGCTTCTTCCTGTGGTGTATATCTTCTTCTCAGTGCGTGTGCAGATGTCCAGAGCCTTATCCAGCTTGTCAGCCTCCTGGGTAAATCCGATATGAGCCAGAAGCATGGACGCCGCGCGGATAACGCTGCAAGGGTCGGCGTAAATGTCTCTGCCTTCCTCAACCATTCTGGGCGCGGAACCGTGGATAGCCTCGAACATGGCATATTTCTTGCCGATGTTGGCGCTGCCTGCCGTACCAACACCGCCCTGGAATTCAGCGGCCTCGTCAGTGATGATGTCTCCGTAAAGATTGGGAAGCACCATAACCTGGAAGTCCTGACGGCGTTTTGTGTCAATAAGCTTCGCTGTCATAATGTCCACATACCAGTCGTCAGCCTCGATTCCGGGATATTCCTTCGCGATCTCATAAAACTGCTTCAGGAAACGTCCGTCGGTAGTCTTGATGATGTTGGCCTTTGTAACGGCTGTAACACGTGTCTTGCCGCGCTTTTTGGCAAACTCGAACGCCGCGCGGATGATCCTGTCCGTTCCGCCGTCTGTTGTAACGGTGAAGTCGAAGAATACGTCCTCGCCAAGGTCAAAGCCCTTTGAGCCCAAAGCGTAGGCGCCTTCCGTGTTCTCACGGTAGAATGTCCAGTCGATGCCCTCTTCGGGAATGGAAACGGGACGTACGTTCGCGAAAAGATCCAGTTCCTTTCTCATGGCAACGTTTGCGCTTTCAATGTTGGGATATCCGTCTCCGGCGCGAGGTGTGGTTGTGGGTCCCTTAAGGATAACGTGGCAGCCCTTCAGCTCCTCAAGAACATCCTTGGGAATAGCCGCCAGCTCCGCCGCGCGTCTTTCGATGGTGAGACCGTCAATTACCTTGAACTCAACCTTTCCGGATTCAACCTTATCTTTCAGAAGGAATTCCATTATCCTCTGAGCCTGGGCTGTTATGGAAGGACCGATGCCGTCTCCGCCAACAACGCCTATAACGATCTTGTCCAGAGCGTTATAATCTGTAAAATCGCCCTGATTCTTTATCATTTCAGCTCTTTCGAGCTGGGATTTAACAATTTCTTCAAATTTTATCTTAGCCTGTTCTAAATTCATCATAAACCTCCAATAATTTTCATAAATAAATTCTATACCATTGATATATATAAAGTCAACAAAAACTCTTTGCGTAAACCTTAGAAAATCCTTAGAAAAATCATAAATTTTTGGGCAAAAATACATATGACGGAAAAGAGGATTTTTGTTATAGGTTTTTTATATCAGAATTTTGGCTTCAACTCAAATTTTGTGAGCAAAAATTCCACATTTTCTGTGGATAAGACTGTGGACAATGTGGATAACCTCTGATAATTGGCTGATTTTTACATCACAGGCAGTTCACATATCGTGATAAAAGCCGGTTTTTTTGTTATAAAATTTGCAGTTAATAAAAATATAATCTTTTTTATACTATAATTGTTGAAAATATTTTGCATTTGTATTAAAATGATTTACGAAAGTTTTTACGTGAGGACTAACCGAGACTTAGTACAAACGGGGAAGGATCAATAATATGACAGTTTTAATCCACGACCTGAGTGATGATGATTTTTCTTCCTTATTCCCCCAAATAAAGGAAAACGTGCTTGTTATATCTGATCATCATGATATAAAAAAATGCTCCGAATGTTTTTACTGCTGGACAAAAACACCGGGCAAATGCCGGCTGGAAGACAATTTCAATGATTATGGGGATTCTTTATCAAAGTGTAAAGAAATCATTGTTATAAGCAGGTGCAAAACCGGCGATTTCAGTCCTTTTACGAAGAATGTGCTGAAAAGAAGCGCGTGCTTCGTTCATACAAATATAAATATGGAGAATATTTCCGCAAAGGAAAATCCTGTTACCAGGGATTTGACGCTTTCGGCGCATTTTTACGGAAAGATTCCTGATAAATCCAAGGAGCTTCTGTATCATAACGCAAGAGAACAGGGTCTGTCTTTGAAGGCAAACGCTGTTTTCGTGCATTTTGCCAGAAAGTCCAGTGATATATATCTTGATATATAGATAGATTTTAGTACGACACCAAAATGAAGCGGTGTTTTTATTTTTGTTAAAATGAAAGTTGAATCAGTGTTCATGCCGATGAAAGGGTATAAGTAATAGAAAAAAAGTATCCGCAGCCGGACGGAGTTTTCGTGGACTGCGGATTTTTTGTCATATCCATATTAAACTGAAATTCAGTGGTCAGAATCCGCTTTGCGGATCCATTAAAGAGTTTCGTAACGGGGCAGTGAAGCTAAATTCGCCTTTCAGCCGAGCTAAATTGCTCTGCGGTCAGCTAAATTGCTCTTCGAGCAGCTAAATTGCGCAAGCGTAGCTTAGGTCAGAATCCGCCTGAAGTCGGATTCAATAAAAGTGCCTTCGGCACGATAATAAATATAGTTTATCGATGATAATTTATATTACTATAACTTAAATATAGCCGAAAAACTTCCCTTAACTTACTACACGGGTCAAGGGGCGAAGTTTTATCCCAAAATGCTTCCGCTTCACTGCGTTTTGCTTCAGCATTTCGGGAACCCCGATTATTTGCGGGGTTTGGGGCAGAGCCCCAAGTAAAAAACCGGGTTCTTAGGGCAGAGCCCTAAGCCCTCGGAGAGATATTCACTATTCATTAAATTCAAACACGTCCGCCTGCCACGACACTTTCTCCACCGGTTTAATCTCCGATAAAAGCCTGACATAAACATCATTCCGCCTGTCCGCCTTCATGTTGAAATCACCCCTGAATACACGGGGCTTGTTCTCGTCCAGCTGGAAAATATACAGCCCTTCTTCCTCTCCGGCCTCAATAACCTTCTCACCTAAGGGCGTAAAAGCAACGCTTCCGCCGCCGTAAAGTATCTTTCCGTCAAAGCCCGTTGTGTTGACAAAACAGGTGTAGGACTGATTCTCAATAGCTCTCGCCCGAAGCAGAGGCGCGATGAAATCCTGCCTGATATATGGCCAGTTCCCGATTACCACAAGAAATTCGCATTTTTCGGAGGCCGCCTGAAAAGGCTCCGGAAACCGCAGATCGTAGCATATGAAAGGGCTCACGTTCAGTTTTCCGATTTTTACCGCGATAACATGGTCTCCGCCGGTGTAAAACTGTCCCTCGCGTCCTCCCGAAAAGGGATGGATCTTATCGTAAAAATCCGACGCGTTTCCGTCCTTGTCAATAATTACCGCGGAATTATAGGCCTTTCCGTCCACAAGGCGCACCATGCCGAAGCATACCGCTATTTTGTACTTTACGGCGCACTGACGGAAAAACTCAAGAGTTTCGTAATTATCCGGCCTTTCGCCTATTCGCTCCGTGTGCATTGAAAATCCGGTGAGACACATCTCCGGAAATATGATAAAATCCGCGTTACCCTGCGCTTTTTCGAACATCTCCAAAGCCTTGGCGCGGTTGTATTCCTTGTCCTCGAACTTAATTGCCGTCTGGGCCATTGCAACCCGCATGGCGCATCCTCCTTCCCGAAAAAAATCCTCAAATCGGTGCATCCAACTAATAAATACTAACATTTTAAAAAAAATATATCAAGAGTTTAATAAAATTGTTGGTTTTTATCCGCAATTTTGTTATTATATAAGGTAGCATATTTTCCCGATGATGAAACGGGATGAAAAGGATGATTTTATGAAACTGATTTCTTGGAACGTAAACGGGCTCCGCGCCTGCATGGGAAAAGGTTTCGCCGAGTTTTTCTCGGAGATCGACGCGGATATTTTTTCCGTTCAGGAAACGAAGCTTCAGGCGGGTCAGATAGATTTTGCCCCCGAGGGATATTTTTCCTATTGGAATTACGCCAAAAAGAAGGGATATTCCGGCGTGGCGACATTCACGAAAAAGGAACCGCTTTCCGTTTCCTACGGCCTGGGCATTGAGGAGCATGACACGGAAGGCAGGGTCATTACCTGCGAGTTTGATGATTTCTATCATGTGACGGTGTATACGCCCAACTCCCAAGACGGACTGAAACGTCTGGATTACCGCATGGAATGGGAAGACGCGTTTTTAGCCTACCTGAAAAAGCTGGAAGAGAAAAAGCCCGTCATTGTCTGCGGCGACCTGAATGTGGCCCATAAGGAGATCGACCTGAAAAACCCCAAAACCAACCGGAAAAACGCCGGCTTCACTGATGAGGAGCGAGCAAAATTTACCGCTCTGACGGAATCGGGGTTTGTGGATACATTCCGCCACTTTTATCCGGATCTGGAAGGCGTTTACAGCTGGTGGAGCTACCGGTTCAGGGCCAGAGAAAAGAACGCCGGATGGAGGATCGACTATTTCCTCGTGTCCGAGGCCCTGCGGAAGGACCTGAAGGATGCCAAAATACTCACCGATGTCTACGGCAGCGACCACTGCCCGGTGGAGGTGGACATTTTCTGACGAAAATGTCAATGAATAATGAATAGTGAATAATGAATAATTAAGGTGAAAATCCGCCTGAGCGGATTTAATTAAAGTGCTTCGCACGATAGTAAACATAGTTTATCGGCAATAATTAATATTACGATAACTTAAGTATAGCCAATAACCTGACAAAACTTATTACATGGGTCAAGGGATGAAATCCCTTGCGGATTCTTAAGGCAGAGCCTTAAGCGGGTTTTTAGGGCAGAGCCCTAAACGGGGTTCTTAGGGGCAGAGCCCCTGAGCCGCCGGAGGCATAGCCAGAGCTAAATATAGACAGAAAGGAACATATAACTATGAAACTTATTACAATTAGGGATATATATAAAAACACAGAGGAATACGCAGGAAAAACCATTAAAGTAGGCGGCTGGATCCGTACATCCCGCGCATCCAAATCACTGGGATTCATCGAGCTCAACGATGGCAGCTTCTTCAAGAACCTGCAGATCGTTTCCGAGGACGGCAAAACCGCTAACTTTTCGGAAATATCCAAAATAAACGTAGGCAGCGCAATTATCGCAGAAGGCGTTCTGGAGCTTACACCGGGCGCAAAACAGCCCTTTGAGCTGAAGGCGCAAACCATCGAGATAGAAGGCGCGTCCACACCCGATTACCCTCTTCAGAAGAAGAGACACTCATTCGATTTCCTGCGCCAGATAGCGTATCTCCGTCCCAGAACAAACACATTCGCCGCAACATTCCGCGTGCGCAGTCTACTGGCGTTCGCCATCCATAAATTCTTCAACGAGCGCGGATTCGTGTACGTGCATACACCCATTATCACAGGCAGCGACTGCGAAGGCGCAGGCGAAATGTTCCGTGTAACCACACTTGACATGGAGAATCCTCCTCGCCTTGAGGACGGCTCAATCGACTATTCCAAGGACTTTTTCGGCAAAGAGACAAACCTCACCGTAAGCGGACAGCTCAGCGGAGAGACTTACGCTCTCGCGTTCAGAAATATCTATACTTTCGGACCCACATTCCGCGCCGAGAACTCCAATACAGCCCGTCATGCTGCTGAATTCTGGATGATGGAGCCCGAAATGGCGTTCGCCGACCTGAACGACGACATGGACCTTGCGGAGGACCTTCTTAAATATGTAATAAACTACGTTCTGGAGAACGCACCCGAGGAAATGGCTTTCTTCAACCAGTTTGTGGACAAGGGTCTCATCGACAGACTGAAAAACATCGTTGAAAACGACTTTGAGCGTGTTTCATATACAAAAGCTATCGACCTGCTTATCGCAAGCGGCAAGGAATTCGAATACCCCGTAAGCTGGGGCTGCGACCTTCAGACGGAGCATGAGCGTTACATCACAGAGGAGATCTACAAAAAACCTGTGTTCCTCATCGATTATCCCAAGGATATAAAGGCTTTCTATATGCGCCTTAACGACGACGGAAAGACTGTTGCCGCTATGGACCTGCTTGTACCCGGAATCGGCGAGATAATCGGCGGAAGCCAGAGGGAAGAGCGTTACGAGGTCCTTGAAGCGCGTATGAACGAGCTGGGACTTAAACAGGAGGACTACTGGTGGTACCTGAACCTGAGGAAGTACGGCGGAACGAGACACGCCGGCTTTGGTCTGGGCTTTGAAAGACTGGTTATGTACGTTACCGGAATGGCGAATATCAGGGACGTTATTCCTTATCCCAGAACGGTTAAAAACGCGGAATTCTGATTTCCTGGCTCACGGATAGGTTTTAATGAATAATGAATATTGAATAATGAATAATTGCGGCCAGAATCCGCTTTGCGGATTCAATAAAGTGCCTTCGGCACGACAGTAAACGTAGTTTATCGGCAGTAATTAATACAACAGTAACTTAAATATACACGAAAAATTACCCTAGCTTATTACACGGGTCAAGGGATGAAATCCCTTGCGGGTTCTTAGGGCAGAGATCACCCTAAAATGCTTACGCTTCACTATGTTGCGCTCCAGCATTTCAGGGAACCCGAAAGAGCCCTAAGCCGCCGGAGGCATAGTCAGAGCTCTAAGCCCTCGGAGAGCCGCCGGAGGCATACAGAAAGAGGTGTTTTTATGGAAAACCGCGCAGTAAAATCGGAATTAATGTTTAAAGGAAAAGTGTTCGACGTATATCGTGACGACATCGCTCTGCCCAACGGCAAAACCGCTCCCCGTGAGTACGTGCTGAGAGGACACGCCGCCGCAGTCATCGCTGAGGATGCGGACGGAAAAATCTTCTTCGTGCGCCAGTACCGCCACGCCGCGAGAGACCTTTGTCTGGAGATTCCTGCGGGAATGCTTGAGCCTGACGAGGACCCCGCAGTCGCAGCCGCAAGGGAGCTGGAAGAGGAAATCGGCTACAAGAGCCTTGAGCCCCTGAAATTCCTTGTCCGTATAACACCGTCCGTTGGCATATGCACTGAACAGATCAGCATTTATATAGCCGGAAAGCTGGAGAAGACCCAGCAGCATCTTGACGAGGACGAGTTTGTTGAAATTGAGAAATATACCCTGGAAGAAGCCATAAATCTGGTCTATGAAGGCAAAATTTACGACTCGAAAACCGTCGCGGCCGTATTTATGTATAAGGCTTATCTGGAGGATAAAAAATGAAATCCGGCGGAAAATAATCAGGGTGATCGGTACGGGACAGAATACCTGTTTTCGGGAAAAGGAACGGATGAGTCTGTCGCTGAAGGACTGAAAGCGCCTCTTGAATAGTGTATTCCGGCGGCGGCGGTCAGCGGTAAAACAGGAGACAGCCTACTTTTTCAAATTCTGCTTTATTTTTTCGTCCCGATGCGCTATAATATTTTTGGACTACAAATTGCGTAATAAAATTTCAATATAAATGGAGGAGTTATCATGATACCACAGATTACAAAGGATATGTTTATCAGCGATTTAATGCTTATTGACGAGGATATCCAGTTATTGCTCTTAAAAGAAGGACTTCACTGCATCGGATGTATCTCCGCTGTCGGCGAGACTGTTGAGGAAGCGGGACTCGTGCACGGCGTTGACCCTGATATGATCGTGACTAACATAAACGAATATCTTGCGGAAAAATATAAAGAAGAAGATGAATAAGAGTTAAAAGCCATGAGGCTCCCTTTGGAAAGAGGGAGCTTTTTTAATTCAGCAAAAAGGAGTGATTTTTATGATTGACAAAGAATACAGAATCCTTCTGGAGAAGGATGTTTTTGACAAAATGGAGGAAGCCTGCTCGGATATGGGTATTCCTATGGAAGACGCCTTTGCCATGTTCGCGAGGAAGGTTGGCCGCGAAAAGCGGATTCCCTTCAGGATTTTGCCAGAGGACGATCCATTTTTCTGCGAAGAGAACATGGAAAGTCTCAGACAGGCAATTGCGGACATAGAAGAGGGCATAAATGTCCATGAACACGAATTAATTGCTGTTGACGATGATGAATCTGATTCCGAAGACCCCTTTTATTCGGAAGAGAATATGGTGGTGCTTCTTCAGTCCATTAAAGACGCAAACGAAGGGAAACTGAAAGAACGCGATTTGCCGGAAGACTGAAAATTTTGGGGAAAAAAGACTCTCGTTTTCGAGAGTCTCAAACAGCTCGGTCCGAAAGCCGGATTTTGCTATTTTATAATATACGCGTCCACGATCTCCCCAACATACATTGTATGAGCGTCCCGGTTTGCCAGAGGATTGTCGCTTCCCACGTTCCGGGGATACATTTTTTCCTGAATATCATCGGGAAGAGCGGAGATTTCGATTTTGCCGGAGTACAGGACCCTGCATTCAAGGGTAATGGGGAATTCCTTAATGCCCGGAGTTTTGATTACACTGGGTTCTTCAAGAGTAAGGCCGGCTTCCTTTACCTTGTCCATGTTTCTGCCGGACTGCATACCGCAGATTTTGATGATTCCGCCGTCGGGCTTGCCCTCGGGAATGCTTACGGTGAACTCGCCTGTCTTGTCGATCTGGGCTTTGGTGTAGCGGCTTTCGCGGACAAAGGCCACAAATGTATCTCTGCCCCATATGAATCCAATATGTCCCCAGCCGATCACCATGGTGTTGAATTTGTCGCCGTTGGTGTTCAGCAGTATGCCTTTGGGGAGAGCTTCCGCTATTTTGCCGGTATATGCCTTTAAATCTATTTTCTCTTTCATATTGATTTTCCTTTCCTATTGTCAAAAAACGCCCGAAGATCCTGTGTTTTCCCCGGGCGTATTTTTATTGATTTTTGAATTTGTTTCAGAATGTTTCCACGTCATCGTGGTGATGTCCGCATTCGCACTCGTGGTCTTCGTCATGATGGTGTTTGCCGCAGCATTCGTGGTCCTCGTCATGGTGGTGTCCGCAGCAGCATTCATGGTCTTCATCGTGGTGGTGATGTCCGCAGGAGCAGGAATCGCTGCTGGCCATTTCGTTGTCCAGAATATTATCGAATTTCAGAAGAACGATGTTTCTCTTTCCTTCGTCCATACCCTTGAGCTCATTTACAAAATAGTCGCAGAACTCAACCTTTTCCATAGGAATATACAGGGTGGAGATAAGCTTTCTGTACATGGTCTTTCTGTCCGCGGGAGAAAGGCTGTCGGCGAAAGCCTTCAGCTCGTTCATGAAATTCTCCTTGGAGTCCTCAAGATAATCCAGATCGGCAAGCTCGCCTGCGTTTTCCTTCACAGCAAGGAAATCGTCCTCCGCGTTGCCGTAATAAAGGTTCTCGGCAAAGCTTGCGAAATCCATTACTCTGCTGAGGCCTTCTTTGTATGTGCCTGTGAATGAGCGGTGAAGCTCCATGATTTTCTGACGGGTATTTCTCGCGTAATCGATCATTGCGGAGAAATTGTCGATAATTTCTTCTTTTATTCTGTCGGCCTTGTCCGCCTCAAGAATGTCGTTTTCATCGAAACCGCCTTTTTTTACGATTTCCTGAACATAATAAACTTCGTCGCGGACAATGGGGTCATCGCCTGTAAGGGTCTCGAAATCATAGCCCTGGCAGAAAATAAGGGCGAAAAGACCTAAATCCTTGTAAAGCTCGTCAATGTTCTCGATTATTGATTTGAAGAACTGCACAGTCTCTACCATGCTGTCCTTTGCCTCCATAAGACCGTCGTCTGTCAGGTCCGCAGGGTTGAGGGCTGAGATCCTTTCAACATCCTTAAGAATGGAAGCGAAATTCTTTCCGAAGCCTTCATATCCTTTGGGATTGTAGTTTATGGTCTGAAGACGGTAGAATTTGTCCACATAAGCGATGTTTTTTCCCGCAGTAAGTGTGTCGGCGGCCTGTCCCAGCATATCGTAGAATTTAGCCTTTGTCATGCCGAAGGGGAGAATGCCGAAAAGTCTGCATTTGATATAGCTTTCCCACTGTGTGTTGGGGATGTTTTCCAAAAGCTTCATGCACTTGTCGTAAATGGAAACGTAATCGGGCTCTTTGCTTTCCAGCTCGCCGCCGTCAAGACCTCTTGTAAGGTCCTCTTCCTCTAATTTTTCCAGAGGAATGGAGCAAACTGAAACGTAGGGCAGCATACTTTCGGAAAAGGCCGCGATCTTCTTTCTCGCTTCCATGCATTCCTCGAATTTCTTTGCGGAAAGCTCCTTGTCGTTTACGATGTCCTTGAGATTAATGATTATATCGTTTCTCAGGTCGTTGAATTTGCTGATGTCATCGGGAAGCTCGGCAAAAATCTGCTTGCGCTCCGCAGCGCCCTCGAAAGGGTTCAGAAGGGTTACGAAAAATCCCGCTTTGGTGATTCCGAAAATGTATTCCCAGTAATTGTTAGTAAGCTGTTCTTCAGCGGTACGGTTTTTTGTACTCAAGATTAACTACCTCCATGAATATTGTATTTTGAACTGTCATATTAATAGTACAGGTTGTTGTCATGTATTCTTTATTATAATGTACTTTTCGGGTTTTAACAACACTTTATTTTTAAAAAGGTGGATTCTATGCGAAAATTATTGTTCGGAACGCTGATTTTTACGCTTTTCCTTGCGGGATGCGGTCCTTTTCGGGAACCAAAAGGTGACGAGACAGCCGTCAGCCGCGCTCTTGGCGTCAAGGGTATCTGTGTTATTCTTTTTGGCGATGAAGCGGCGGATACTTCCGATTTACGGGAAGATTTTTCCTTGCCCTATGATGATGTTTCGGAAGAGGACTGGTATTTTCCGTACGCGGCGAAAATGTTTGAAGAGGGTCAGCTTCTGCCCAGCCGGAGCTTTGAAGGGGAGAAGGCTCTTACGCTGGAGGAATGCGCCTCTCTGATTTCCAGGGTGAATCCCGGTTATGCCGAAAAAATAAAGGTCACGGAGGAAAACAAAAACTCGCCCGTGTCTCTTTCCGCCTGGACGAAGCTCCTTTCGGAAGCGGCGCAGACAGAGCTTACGGCGGTGAAAGTTTTCGGGTCTTCGGACTCTTTGTATTCCCTGTATTCGGATAAGGGAAAGCTTTCCGCACGGGGAATGGATTTTTCGCCCTATGGGGATAAGGAAGTTTCAATTCTGGCGAAGGACGGAGAGGTTCTGGGATTGGAAAAGGTTATTTCCGATGAGGTTCGGTTTGATAATGTATACATAAGCGGGATTCAGGGCGGAGTGTTGCTGAATTTTCAGGGATTTGAGCGGGAGTTCCCATATGACAGGGAGCCGGAATCCTCTGTGGGGAATGTGGTCATAAAGGACGGAAAAATCAGGGAGATTGCTTTTCTTAAGGACGCGGTTTCCGGCACAGTGCGGAAGGTATCCGACAAAATTGAAATAGACGGAAAATCCTTTGAGATTTCGGACGAAACGGTGTTTTTCCTTTCGGATAAGGACATAAAAAACATCACAAAACGGGAAGTTTTCTGCGGGGACAAGGCGGTTGTGTTTTATTCGGACGGAACGGCCAATGCAGTTATAGTTACGGAAAAGGCGTCGCCGGAGGTTTTGCGGATTGCGCTGAAAACCACGGATTATGAAGACTATTACCATGAGAAAATAGTTGTTGAAGGGGATGGAGTCGTGAGAAGCAAAGATAAAGAGACGGAAATCTCGGGAAGGACGGATCTGTCGGGATTTTTCGGGGACGGAAACCGGATTTATATTGAGCCGAAGGGCGAAAGCCTGAAAATTCCTTCTATCGAAAGGGCAGGCGGGAATCCGGCATACAGAGGACGGCTGGAAGCCGAAAAAACGGACGAGGGGTACATCATAATCAATGAAATTCCCATGGAGGACTACCTTAGGGGAGTTGTGCCCAGCGAAATGAGCGCAGATCTCGGGCTGGCTGCCGCGGAAGCTCAGGCTCTCTGCGCGAGGAGCTACGCATTCAACGCCTTTTACGAGAATAAATTCGCTTATCTGGGCGGCAATCTGGATGATTCCTCTGCGTCGCAGGTCTATAATAATTATCCTGAAAATCAGGTCTCCGATGAGGCGGTGAAAAACACGGAAGGCAAGTGTATTGTATACGAAAATACGGTGATCTCCGCCAATTTTTATTCCACGTCCTGCGGGGCCGGAGCTAATTCGGGAGAGGTGTGGCTTTCTGGGGAGACTTTGCCCTATCTGGCGTACAGAAAATTCTATTCCGGAGACTACGGAGACCTTTCTAAAGAGGCTAAAGCGCGGGTGTTTTTGGAGGCTAAGGATGTTGTCTGCCCGGAAGCGGACTGCCCATGGTTCCGATGGGAGACGGAGATACCTGTTCAGGCTCTTGAGGAGAAATTCCCGGCTGAGGCAGAAAAGCTTTATGCCGAGAATCCCGCGTATATCAGTGCGGAAAACGGGTTCAATCCGGGAACAATAGAGAGTGTGTATGTGACGGAAAGAGGTCAGGGCGGCAATATAATTTCCATTTGCACGGAAGGCAGTCTCTGCACGGTGCGGATAAACGGGCAGTACGCTATACGGCGGATTTTCGCGCCGTGTTCGGAGGCGGAAAGTGTCATACTTACGGATAATTCCGGCGCGGAGTACAGAAATTATCCCATGCTGCCCAGCGGGTTTTTTGTGTTTGACGAGGTCTTTGACGGGGAGGACCGGCTGACGGCTCTGAAGATTCACGGCGGAGGATTTGGGCACGGCGTGGGAATGAGCCAGAACGGCGCGGGGAAGCTGGCAGAAAAAGGGTATTCGGGAGAGGAGATAGTGAAGTTCTTTTATCCCGGAACGGAAGTGGTGAAAATTTTCGGAGAAAATTTTCAATGAAGTTGAGCCTTCGGCTCAAATGAAGGAATGAAGCGCTGCGCTATGAAGCCGCGCCGAAAAGGCGCTGATTATGGTCAGAATCCGCCGGAGCGGATTCAATAAAGCGCTTCGCGCTGGTTCTTCGAGGGGTCAGGAACGCAGCAGGGTTCCCTGAAATGCTGGAGCGAAACACAGTGAAGCGGAAGCATTTTAGGGTTAGGCTCTGCCCTAAAAACCCGCAAGGGATTTCATCCCTTGACCCGGGTGTTTTTGTTTATCGAAGTTATCGGCAAATTTAAAAGCCCTCGGCAGGGGAAAATCTCCACCGAAGGCTTTAAATATAGGTAGATTATTTGTTTGTGAAAATTACACTATTATAAAGGCACATTCTTGAGAAGGTAATTTATAACTTATAATCCGCCTGTATTATCTGCTTCATATCTTTTATCGGTATACCATACACCTAAAACAATTTGATAATTATCCGTGTATAACTCTAGTGATATTTCTGTGTTTGTTTCCGGGATTTCCCATGTGGTTAAATAATATGAATAGTCTATAGATAATGCTTGTCCTTCGTCATCACAATAATAATACCCGGAATCAATTATACAGGGTTCTTCTGTACTTGCGGGTTCGCCATATACTTTTACCATATTTTCCTTTATAGTCTTGAAATCGCTGATGTATCTGTTCGCATTAGAATGGCGTGAGGTAAACTGATAAGATCCGCAGTATAAACCATATTCAGAATCTATAAAATACCAAATATTTGCGTCCAAGCCGGAAATCTCCTGATTGCTGCATCCTATTGCATCTCCGTCCTTTAAAGTAAAAGGAGCGCTTTCCAGACTGCGAATGGTAGCCTCATCATCACCCCAGCAAGCGTTTCTGAAGGCTGTATTTTCGCGTTTCGCAACTGTTACGGCAACATCTTTTTTTGTTTCATTGCCGGAAGCGTCTTTCGCGGTAACCGTTACTGCATATTCGCCCTCTTTGGAAGTATCAACCCTCGGTGAAACTGTAATATTAACATTTTCGCTTATATCGCTTGCCTTGGCGTAACTGTTAATGTCAAAATCAACACCCATAGGAACCAAAATCGTGTCAGAAACTTCCAAATCCGGCGGAGTGGTGTCTACCACTTTAAATGTAAATGTCTGATTCGTTACCTTTCCGTTTTTGTCAGTGACATCAAATTTTGCCGTAAAACTTCCTGTTTTATTCATATTGAAATCGTTATCGTCGGAAAGTAATGCGGTTGTATTTTCATCAGTTGTAATAAAGTCTGCAAGGTTCACGGAAGAACCTAATTCTATCTGAGATGTATTTTGAGATACTTTGGGTGTGCAGGCGGAAAATGCAAGAACAATGCCTGCAGAAACAGCTAAAAAACGATTTTTTTTCATGATGCCTCCTTGTTTTAAAAACTTTATTATCTCAATTATTTAAATGGTTCATGCGATTTGCTGTCCTGTGTGCAATATCCGCACCAAATTCAGCAGCACGCTGGGTTATGCCTGTAAAGGGAGTTTTATCACTTTGAATTATCTGAATGTTTTCCTCTTTTTGGGCTGTATTACTTTGCCCTGCACTTAGCGAACACGCGGAAAGAACAATAACCATACATATGGAAATAACTGATAAAAAACGTTTTTTCATAACATCTCTCCTTTATAATTTAAATAAAAGTATTCGATAATAGATATCTAAAATAGAATATAGTTATATTATGCTGGAAAGAATACAATTTGTCAATAAGGAGGTGTGCATGTGGCGACATTTATACCGAAAAAGTTCACAAAAGAAGTAATATCTATGCGCATATCCGTTGACCTTTTAACGGAAATCGACGAAAAAGCGGCGGAAATCGGCATATCCCGAAACGAATTCATAAACCAGTGCATTACTTTTGCAATGGAAAACATGGAGGACGGCGAAAATCCGCCTTCGGAAGAGACAAATGAAAAGAAATAAAAGTACCTTTCCTGTAATAATCGGGGAAGGTTTTTTTGCGGGCTTTTTATGACTCCGTTGCAAAATTATTCCAAATTCGCTATACTATAAATAATTACAAAGCAAAAGGGGGATATGGAATTATGAAGAGATTTTTTAGCGGGCTTTTGATTGCCGGGATGGTGCTGGCATGCGCGCCGTCGGCTTTTGCGAAGGACGGCATTACCGTAAACGTGGACGCGGACGAGCTGACATTCGACGTGGCGCCCCAAATCATAAACGACAGATTGATGGTGCCCATGCGGGCGATTTTTGAGAAGCTGGACGCTGAGGTGGACTATATCGCTGAGGAAAAGGCGGTCGTCTCACGAAAAGGGGACAAGATCATCCGTTTTGTGATAAATTCCGATTATATGGAGATTGCGGAAGGCGGCTCCGACGCAAAAAAGATAGAGCTTGACGCTCCGGCAACCATAATTGACGGCCGGACCCTTGTGCCTCTGCGCGCGGTGGCGGAAAGCTTCGGATACGATGTTCAATGGTATGGAGACACTAAGACGGTCCAGATCATTACGGGCAAACCTCCCGCATATTTGGTGCCGGCAAAGCCTGCAGAAGAAAATACCAAGCCTGCGGAGGAAAAAACTGAACCGGCGGAGGAACCTGCCGTGGAGAATACGGAAGGAGTTATCGAATACACGGGAATGGGCCAGAAGACCATTGAAAACGTAAATATTCCCGAAGGACCCTATTACTGCGAGCTGTATCATACAGGCATCGGCAACAGTGTAAATGTTGTTCTGCATTACGGGGATAATCAGAAGTTTTCATTAAACAAGAGCTTGGACAACGGCTCATCATACGCGGGACGAAGCTTTCTGAAAAGCAGCATGGAAATAACCGATGGCTGGATAGAAGTTAAAGCATCCGGCAACTGGAGGATAAAATTCATTCCCATTGAGGAGAAGACCACTTTGAATATCAGGGGAACAGGCGACATGACCACAGGAACATTCAAAGCGGAAAAAGAAGAGTATAATGTTTTATTCAAGTATGTTGGAAAGCATAACTTTATCGTAAAACTGTATGATATAACTGAGGGAAAAAATAAGCTTGCGGTGAACGAAATCGGAAATTACGACGAGACCAAAAAGATAACTCTTACGGTGGGACATGAGTATTTGTTCGAGGTGCAGGCGGATGTAAACGGAGGCTGGAACATAGATTTCGGCGTTAAAGACGAAAAGCCCACCACATATTCTTCCTCAACTTTGATTAAAAAGGAATTAATGAGAAAAGACGAACAGAAGGTAAATTCATAACAGGAACATAACAGGAAAAAGTCCGGGTTTTTATCCGGGCTTTTTTTGAGCCTGGAAATGCTGTGCCTGCGGTGTGGAAAGTCTGTGGACAGCCTGTAAAAATGGTGTGGGGAAGGAGCCCTCGGGGAGACTGAGTGTGACGGCTAAAAGGGAAATTTCCCGTAAAACCGAAGTTTTCTACCGCTGTTCGGAAATAGGATAAAGAACAGGAAACGTGAAGTTATACACAAATGTGGAAAAGCTGTGGACAAATAGAGCAAAGAAGGAAGTTTTCGAAAGAAACGGCGCAATACAGGTGTTTTTGAACAGGATTAACGGCATATTAAGGACCTTTCCGGCATATATATTTATAAACCGGAAAGGAGAATTCGCATGGAAGGAAAAAATCCTTACAACGAAGAACCTAGGGGAAGAGGTCTTTTTTTGCGTTCGGTTTTCTGCGCGTTTATAATTTTAATACTTTGCTCCGTGTTTGCCCTGCACACGGATTTTTCGGAAAGGGTGAAGGAAACCTTCAAATCGGCGCTGAGCGAGAATTCCGAAAACCTTGTGCCGAAGGCTCTGGAGGCCGTAATGCCCCATAAACAGGCGGAAAAACCAGTTGGCGGATACATACCTGAAGGGGAAACGGAATCGGCGGCGGAGACATACCCAAACCCTATAATTATGCCCTCGGAGACAGCGAAGACGAATGGGTCTGTCCCGTTTTCGGGCCGGTAAGCTCCCGTTTCGGCTCCCGTACGGATCCCATATCCGGAGAGAGCGGATACCACAACGGCCTTGACATCGCTGTGCCGGAGAACACAGAGGCCGCCGCTCCCGTCAGCGGGGAAATCACAGAAACGGGGTACAATATCTACAACGGGAACTATCTGCGGCTCAAGACTTCCGAGGGCTTGATCGTTACATACGCACACCTGAACGAGGTTCTGGTTTCGGAAGGCGATTTTGTGGAAAAGGGCGAGAAAATCGCGCTGACGGGGACTACGGGAAGATCTACGGGGCCTCATCTGCACATAAGCATTTATGACGGAGAAGGGAATTATGTGGACCCGGAAGAGTATATAAGGGTGGATGGATGAGCCCTTCGGGCGAGGAATTTTATGCTAATGAATAATGAATAGTGTGGGGTTCCCGAAATACTGAAGTGAAACGGAAGCATTTTGGGGTAAGGTAGTGAATAATTGTGGTCAGAATCCGCCTGAAGCCGGATTCAATAAAGTGCCTGCGTCACAATTCATAAGCCTCGTGAGATTCCGAAAGTGAGAAGTTAACGTATATCCGATAACCTTGCCCTGCATACTACACGGGTCAAGGGATGAAATCCCTTGCGGGGTTCTCAGGGGCAGAGCCCCTGAGCCGCCGGAGGCATAGCCAGAGTCCCTGAGCCGCCGGAGGCATAGCCAGCGCCTCTGAGCCCTCGGAGAGATCACCAACCAAAAAACAAAGTCCGAACAGCGGAAAGCTCTCCGCCGTTTCGGACTTTTTTACATTTCAATATAACAATTCAGAACAAAAAATTCTTATTTCCTCTTTCTCCAGAGTATTTCCTTAAAAAACGCCACGCTTGTGTTCAGCACCAGCTTTTCCGGGAACTCCAGCTCCTCCAGCATGCGCAGACTGTTCTCAAAATTTCCTATATGAGTGAAAAAATGGGCATCGCTTCCCAGAACCACGGGATAATTTTCCGCCTTGCAGAGCTTCAGAATATTGGCGATGGTCTCCTCTCCGCCGGCGCGGAATCCGCCGGGAATCAGGGACGCCTCGTTTATCTCCAGCACGCATTTTTCGCGGATGGCCGAGGAAACGACCTCTCTGAGGTCAATGGGATACAAAGGCTCTCCGGGATGACCGATTATGTTGACGTGAGGGTTTTTCATGGCGTTCACCAGAGCCGCCGTGTTCTCCTCAACGCTTCCGGGCGCGATGCAGGGCCTGTGGAGGCTGGCAATGCCTATGTCATAGGTCTCCTTATGCTCCTGAGGAATGTCCATTTCGCCCTCAAAATTCAGTATATTAAACTCCGCTCCGCACATGATCTCAACGCCGAAAAGAAAATCGGGCACAGCGCGGAGATTGAAGAAATACCGTCCCGTGTTCACCCCGGGCATTGCCGGAGCGTGATCTGTTATGCCTATGAGCTCAAGGCCGATATCTGCGGAATACCGCGCGTTTTCCGCTATTGTGCTGTATGCGTGCACACTGGCTATGGAGTGGGTGTGCGGGTCAAGAACCAGTTTCATTTTTTACTCCTTTCCGGGATTTTTTCTCTGGCATCAGAGAGGATCCTTTCTCTTTTGTCTGCTTTTGCCGTGAGCCGGCATGATTTATTCGCCAGGCGGTAAGCTAAATTCCCTTATGAGCCTGTCGTAACAGCTCTCGCAGATGTCAAAAGAGTGGACTTCGCCGTCATGATCCGAGAAATAACCCCATTTTTTCTCTATGTGTAAATGATCGTGGAAAAAACCGTCGGTTTTCGGGATCTCCTTTCCGCACATATTGCAGAAAATTTTCTCGATTTTCACATTTTTTTCCACAACGTTAATGATTTCTCTCATTTTTTCTTCCTCCTTGAAAACATAAAGGTTTGGGTCGGAAAATGTCCGTCGGACTATGAGATAATAACATTTTATTTTAAAAAAGTATATGATAGATCAGCGGTAAAACAGGAATTTTCGGGAAAATCCTATTTGTTTGCCAAAAATGCCTGAATAATGTTCAGGTAAACCTCGCTGCCCTGAAGTCCCTGCACGTACTGGTCCACGATATGGCCTTCCTTGTCCACGTAAACCGTTGTGGGCAGTCCCTCAAGATTGCTGAGCACCCATGAGCCTAAAAGCTCGTCCATTTTGATGACCGTAAATGTGCATCCGTTCTCCTCCATTGCCTGTTTCAGAACAGCCTCGGCGTTTTCGTCAGGCGTGTCGATGGCGGCGAGAATCAGGTTCGCGTTGGGATAAGACTCCTTTATGGTCTCGTATACCTTCTGAAGCTCGGGAAGCTCGTTTATGTCGGGATAGCAGTATGAAGCCCAGAAATATACCATCGTAATGTCGTAGGAATCGAAAATCACGCTGCTTATTTCCTCGCCGGAAAGGGTCTGGGTCAGGAATGTCATCGTTTCTTTGGATTCAGTGGTCTGGGAAATGATCTCATCGGGGTCAAAATCGAATGTCTCCACGGAATTCATGAGCTTGGGAGCGGAATTGGTGAGCTTTTTGTAGCCTTCCTTGTCGAGGGAAGAAGGTGAGCTGTCGATTTTGGACGTGTCCGAATAGTCCCAGAGGCCGTAGTATATGTAATTGCCCTGCTCGCTGAGCTTTTGGGCGGATTTGTAATTCTCCATAAGGGCGTTTACGCCTTCCGAGTCCTCGTCATCCCGTTCAAAAATCAGGATGGAACAGATAGGGGTCAGGTAGTCGTCCAGTGAAGATGTCGTGTCAAAGGGATTGTTTGCCATAGTCTCCAGGTCCTGGTTGGTGGCGTAAGAATAGCGCACCATGGCGAATGCGTCGTCGGGCGCCACAATGAACCGGAATACGTTTGTGTCCACAATGGTGTCCCATTCCTCGGGAACAGTATATTTAAGGCCGAGACTTTCAATAGTCTGGGTGCGTGACGTGTCTGTATTTTCGGCAACTTCGGCCGGTTTTGAGCCGCAGCCCGAAAGGATGAGAGTTAAGGCTAAAACCACAGCCGTTATTGAATTTAACTTTTTCATGATAACCTCCGAATGTTAGTATTTCATTTAATTATAATATCTTTTGACCGATTAATCAATTTTAAAATTAGGTTCATTTTCTAAAAATTTCTTAATTTAAAAACATTGCTGTTTTTTTCTTGACGTATGGGAGTTTTTTATTTAAAATACTTTTATACGTGTTGAAAAATACAATTTGTCCTCGTAGCTCAGCTGGATAGAGCACTCGCCTCCTAAGCGAGGGGTCGGAGGTTCGAATCCTCTCGGGGACGGTTTATAACCACAATTATTATTAAATCGTGGTATTTTAATGTTGGGTCTGAGGAAAGATCTGTCGTCGGGGACGGAAAAAAGACTTGCGGAAAGCAAGTCTTTTTTAATGAAGGCGCCCTTTCAGGGCTAATGAAGAAATGAAGCGCTTACGCTATGAAGCAACTCCCTTCGGTCGTTATTATTTTGGCGGCTTCGCTTCATTAGGCTGAAAGCCGGCTTCATGAAGCCGAAGGCTTTGCTTCATAGGCACGAAGTGCCGCTTCATTAAAAAACTGAAACGGGTAGGGCATAACCTTTAGAAAAAATCCCAAAAAAAACTGTAACGAACTCCCATTTTCCGTGTCTAACCTATGAAAGGCGGGAAAAAGAATTGGCGTTTTGCATACAATAATCGAAAAGCACAAGGAGGAAGAACCATGAAAAAATACAAAGCAGTAATAAGTTTCACATTGGCGGCGGTACTGGCTGCCGGATTGTGCGGCTGCTCCGCCGGGGGCAAGTCTCAGACTTCGGCGGAGGACAATAAATATTCTGTGGGAAACGCGTCCATAGAGGATAAGGTCGAGTCCGTTTCCATCGACTGGACGGACGGAGATATCGAATTTGTTCTCCATGACGGGAACACTGTTGACATATCCGAGGAATTTTCTTCAGAAGCCGGTGAGGATATGCAGATGCGCTGGAAGCTGGACGGAACGACCCTTTGCATAAAATACGGCGAGCCCGGATTTACTCTGGTATCCGCAGGAGGTCCGGAAAAACATCTTACGGTGGCTCTGCCCGAAAAGCTGGTTCTTGACGAGCTTGTAATTGACGCGGCATCTGCGGACATAAAGGGACAGGACATGAAAGCCGGCTCTGTGGAAGCGGATATTACCTCCGGCAGTCTGGACATGAGCCTCTCGGCAGACAAGCTGGATATAGAAGCTACATCGGGAACCGTAAAAACCGTATGTGAGGCTAAGGATATTCGGATTACTTCAACTTCAGGCAGCATATATCTAACCCAGAAAGGCGCCGCGGACAGCATTTATTTTGACGTGACCAGCGGAGATATTGAGGCGGAGCTGGAAAAATTCGGGAATCTGGACATTTCCGGAACATCTTCCGACGTGAAGCTGATTCTGCCGGAAAAAGCGGACTTTACGGCAGAGGTTGACACCACAAGCGGAGAATTCAAAAGCGATATTCCCGTAAAAATGGAGAAAGACGCCTATGTTGCCGGAAACGGCTCGTCGAAGATCAATGTCAGCGTAACATCCGGAGACGTGAATATACTGGCGAAATAAAAAAAAGAGCAAAGCTGCCGGAAAGGGTGCAAAACAAAACGGGTGTATCGTCTAAATGGCGGTATGCCCGTTTTGTTAGCTTGTGTTCTAATGTGCGTCACAACTTGGAGTTTAATAATGATTTTGATAGCAAAACGCATAAGCTCGTGGTAAAATATCAAGGAGAAATTTGTAAAAGTATTAAATCTAAAAGGTGGGTTGTAAATAAAGGTGGGTTGTAAATATGGGAACTATAAAGGCACTATTAGTGGGGGTATGTGATTATTTAACAATTAATTGTTCTCCTTTGCCTTTGTGCAAAAATGATTTGTTTGCAATGAGAATTGCACTTATTCATGGATTGAATGTAAGCTCAAACAATATAATTCTATGTGGTGAAACTGGAATAGTAACAAAAAACCAGCTTGTTACATCAATACATACTGCGCTTAAAGACGCAACAGAAGATGATACATTTATCTTGTACTTTTCTGGTCATGGTGGGAAAAATTGTTTAGTATTAAGCGATGGTTTAATTGGACTGCAATATCTCATTAATGCAATAGGACTAATACAAACAAAAAATAAAATTGTAATTTTAGATAGTTGCCATTCGGGAGGTTTTGCACTTGATAATATTCCGATAATAGACCTTAATGAAACGGTAGAGCATTTTGCCGGACGTGGTTTTGCAGTTTTAGCCTCTTGTGGAGCTGAACAGTTTTCTGGCTTTGATGAAGATAGAAAAATAAGTTTGTATACAAGTTTCGTGTGTGATGCACTAACCTCACGTTTTTTGATTAGAAAAGGGAAGAAATCTCTTGAAGCAATAAACGAAGCAATATTTCATTTTGCAGAAGTTTCAAATAGGAAAAATGGACACAACTTTCAACAACCGATTTTCCGTTCAAGTATAGGGGGAACTATATTTTTTGATGTTGAAGAATACAATCCCTACAAAGTTGCAAAAATATATGAGGAAACAGATAACTATATTATCTATAGTGTTGAACCAGTACATCATGCAGGAACAAAAAGACTATCTGTTAAAGTAATTTTGCGCTTCCAATGCTCTATGGAGCAAATTGCTGAAATTGCAACGGAAATTAAAAGCAAAGTGCTTTATTACGAAGTACACCAGAATGAAATTGCAGAAGCACATTATAAAGGCCATGCAGCAAATATTGTTTGGTGTTATTTCGGATATGACGAGGACGATATGGTAAATGGTAATTATATTTGCCACACCACATGGGTTGATGATTTGCAAGACAAAGAATGGTGGTATCGTAGTTCAAAGAATACAATTGTTGCAAAAGGGATTCATATTGATGTGCATGGTTCATATGAATTAATTAAGAGCCTTAAAGACGATACCATGAGCAAAGACGAATTAATTAAAATCACAAGAGAATACACTGTAAATATTATATCAACGGCAGAGCAGTATATCAAAATATTTAGAGAATACCTTAACAACACTATAACAGAGGAACAACTCATAGATAGCGTTGCCCCTCTTAATATTGAAATTTCAAAATGGTTTTTTAAACAAAGTGAGTTGCCAATACCCCCAAAAGAGCTATACGATTGGGCGCATATACATACAAAACTTTCCTGCACAATACATGAGTTTTCTCTTTTTTATGATAGAAAAAACTTACAGACATGGAAAAGTGAAAATCGCAAATGGTTATTGAAAAATGCAATCAAGCAATATGAATTGGAATTAGAAGAGCTGAAAGTTGCAGATAAGATAATTTAAAATATTGAAATTTAGCCCGTTTTGTTACGAAGTAGAACGCCATTTTCAGGGATAAGAGTATAAAACCCTTACCCACTCTCATTTTGCCTTGGTGAAGCCGCATGAATACAGGCTTTTTCAACCCTTATTGCAAGACAAAGAACACCATAATTTAGAGAGGGCACAAGCGGTCTATCTGTTTGCGCCCTCTTGATTCGATTTCCGGAAAAATGGGGGTTTCATGTTGACATCCTTCCTTTAATGTGATAATATTAACAATACGATAGATACGCTATCGTTTTAAGGAGAGATAATTATGCGAAATATCGAAAAAGACATGATCGAAATGAAAAGAAAGCGGGAAAAAATCCTGGAGGCGGCCTTCAGGCTGTTTTCGGATACTTCCATTGACGCGGTTTCCATGAACGCAGTGGCGGCCGCCAGCGAAATCGGCGTTGCCACCATATACCGGTACTTTAAAACCAAACCGGATCTGGTGACCGAAGTGGCTGTGACCAGATGGAGATGTTTGCGCAGGAATACATCGACCGCAGAAATAAAACGGACTTTTCCGGCATGACCGCGGCGGAGGAATTCGAGACTGACCTGAATGAGTTCATTCTTCTTTACAGAAATCACAAGGATCTGCTCCGCTTCAACCAGTTCTTCAACATATACGCCGGCAGCGGACATATGGGAAAGGGACGTATGCAGGCTTACCTGGAAAGAACCAGCATATATAATGAATTTTTCCACAGGGTTTATGTTAAGGCGCAGAAGGACGGTACATTGCGGACTGATTTGCCCGAGGACAAGTTCTTTGCCCTGGTTCTGCATCTGATGATGGCGGCTGTAACAAGGTACGCGGTGGGACTGGTTTATATGCCGGCAGACGTGCAGGACCCGGAACCCGAGCTTGTTATGCTGAAGAACATGATTCTGAATACATTCAGGACAGAACGCGGGAAAGACTGATTAACCGAAACTTGCTGATTTTTACAGGCAAAACGATTTATGAAAGCGCTTTTCGGATGTAATATTTTATAAACCGACTGAACGGACTGCCCTTGCGCGGGCGGTCCTCTTTTCTTTTTCGGGAAATCATTGCCGTTAAAAGGCTTGAGTGATATACTTTAAATATACTTTTATGATGTACAGTGGAAAAATAAGGAGATGACATAAAATGAAAAAATTTTTTGCTTTAACAATAGCCGGAGTTATGATGTTTTCGGTAACCGGATGCTTTGACAAACAGGAGGATACGGGTGCGGCCGAAAAGACTGCGGCGGCGGAAGAAAAGACCGAAGCGGAGACCGAAGCTGAGCCGGACGGGGAGCAGGACGTGATGACCTACATGAGTCCGGACGGATATCAGCTGAGATATGACCCGAAAAACGTGGAATCTGTGGAGATCGACGAGCATACCGAAAATTTTGTGTATATAGGCGAATCAGCGGGCACCAGTATGCTGACCGTAAGCTATATTGACGGAAAACAGCCGGAGGAGGCGCTCTATGAGCTTACCGAAAGCTGGGGAGAACAGGAAGACCTGGCAAGGACTGAGGGATTGTTCCCGGGAACCGATGATAAATGGGGATTCTGGAGGATACAGTCCGATAGCGAAGGAGGCTCCGGTCTTTACCAGACAGCTATTGCCGGCGAGTATAACGGCGGCGTTCTGATGTTTGAAATTATAGAGCATATGGGTGATGACGAAGAAATGAATACGGCCGTGAGCGATACATTATCCGGCATTATTGACTCCATTACCTATGACAATTTCGAACCTCAGGTCATGTATGAATATGTTCCGGGAGAATATTCCCAGACAGACGAAGATAACAAGGGATACCATATAAGCCTTAACGAGGATCATACGGGAACAGCGAAGCTGGACGAAGATATTCCCGTTTTCTGGGGCAGTTATGAATTGATCGCGGCGGATAGAGGAAATACCACCTTTGAATACAGCATAGAAGGCGACGATCTGTATCTGAATTACAACGGAGACTGGTTATCCTTTGCCAAGGAATAAATCGTGAGGGGGATGAAGTATAATGAAAAAATTTTACGCGTTTGTAATAGCCGGAGTACTTATGCTTTCGGTTACAGGATGTTTTGATAAAACGGACGATCCGGATATGGCCGGTGTGGCGACGGAGGAAGAAAAGGCGAAGACAGAAGCCGGAAAATCCAAAAAATCCGAAGCGGAGGAAAAAGAAGAGGCAGAAGAAGAGGAAAAAGAAGAAGAAAAGACGGCGGAAGCCGAGCCCGAAACGGAACCGGAGGAGGAACCTGTTCAGGTCGTTCTGCCTGAAGAGCTTTCCGCTCTGGGATATGATTCGGCGTATATAATCGACCATACGAACATGATCTGTATGCCTTATTCTTCGGAGAAGTATCATTTCAATGATTCCGCTGTGGAGGAGATCCGCGGCGACGGGCATTCCATATACGCTTTTGTGTATGATTTCCCCAGCAATTTTGAGTTCGGCAGGGACAGCACCCGCGAAGAAGCGGAGGAGAAGGACGCGGAGCTTCAGGACCTCACCATCGGGGATTTTACCGTTCTTGCGTCCACAACGAAGCCTTATTTCTACGCGACGGAGTATTATGTTGATTTCAACGGAAAATTCGGGGACCTGAAAGGGGCGTTCGTAAAGGCAAGCGAAAGCAAAGGAGAGAAGGAGATTACTCTTTCCGGAGATGTTCAGGATATGATAGCAAATATATTCAAGGCGGAGTAAAGGGCGCCTCCGGCGGCTCAGGGTTTTTTGTATTTGCTAACGCCTCACATAAGGCAAATACGAATTATTGTTTATTAAACTACAAAATCTGATGGCAGTTTTGACTTTTGCCCCTGAGAACCCGTTTAGGGCTCTGCCCTAAAAACCCGCTTAAGGCTCTGCCTTTTTCGGGTTCCCTGAAATGCTATAGTAAGACGGAAGCATTTTAGGGTGAAAGTATCCGCAAGGGATTTCATCCCTTGACCCGTGTAATATGCAGGGCAAGGTTATCGGATATACGTTAACTTCTCACTTTCGGAATCTCACGAGGCTTCTGAATTGTGCCGAAGGCACTTTAATTGAATCCGCTTAGGCGGATTCTCACCAAAATTAGTCCCCAAAGGGGACGGCTTCATTAGGGCTGAAAGCCCGTCTTCATTCCTTCATTTGCGAAGCAAACGTCATTGCGCCAAAGGCGCCTTGCCCCTTGACCCGTGTAATAAGAATGGGGAGTTTTTCGACTAAAATTCAGGCTTTTTCGCCGTTGAAAACCACGTACTGCCCCGCCCACCGCCCTTTGCACCTGCGGTGCGGCCGCCTGCGGCGAGCAAATGAGTTTTATTTACGCAATGAATCAGGCAGCCGGAAAAATTCAATTTAGCCGAAGCCTTTCCCCGAAAATGTCTAGGCTTAAGCGACAGCTTGAGCGTATCATTTTCGTCAGCACCGGTGTCCCTGTTGCTTAAGACTAATCTGAATTGTGCCGAAGGCCGACTCCGGAGCCAAAAACATCGGCGAAAATGCTATAGTGAAGCGACAGCGGAGCGGTTCATTTTCGGTCCCCGGCGAAGCGGGATTCTTAAGGGTGCAATCCTTGAGCGGGGGTTGCAGGGGAGGTCGCCCCTGCATAAAAAACAGCAAATAGCCAAGGAGCCATATAACTGTGAAAACAGTAAAAATATATAAAGTATAAAGAAAAAAACGGCAAAGTACAAAAAAGGAGATGACAATTATGAAAACTAAAAAATTACGGCGGGCGCTTGGAATCGTTATAGCAGCCGTTATGGTATTCGCCATGGTGCCTGCGATGGCAATGGCGGAAGGAATATCATCCACTGTCAAAATAGTGTGGGACGACAACTATGATGCTCAGGAAGCGCGTCCGGCGGCAGTGAAAGCCATACTGTCAGACGGGACACAGTTCGTGCTGAATGCGGAAAATAATTGGGAGTTCACAAGGACAGACTTGCCGGAGGGGGAAGGCGGTTACAGATGGACACTGTATGAATCCGATCTGCCGGATGGCTATGAAGTTACCAAAACAGAAACAGAAGGCACGGCAACCACTTTTACGATCAGCTATACAGCTTCCGCTCCCGGCGGCGATACAAACGTGATTTCCTACGACCTCTGGGTAAACGGCCAGCAGGTATCGGAATATAACAAAAATGAGATCCTGAAGGACGACAACGGAAATGCGACAGCATACTTCACAGTCGGCGAGGACGACGACGGAAATGAGACCTTCACCCTGACACTGGACGGGGCGGAGATAACCGCAGGACACGAGGAGGCAGGCGTATACTCAGACGGAATCAATCTGACAGTGGTTCTCAAGGGCGAAAATAACACCATTAAGAACGGCCTGGAAAGAGGAATTCGAGTCAAAAACGGAAGCCTTACCATAAAAGACGGCGGCGAAGGCAAGCTGGATATAGATGTAAGCGGATACGCTGCTATTAACGCTGCTGACGACATTAAAATCGAAAGCGGAAATATTACTGCCATAAGCGGCATTGTTGGTATCAGCTCCAGTAACGGCGGAATCGAAATATCCGGCGGAATACTGGATATAACCGGTAATAGACAAAGAGGGATCTACGCCAAGGGGGATATAAAGATAACCGGAGGAGATGTAAAAGCAAAAGCAGGCGACGCAATGCAAGGAATCTACTCCGTAAAAAATATTGAAATATCCGGTGCGGATACTGTGGTCTATGCAAAAACAGAAAAAGGCTTATATGCAATATATGCACAAGAGGGGATAACGTATAAGCCTCTTGCAGTGACACTTCCGGAAGGCGGAGAAGCAAAAAAAATTATTGAAGATTGGACAATAGCAGATTCGAATAACAATTATGCAACAGAGGTCCGCATCGAGGCGCCCGTCACGGCCTACGACCTCTGGGTAAACGGCATTCAGGTAACGGAAAAGAACGCGGAGAATATCCCTGTTGATTCCGGCACAGCCGTATACAACCACGAAGAAAACACCCTGACCCTTACCGATGCAGAGATCACCAAGGGATATAAGTATAAGGAAGGATATGTATATAAAGCAGGCATATACGCCAATACGGACCTGAAGATTGTGCTTGTGGGCGAGAACAAAATAACACTGACAGAAAGTAATTCATATGGTATCACTGTGGAAGAAGGAAAGACCCTTACCATAACGGGAGAAGGCTCTCTTGAAACAGAAGGATTTGGAAACGGTATTTGTAATTACAACGCAAACTTGAAAATAGAAAGCGGAACCGTTACGGCCCGGGGAAACGGCAATGGCATAGATAGCACCGAAGGAAGCATAACCGTGACCGGAGGAAGGCTTGAAGCCAAAAGCACAGGCGGATACTGGGCTATCGATTTGACGGACGGAAATATCAGCTATCCTTATGGGTATTTAGCTGAACCCGCAGGCGGTGGATTGAACGAACACGAAGATTTCTTTGTTGACAAAGACGGCAATCTGGCAAAAAAGGTAGTAATCGAAGAACCCATCGAAAAATATGAACTGTGGGTAAACGGAGAGCAGGTAACGGAAAAGAACGCATCGGAAATCCCTGTTGATAAAGGCACAGCCGTATACAACCACGAAGAAAAGACCCTGACCCTGACTAACGCAGAGATCACCAAGGGGTATGAGTATCAGGAAGGATGGGTAATTACAGCAGGCATATACGCCAATACGGACCTGACCATGGTGCTTGTGGGCGAGAACAAAATAACACTGACAGAAAGTAATTCATATGGTATCACTGTGGAAGAAGGGAATACCCTTACCATCAGGGGAGAAGGCTCTCTTGAAACAGAAGGCTGGGCAAACGGTATTTATAATGGCAGGGCAAACTTGAAAATAGAAAGCGGAACCGTTACGGCTAAAGGCGGCGGCTATGGTATCTATAGCACCGAAGGAAGCATAACCGTAACCGGCGGAAGTCTTACAGCCCAAAGCACAGGCTCAGGAAAGGCTATCAAATTGACGGAAAGAAATATCAGCTATCCTGAAGGGTATTTGGTTGACCCCGCAGACGGAGGATTGAACGAAGACGGATATTTCGTTGACAAAGACGGCAATGCGGTATCAAAGGTCGTAATCGAAAAACCCGTCGAGAAATACGACCTCTGGGTGAACGGCGAGCAGGTAACGGAAAAGAACGCGGAGAATATCCTCGGGGACGAAGAAGAAACCCATACGGCGGTTTACGACCCCAAAACAAAGACCCTGACCCTGACCAATGCAGAGATCACCGAGGGATACGGTCTCAATAACATGACCGCAGGCATATTCGCGGACGGATTTGACCTGACAATAGACGTTGAAGGCAACAACAATAAAATAACAGGCACAGCGGCTGGCATATGCGTCACCGGCGGAGGCCTTGTCATCAGCACCGATGATGCCGGCATATTGAACATATCGGAAGTCGATATGTGTGGTGTTTCGACGGATAAAGATTTTTCAGTCAAGGAAGCGATAATTAATGTCACGTCCGAAGGCGAGGGAATATACGCCGAAGGAAATATTAAAATAGAAGACGGCTCAATGGTTATTGCGACATCCACGGGTAGTGAAAGTATTTTCGCGGCAGGAAAACTTTCCGTTGCCGGAGACGAAACTTATGTTGTTTTAAAAGGCTCGGAGGAAGACGGAGCTATAACCGCTGGCGGCGGAATCGAGCTGGGAAATCATCTCGGCGTTTCCAAACCCGAAGGCGGAGCCGTAAGCAATGACGGAACCTGTATAGTTGACAATAAGGGAAATAAAGCAGCAGAGGTTACGATCGAAAGGCTGTACACAGTAACCATTGAGGAGACAGTAAACGGAAAAGCGGAAGCTTCGTTGGAAAAAGCGCCTTCTACAGCAGAGGTAACAATAAAGACTACACCTGCTTCAGGTTATAAACTGGATAAGATCACCGCAACGGATTCCGAGGGTAAAGAAGTAACCGTAACAGATGGCAAATTCAAAATGCCGGAAAGCGATGTAACCGTTTCCGTAACATTCAAAAAAGGCAGCAGCGGCGGCGGAGGCGGCGGAGGCGGAAGCCATACAAAATACCCCGTCGAGATAAAAAATCCCAAAAATGGCACGGTAACGGTAAGTCCTGAAGAAGCGAGAAACGGAGACAAGGTTAAAATTTTCGCTGTGCCTGACCCGGGATTTGAAGTCAGCGAAATTATAGTTACAAACAAGGACGGCAGCGCCATAAGCGTTAAGAATACCAATGACGGCGGATTCATGTTTGTGATGTCTGACAGCAAAGCAAAGGTGGAGGTTAAGTTCAAAGAGATTGAGGACGGTGTTTCTCCGGAGACACCCGAAGATGCAGGCGCTCCTTTGATGACGATTAAAATCGGAAGCACGAAATATCAGCTGAACGGCGCAGATATGGAAATGGATTCCGCTCCTTTCATCGATGAAAACGACAGAACAATGCTTCCTGTAAGAGTTGTGGCAAACGCTCTGGGAATTTCAGACGCTGACATAGCTTGGGATAACGAAACAAAGACAGCGTCCTTCACAAGACCTGACGGAAAAGTCGTTTCCTGCACAGTCGGCTCAAATATCATCAAAATCGGCGATGAGGAAATTGAGACCGACACAGCTCCCGTAATCAGAAACGACAGGATATACCTGCCTATGAGAGCGTTGTTCAACGCGTTCAATGTTTCCGACGCCCACATCATATGGAACGGAGTGAATAAGACGGTGACCGTCACAAAAGAAGCTCTGGAGGACATAAAAGCTCTTGCGGAACCTGTTGAAGAAGCTGAAGAAACAGCGTAAAACACCGAAACTCCCGAAAAGAACGGAGAAACGGCGGCATAATAAGATAAATATAAAAACAAAGGAAAGGCGGACTGCTTGAAAAGGCGGTCTGCTTTTTTTATTTGAAAATACATCCGAAGGGCATTATAATTGGATAAGAAGAAAAAATCAGTACGGAGGCGGAAAAAATGAGCGAAAACAAAGAAATGACCTTAGCGGACGAAATGCGGGACAGGAAAAATATAATAATCAAGACCAGCATAATCGGAATAGTTGTGAATATCCTGCTTTCCGTGTTCAAGATGATCGTAGGCACCATGACGGGCTCCATAGCCGTGACGCTGGACGCGGTGAACAACCTTTCCGACGCCCTTTCATCGGTCATAACCATCGTGGGCGCGAAGCTTGCGGGGAAACTGCCCGACAAAAAGCATCCTCTGGGCTACGGCCGGGTGGAATACCTCAGCGCCATGATAGTTTCCGCTATAGTGCTTTACGCCGGCATAACCTCTGTGGTGGAATCTGTTAAAAAGATAATTCATCCCGAAGCCGCGGACTATACAACGGTTTCTCTGGTCATAATCGGCGTTTCCGTAATAGTTAAGCTGATTCTGGGAAGATATGTCAGCGCAAAGGGCAGACAGGCCAGATCGGGAGCTCTGGAGGCTTCCGGCGCGGACGCTTCTTTTGACGCAATACTGTCGCTTTCCGTGTTCGCCTCGGCGGTTATATTTATTAAGACGGGTCTTTCCCTTGAGGCGTATGTAGGCGCGGTAATCTCCGTGATCATCATCAAATCCGGCATAGAAATGATGATCGAGACTCTGGACGACATACTTGGCAGACGGGCGGACGCAGAGGAAACGGCGGAAATAAAGAGACTTCTGAACGAGGAGGAAGAGGTGCGCGGAGCTTATGACCTGATCCTCAATAATTACGGTCCCAACAGAAATTACGGCTCCGTACATCTGGAGCTTCCCGACACAATGACGGTGGAAGAGGTGGATGTGCTCACCAGAAAGGTACAGCAGAAGGTCTACAAAGAAACGGGAGTCATCCTTACGGGAATCGGCGTGTATTCCTATAATACAAAGAGCGGCGAGGCGGCGGAGCTTCGCAATCGGGTTCAGGAAACGGTGCTTTCCCATGAGTGGGCCCTGCAGATGCACGGGTTTTACGCTGATCTGGAGAAAAAAACCATGCGCTTCGATGTGGTAATGAGCTTTGACGCGGACAAGGAAGAGGCCGTCAGGATTTTATATAATGAGCTTGCGGAGATTTATCCGGAGTATAAGATAGATATTGCGCTGGATGCGGATGTTTCGGATATATAGAAAGGATAATGATAGAAATGATTATAAGGCAATACGAAAAGAAAGACATTCCCGGAATGCTTAAGGTGTGGAATGAGGTCGTGGAAGAGGGAATCGCATTCCCTCAGGAGGAAATACTGAACGAGGAGACGGGAGAAGCGTTTTTTGCGTCCCAGAGCCATACGGGAGTCGCCCTTGATGAATCCGGCAAGGTAATCGGGCTTTATATACTCCATCCAAACAATGTGGGCCGCTGCGGACATATATGTAACGCCAGCTATGCCGTAAGCTCCGAGCTGAGAGGGCTGCACACAGGGGAAAAACTGGTGCTGGACTGCATTCAGAGAGCGAAGGAACTGGGATTTTCCGTACTTCAGTTCAATGCCGTTGTGGAGACCAATATCCACGCCAGAAACCTTTACGAACGGCTGGGATTTACCCAGCTGGGCACTATCAGAAACGGATTCAGAATGAAAGACGGGCATTTTGAGAATATTTGCCCCTATTATCGTGAGCTTTGAAAAAGAGAAACGCTCCGGAAAAAGCGCAGAGAGCAATGAAGTTTGCTTCGCAAATGAAGGAATGAAGCCGCGCTTTCAGCCCTGATGAAGCCGTCCCCTTTGGGGACTGATTTCGGTCAGAATCCGCCTGAGCGGATTCAATTAAAGTAAAGCGAAATTCGTCTGCGGCGAGCGAAATTGACCTTCGGTCAGCTAAATTCCTGCGGAACGAAATTCGCCTTCGGCGAGCAAAAGAAAGAATCCGCATAAGCGGATTCAATTAAAGTGCCTTCGGCACATAAAACAGCGAATATTTTGGCTGAGACTTCGGTTATCGGAAAGCGTATTTTTAGCCGATAACCATTTTACGCATATTACACGGGTCAAGGGGCGAAAAGCGCCTGCGGCGCAATGAAGTTTGCTTCGCAAATGAAGGAATGAAGCCGGGCTTTCAGCCCTGATGAAGCCGTCCCCTTTGGGGACTAATTTCGGTCAGAATCCGCCTAAGCGGATTCAATTAAAGTGCCTTCGGCACGTGACTGAGTTTAGTCAATAACCATATTTTGCATATTACACAGGGTCAAGGGATGAAATCCCTTGCGGGTTTTTAGGGCAGAGCCCTAAATGGGGTTTTCAGGGGCAAAGCCCCTGAGCCCTCGGAGAGCCGCCGGAGGCAGAGCCCTGAGCCCTCGGAGAGCTATACTCAAAATTCCAGATCTTTGGCGGCGGTGAGGCCGTACGCGGACTCCGCGTTCATAACGGCGCGGATAATAGCCTCGCTCATGACCTCCGACGCGAGAGTTCCCGTCAGATCCTGATCCGCCTCAATATCACCCACGGAAACGGCGTAAATACTGTCTCCGTCCGCCATGGTGTGCACGGGATTAATGGACCGCGCGTACCCGTTGTGAGCCATTGCGGCGATCTTGGTGAGCTGTGTCTTGTCAAAATGCGCGTTTGTAATAATAATTCCAATAGTGGTGTTCTCCACGAACCGGTTTTCGATCCTGCGGATGCTTTGCGCCATGAACTCCCCTGTGGAGCGGAAGCCTTTTTTGTCTTCGGCCAGAAGCCCCGCTATTTTTTTGCCCGTTTTCCAGTCGAAAATATCGCCTAAAGCATTGAGCGCCACAACAGCGCCGACTTTCAGTCCGCCGACCTCAACGGCAAAGCTTCCTATACCGGTCTTCATAGCGGTTTCCGCGCCGGCGATCTTTCCAACAGTAGCGCCGCATCCCGCGCCAAAGTTCCCGTCCCGGTAATTGGGATTTTCCAAAGCGTTTTTGGCCGCTTCCATGCCCATTTCAGCATCGGGCCGGATAGAGCCGTTCCCAACTCCCAGATCGAATAAATCGGACTGCACCACAATGGGTACCCTGGCAAAGCCCGTGTCAAACCCGATTCCGCTGGCTTCGAGGAATTTCACAACACCGTCCGCTGCGGCAAGACCAAAGGCGCTTCCGCCCGAAAGCACAACGGCGTTTACAGGAGTAGGCGCGGTAACGGGACTCAGAAGCTGGGTCTCCCGTGACGCGGGACCGCCGCCGCGCACATCCAGGCCGGCGCGCATACCGGTTTTGCTTAAAAATACAGTGCATCCCGTTCCTGCGTAAGGGTTTTCGGCCTGCCCGATGGAGATTCCTTCAATTTCAGTAATGGGTATCTCCCGAATATTGGAGTTTTCCGAATTTATATTTCTTAAAGGCATAATCGCACCTCCGATTCTCAGATTTTTAAATAATTATATCATGGGATGAGCCGGATTTACAAGGCTGACGGACCGCGGGTATAAAAAAGCTGTAAAGATGCGGTATTTGCTTGACAAAAGGCCTGAGAAAATATAATATTTTATCATAAAAATTATGAAGGAGAAGAACGCTTCTCCCGTGTTATTCCTGACAGATTTCAGACTGTTCGGGACGCTTGGATATGACGCCGGAAGCCTTGAAATCGAAAGGAACGGCGCTTTTTTTTAATTCCCGAAAATGCGTCGTTCACTACGTTCACTTTGGCATTTCCGGGAGGACGCGCCTGCGGCACGTTAAAAGAACGGATAGAAAGCAAAGAATTAATAAGTCAGGAAAATTTAATTTAGCCAAAAAAATTCTTACGCATATTACACGGGTCAAGGGGCAAGGCGCCTGCGGCGCAATGAAGTTTGCTTCGCAAATGAAGAAATGAAGACGGGCTTTCAGCCCTAATGAAGCCGTCCCCTTTGGGGACTAATTTCGGTGAGAATCCGCCTAAGCGGATTCAATTAAAGTGCCTTCGGCACGTGAAACAACTTATACTACGGCTAAAAATTCAATTTTTATTAAGATTAAACATAGCCGATAACCTTCCCATACTTATTACACGGGTCAAGGGGCAAGGCGCCTTTGGCGCAATGAAGTTTGCTTCGCAAATGAAGGAATGAAGACGGGCTTTCAGCCCTAATGAAGCCGTCCCCTTTGGGGACTAATTTCGGTGAGAATCCGCTTAAGCGGATTCAATTAAAGTGCCTTCGGCACGTG
>JAFWDD010000060.1 GCA_017534115.1 Bacillota bacterium | reverse complement strand
CCTCATGGAAAGCATTCTGATGCAGATAGTCCTCACGGATGGATTTGCAGACTTCCAGTTTCATTCTGTCTTCGAATGAAAGTGAGTCAACACCTACCAGCTGAACGATCTCGTTCAGTTCAGCTTCTTCCTGAAGGAGCTTCATTGCTTCAGCTCTCTGTGTTGAGAAGTTTTTGTTAACGTTTGTATCTGTCCATTCGTCTATTCTGTCCTGATAAAGTGAATAACTTGTAAGCCAGTTAATAGCGGGGAAATGTCTCTTGTAAGCAAGAGCTGAGTCAAGACCCCAGAATACTTTTACAACACGAAGTGTATTCTGTGATACAGGTTCGGATGTATCACCACCGGGAGGTGAAACCGCGCCGATAGCTGTCAGTGTTCCGTGTCTTTCTTCTGAACCTAAGCATGTTACGTTTCCTGCTCTTTCATAGAACTGAGCAAGACGGCTTCCGAGATATGCGGGGTAACCTTCCTCACCGGGCATCTCTTCAAGACGGCCGGACATTTCTCTTAATGCCTCTGCCCATCTGGATGTTGAGTCAGCCATAAGAGCAACTGAGTAACCCATATCTCTGAAGAATTCAGCAATTGTTATTCCTGTATAAATAGATGCTTCACGGGCAGCAACGGGCATATCCGATGTATTCGCGATAAGCACTGTACGAGTCATAAGAGATTCTCCTGTACGAGGGTCAACCAGTTCAGGGAACTCGTTAAGAACGTCGGTCATCTCGTTTCCACGCTCGCCGCATCCGATGTAAACAACGATATCAGCGTTAGCCCATTTTGCGAGCTGATGCTGTGTAACTGTTTTACCGCTTCCGAAAGGTCCGGGAATAGCAGCAACTCCGCCCTTTGTAATAGGGAAGAATGTGTCGATTGTTCTCTGACCTGTTACAAGAAGTTCAGAAGGGGTTTCTTTTGATTTGTAAGGTCTTTCCTTACGTACAGGCCATTTCTGCATCATGGGAAGTTCTACATCGCCTTTATCTGTTGAAAGAACAGCAACTGTTTCCTCTACAGTAAATTCGCCTGATTTAATTTCCTTAATTGTTCCTTCCATTCCAACGGGAATCATAATTCTACATTCAACAACAGGTGATTCCTGAACAACGCCGATGATGTCGCCGCCGATAACCTTATCGCCTACGTTTGCAGTGGGTTTGAATTCCCATTTCTTTGTTCTGTCAAGTGAAGGAACGTTAATTCCTCTTGTAATATTATTGCCTGAAATGCCATAAATGGCTTCAAGAGGTCTCTGAATTCCATCATATATAGTAGATATTAGACCCGGTCCAAGCTCAACGCTCATAGGTACGTTTTCGGAAACAACCTTTTCTCCGGGGCCTAAGCCTGATGTTTCTTCATATACCTGGATAGATGCTCTGTCACCGTGCATTTCAATGATCTCGCCTATAAGCTCTCTGTCAGAAACACGGACAACGTCGAACATGTTAGCGTCTCGCATACCTTCTGCAATTACAAGAGGACCGGATACTTTTACAATTGTACCTGTTTTCATATAATCACCAATCCAATCCGTTTAATCTTCAAACAATATATCGGCACCGATAGCTCTTTTAGCCGATTCTCTTACTTCATTCATTCCCAAGCCGATCTTTTCGCCTATTCCGGGAATTACGATGATAGCCGGAAGCTTTGAGTCTTTATATCTGTTGATTGCTTCCATTGCCTGAAGATACGCCATCTCCGTTATATATATTATTGCATAAGACTCATTAGCAAGCTTGTGAATAGTTCTTTTTATTTCCTCTGCCTCGTTTACAGCAAAAATATCTATACCAAGAGAAAGGAAGCCCATTATACTGTCCTGGTCGCCTATAACTCCAATTTTATACATAAGCCATCCTCACCCTTTCCTTAATTTTTTCAGCCGGTATGTTATTTATTTTTCCGGAAACAATTATTCTTACACATTTGATTTCTGTTTCTTTTGCGTGAATGTACGCAATAAGAGGAGCTTCGGACAGAGAGTCCATTTTTGCTTTCTGTGCGAATTCCGTAAGAAAATCATCGCAAAGTTTTTCGAAAAGTGTAAATCCGCCAGCCATACCTGTTTCGCAGATTTTGCCGTAATCTGTATATTTGAATACGGTCGCAGGGTTATCCGAAGCAAAACCGTCTTTGAATTTATATGCGTCAAGACTTCCGCCTTCTACGAATATTTCCTCAAAGAATTCCATGCTTCCGCCCATCTTTTTAATTCTGAAAAAGCTTTTCAGGTTAGTAAGATCCGCATAGCGTTTAATATACTCTTTAGCAAATTCCGAATTGCTTTCTTCCGCGTATTTTTTCATCAGATTGAAAGCGCCTTTGTCCAGCTCTATATCAATAAGCTGTCCGTTCTGAGTTTTTCCGTAAATTTCATAAGCATTTTTAATGGAGTCCGCCATAATGGGATCCATATCGGAAAAATCTCTGTTGAGAACATATTCTTTCATCTTTTCAACGGGAATATTGCCGTTTTCAGAAAGATAATGTTCTCCGTCTCTGCCGGAAATTTCACTTTTTACTAAAACTTTAAGATTATGAAAATCATTTTTTACAAGGAACAAATCCGAAAATTTTTCATTCGGCTGAAGATTTTTTATGAGCGCATATGTATCTTTCAACTCATCGGAAAGCACTGCATTATAATTTCTTTCTGTAATTCCCGCATAACCTGCGTCATTAAGAATTCTAAAACAGTCATCCGTGCTGGAGGCATCTGCCATTTGCTCGTATACCGGTCCGGATAAAAGTTTATTTTCCAAACATCTTATCCTGGCTGATGAATAAGCAAAGCTTGAATCAGACATAACTTTACCTCCTTTTTAGTTGAATAATATTTCATACGCCGTATATTCAAGATCTTCACGAGAAACGTTCATAATGTCCTCAAATGAGAAATTATATTCCACTTCTCCTTTTTTAACGATAAAACCTTTATTGATGTCTCTTGTCTCCTCGGAAACTTTCATTCCCAGAGCGGAAACCGCATCTTTAAAGGGCTCTTTGTCTTTTGCGGAGAAAATAATTTCCGCACCCTGAGCTTCTTTGGTGTTTTTGAGCATATTGATAACAACATTCTTATACTCTTCATCACTGAGGTTCAGGAGCTTTTCTTTACTTTCCGCAATAACTTTCTGAATTTCTTCCTGCTTCTTTTCGAGGATTATCTTTTTGGCTTTCATTTCTGCGCCGGAAATTTCCTTATCATAAGCTTTTTTAGCTTCTGCTTCGGCCTCTTTGTATTTTATGTTGTATTCACTTTCAGCCTTTTTGGTAGCTTCGCCTATAATAAAAGCGGATTTTTCCTCAGCCTTAGTCATAATCTTTTTAACCTCGCCGTCAGCATCGGAAATTATCTTATCTATTATTTTATTACTCATAGGATTTCTCCCCTCTACTCAAAATTAGCCTCAGGCTGTCTTATTTAACACCGTTTACGATAAGGAAGGAAACAAGAAGGCCTAAGATAGCGTATGTTTCAACGATAGCGGGGAAGATAATAGCTTTACCCATTTCTTCAGGGCGTTTACCGATAAGAGAAATACTTGCTGCGGAAGCTTTACCCTGCTGAATACCGGATGCAAGACCTACAACACCGATAGGAAGACCTGCTGCTAAGTAAGCGAGACCTTTAACTAAATCTACGTCGCCGCCGCCTGTTCCTAAGATACCTGCGTTTGAAAGAATAAGGAATGCTACGATGAATCCGTAGAAGCCCTGTGTACCGGGTAAGAGCTGAAGTACCAGAGTCTGACCGAATTTAGCGGGGTCTTCTGTTGTTACTCCTGCTGCTGCCTGACCGGCAATAGAACATCCTTTAGCTGATCCCATACCTGATAAAAATGCTGCTAATGCTGCACCTATTAATGCTAACCATTTTGCGTCCATATTTTACAACTCCTTTTTAAAAAATATAAATTTTTATAATTTAAGCATCTTTGTGTGATTTAACACATTAAAATTAAAAATAAAAAATTTTATAATTCTGCATCTGTATATTTTGTGTTTCTCTTGAAGGGAGTGAATAATCTTCCGCCGCCTTCATAGAATTTTCCGAAGAACTCTACATAATGCAGCCTACAAGTATGTACATACGCGCCGAGAGCGCCAATGAAAAGGTTCAGTGCGTGACCAAAGAGAATAATAACTATTCCGAGAATAATTAAAGGTCCATGCCAAACCATTCTTGCCAGCTGATTCATAACTACTGCAACGATACCGGATGAAAGACACAGAGCCATGATTCTTGAATAAGAAAGTACGTCTCCGAAGTATCCTGTGATTCCGTAAAGAGCGGAAATACCGCCGAAGAATTTCATGAAAGGATTCTTCTTCTCTCTTCCGTTTGTAGCTACGACCAGAATTGCACCTATAATCAGGATCCAGATTGCCAGTGTGAAACGGCCCATCTGCTGTCCCCAGAAGGATTCTGCCCAGAAACCGTTCTGGATATGAAGGATTTTGGTTGTTATAAGTACAACTACACCCCATATGAACACGATCCACGCGATTGTATCTCCGATAAAGCCTAAAACGTCTTTATTCTTAAGGTCTTTATAACCCTGGATTACAAGAGCAATATATACGTGAACGATACCAAGTGTAAGGGAGATTCCCATGAATCTCATTGTTTCGTTGATAGGATCCAGTACAGCGAATCTCTTGAGCAGTGTAAGGTCTCCGAAGAATCCGCCAAAGAGGATACCAAAGATCATTGTGGAAATACCACAGTAAAGCATGAGCTTGAAAAGATTTCCTTCTTTTCTCTTGAATTTGCTCGTAATAATTGCTGCTGCGCAGCCTACGGTAATAATAATACCGTATCCGAAGTCGCCCATCATCATTCCATAGAATAATGTGAAGAATATTGCCAGAATCCAGTTAAAGTCAGGATCCTTTATGCTGGGCGGACTGTACATGTTTGTTATCATCTCGTAAGGTTCAACAAACTTGTTGTTCTGCATTAATACAGGATGTTCTTCATCTGCTCCGGGTTCCTCAACCTCAACAAAGCACTGATATTTATCAGTAAACTCTTCCTTGAGGGCTTCAGCTCCTGCCGCGGGAGTCCAGCCTGTAAGATAAAATACAGATTTCGTTTTCAAAAAGTTTTCTGAGATTTTTCTTCTGTCACGTTCCATCATAAAACTGTCGACGAGGTTTTCCATATCCTCTCTTCTGTCTTTAAATGAAACGATTTCATCGAGAATTTTCTTTTTCTCTTCTTCGATATTCTCGATTCTCTGATTGCAATCTTCAATGCAATCCTTTGGAGTTTTGTCACTTTCCTCAAGGCTTATCCTTGTGAAGGAATGGCCTTTCAGAAAATCAAAGGCTTTCTCAACATCATCTTTTTCGGCAACCAAGAAAGCATAGGTGAATTGTTTATCCTTATCAACCTCTTCGATAAGTGCGTTAATATCCTCTGCTTCAAGCTGTTTTTTGATTTCTGAGAAATTTTGTTTGAGTGGAAATGTTCCAAGCATTACCTTGGTGCCTTTGGTCTCCATTTTGTTAAGCGGACTGTCAAATTTCTCCCAGGGTTTCAGCTGTTCGATCGTGTTTTTAACCGCATTCGCTTCTGAAGAAAGAGAAGCAATTTCCTTGGATTTGTTGTTTATCTGCTCCGCAATGTTGTAGATCTCGAGTTTTCTGCCTCTGGGCGACTCGTATCTTCTTTTGGGAGCAAACATAGGTGCTTTCTCTCCTGAGTTGTTTTTAAGGGTTTTGATAGCCTGATCCAGAAAATCGATTTTTCTGTCCAATTCCGGAACAACGCTATCCGCTACGTCGTTTTCGACCGCTTCACCCAACTCTTCTTTCATGAAGGAAGCGTCCTCAATCTGAACTACGCCTTTGTCCATAAGAGCTCTGACAATGTTGTCCTTTTCGGATAAATGCCCAAGAATGGATATTTTATCCATTTTAACCATCGACATTGTCACCAACTACCTTTCTCATTACAGCTTTTACCGCACTCGGTTTCAAAGTCTGCACTTTTTCCCCAATTTTTTCCGCTTCAGCTTCTGCTGCTCTGATAATTTCAGATACTGGTTCTTTACTGCTGTCGATAGCTTCCTGAATAAGCTTATCTCTGTCTGCCGCTGCTTCGTCAGCCGAATCAGAAGCTATGGTTTTAGCCTTTTCTACAGCTTCTTTTTCGAGCTCTTCCGCTCTTTTCACTGCGTCTGCTTTCAACTGTTCAGCGCGCTGTTCAGCTTCAACAATCTCTGAAATAATTTCAAAAGCCATTTTCATCACCTCTCACCAATAGATTTTTTGACCCGAAAATTTGCATATTTTTTGAAATTTATTCATTTTTACAAATAAAAACAAAATTAATACAAAATAAGGTTCAAAATTTAATTTAAGCTTCTAAAAATTGAAGTTTATAATTATGATATTAAACCAAAGCAAAACCATTGTCAACATGGAGAAATATCCATTATATTCTTATAAAACAGGTGTAAAAAACTAAAAACTTGTTAAAAAAAAATCTTACATTTTTTTTAAAATTAATATAAGGCTGGGCGAAGGAATACTAAAAACGCCTTTTTTATCGATGTATTCATTTTAAAACATAACCGCCAAAAATACTGTTTTTTATAAATTTTATATTATCTTAATAAAATATCCGCACTTATTTATAATGAATGTTACATACATAACAAAGTAAATAGGAATGATTCTTTTTAACAAGATTGTAAATCAGAACTAATTAAGAAATTCTTAAGAATTTTTTAAGATATTTTTCATAACTTTTTCGATTAAAAATACAAAAAACAGCATGGAAAATCCATGCCATTTTTTGAATAAAAACTTTTTTATACTTTTATTTCTCCAGCCTTCATACCAAGCAAATCCTTGTTTGCTTCCAGAAGGGGATCTATATAATCTTTCAGGAACATTTCTACCTGAAGCGGAGCTATTCCTACGTAATTTTCGGCTTTAACGGTGTTTTTAAGGCTCTCCGCACTGAGACCGAAGCTCTTGTCGGCCGCTATTCTTTCCAGCAGATCATTGGGTTTTCCTTCGTTTTTTACAGCCATGCCCGCTTCCATGGAAAGAACTCTGATTTTCTCATGGAGCTCCTGCCTGTCGCCTCCGGCTTTAACAGCGTCCATAAGGAGGTTTTCCGTTGCCATAAAAGGAAGCTCTTCGTTGAGGTGCTTTTCTATGACTTTGGGATATACCACAAGATTTGACGCAACATTTCTGTAAAGAGTCAGTATGGCGTCTGCACACAGGAATGCTTCCGGAACGGAGATCCTTTTGTTTGCTGAGTCATCCAAAGTTCTTTCGAACCACTGAGTCGATGCCGTAATCGCTGTGTTCAGAGTGTCTGTAATGACATATCTGCTCAACGCGCAGATCCTTTCCGAACGCATAGGATTTCTCTTGTATGCCATGGCAGAAGATCCGATCTGGTTTTTCTCGAAAGGCTCTTCGATTTCCTTAAGGTGCTGAAGAAGTCTTATGTCGTTTCCGAATTTGTACGCGCTCTGGGCAATGCCGGAAAGCACGCTTAAAACCTGATAATCCAGCTTTCTGGGATAAGTCTGTCCGGAAACGGCAAAAGCTGAATCAAAGCCCATTTTTGAGCATATTTTCTTATCCAGCTCTACGCACTTTGCCTCGTCGCCTTCAAAAAGCTCCAGAAAGCTTGCCTGTGTTCCCGTTGTGCCTTTGCAGCCAAGAAGTTTCATGTTTCCCAGCTGATGCTCAACCTCTCCGAAATCCATCAAAAGGTCCTGAAGCCATAGTGAGGCTCTTTTTCCCACAGTGGAGATCTGTGCAGGCTGAAAATGAGTAAAGCTCAATGTGGGAAGGCTTTTGTATTCGTCCGCAAAATCCCGAAGGGCCTTTATTACCTCCAAAAGCTCAGCTTTTATAAGGCGCAGTCCTTCCGTCATTACGACAACATCCGTATTATCCGCCACATAGGCGCTGGTTGCTCCCAGATGGATTATTGGCTTGGCGCTTTTTGCCTGTTCACCGTAAGCGTAAACATGGCTCATTACATCGTGGCGCACTACCTTTTCCCGGGCTTCCGCAACCTCAAAATTTATATTGTCCTGATATTTTTTAAGTTCTTCTATCTGTTCGTCAGAGATGTCCAGCCCAAGTTCTTTTTCCGATTCGGCAAGGGCAACCCATAATTTTCTCCACGTCCTGAATTTGTTTTCCGGAGAAAATATATAGAGCATCTCATCAGTACTGTATCTCGAATTTAAGGGACTTTCGTATTTCTTTCTCATCTACGTTCTCCATCTCCTTTTCAGGTGTGACTGTAGGATAATTTCCTGTGAAGCAGGCGTCGCAGAATGTAGTATGAGCTCCCTCACCTATTTTGTGCAGACCTTCCAGTGAAAGGTATCCCAAACTGTCAGCGTTTATCTGCTTGCAGATTTCATCGGCATTGAGTCTGCAAGCGATAAGGTGTTCTTTTGAGGGTACGTCCGTGCCGTAATAGCAGGGCCATAAGAAAGGCGGTGAGCAAACTCTCATGTGCACTTCCTTGGCGCCTGCGTCCTTGAGGATCTTTACGATCCTTCCGCAGGTCGTTCCTCTAACGATAGAGTCGTCTATCATAACTATTCTTTTGCCTTCAACAGTAGCTCTCATAGCGTTAAGCTTGATCTTTACAGCATCTTCTCTGGCGCCCTGTGTAGGAGCTATGAAGGTTCTTCCGATGTATCTGTTTTTAATAAGTCCGATTCCGTAAGGAATGCCGGATTCTTCGGCATAACCCAGCGCAGCGTCAAGTCCTGAGTCGGGAACGCCTATTACCATATCCGCTTCCACAGGATGCTCTTTTGCAAGGATCCTTCCTGCTCTTCTGCGGGCTTCATGAACGCTTAAACCCTCTACGATAGAATCGGGTCTTGCGAAATATACATATTCAAATATACAGAACTTTGAAGGAACTTTTCCGCAATGGTCTTTTATGGAACGAACTCCGTCTTTGTCAATTACTACAATTTCACCGGGCTCCACGTCACGAATGAATTCTCCGCCGATTCCATCCAATGCACAGGTTTCTGATGCCAGCACATAAGAATTGCCCACTTTGCCCAGTACCAGAGGACGCATTCCGAGAGGATCTCTGCAGCCTACGAGCTTTTTAGCGCTCATAATAACAAGGGAATATGCTCCTTTGGCAACATCCATCATTCTGTTTACCGCGTTTTCAAGGCTGGTAGTTTTTACTCTTTCAGCCGCTATAAGATACGCGATTATTTCAGGATCGCTGGAGGTCTGGAAAATAAGACCTCTGTGCTCCATTTCCATCCTCAGCTTTGATGCGTTGGATATATTTCCGTTGTGAGCTATCGCCAGTATGCCTTTTGCGTATTTTGAAATTATGGGCTGGGAATTGATCCTGTTGCTTCCGCCTGTTGTGGAATATCTTACATGACCTATGGCAATATTGCCTTTGAGTCCATCCAGAATATCATCGTCAAAAACCTCGTTTACAAGGCCCATATCCTTATATGTTTTTACAACAGTATCGTCTATAACAGCTATACCGCAGCTTTCCTGTCCTCTGTGCTGAAGAGCGTAAAGGCCGTAGTAAGCCATATGGCCGCTGTCATTGTCATCATTGTTAAAAATACCGAAAACTCCGCACTCTTCGCCGAGTTTATCTTCAACATACAAACTTTTTTTATCCATAAAAATCTGTTCCTTTCAATGCTTTACCGTAAAAAAACAAAAACCACAATTATATTTTACATAATTATTATTCCATGCGCAATAATGACAAATACCAAAATTATAAAAAAATTTATATCAAATTCCGTAATATTTACACCCAATTTCACTTTAGTCAAATAATTTGTCGTTAAATTTTAAAAGGATTACTCAAATCCGAGTGAAATTAAATAGTGAGATAACTGAAAAAGGAGATAATTTATGGAAATAAAAACAACCAAAAAACTGGAGAACATAATTGCCGACCTTTACGGCGAAATAGACCAGTCGTGCATACATCGGATAAAGGACATTCTGCAGGCGGAGCTCATGGCACGCGGTGCCAGAAACCTGATTATAAACTTAAGAAACGTCACGTTCATGGACAGCTCGGGAATAGGCTTGATCTTAGGCAGATACAAATACCTGAAAAGCTCCGGAGGAAAGCTCGTTCTCTGCGGCGCCGGCATAAATACCCGCAGGATCCTCACCGTTTCCGGTGTTGCCGGCATAGTCCCCATAAAAAGGAATGTTGACGAAGCTTTAAAATATCTCAAGGAGGAAAAAAACAAATGAATTTTGATAATAAAACACACATTTCCTTTCCGGCGCTGCCGCAAAATACCGCTTTTGCCAGAATATGCGTATCGGCGTTTATTGCTCCTCTGGATCCTTCCGTCGGAGACGTTTCGGATATAAAAACCGCTGTTTCCGAAGCAGTTACCAACTGTGTGGTTCATGCCTATGAAGAGTATTCCGGAATAATCGAGATGGAAATGACCTTGGAAGAAAGAACTCTTATGGTTTCAATAAAGGATTTCGGGTGCGGAATAGAAAACATCGAAAAATCCATGCGGCCTCTGTTCACAACAAAGCCTAACGAAGAGCGGACAGGCATGGGCTTCACCATAATGG
>JAFWDD010000059.1 GCA_017534115.1 Bacillota bacterium | reverse complement strand
TTGACAAATCGGACACGGGTGCTGACGAAAATGATTCGCTCCGACTCCCGCTTCGCTCAGACATTTTCGGGGAAGGACTGCGGCTAAAGGGATATCTTTACCATACGGCCGCCTGCGCGCGAAACTGACGGGAAACGGAATCCCCTGAGCGCATGGCTTTGTGTGTCGGCAAGAGAAGTCCGCGGCTAAGATTCAGATTATCGATAATCGGAAGGACTCCCTCAGTCAGCCAAAAGGACGGCGTGCCTTTAAAAGGGAGTAAAAAAGAAAAAACACAGAAAAATCGAACATATACCAAAAGAGTATATGTTTTCAAAAATATAAATTGGCAAATAATTGAACCCGCCAATTACCTCATGAGTATCCGAAGGCAAAAAGCTGTATTATGGCCGATAACCTTCACATACTTATTACACGGGGTCAAGGGGCGAAGTCCCTTGCGGATTCTTAAGGCAGAGCCTTAAGCGGGTTCTCAGGGCAGAGCCCTGAGCTGGGTTTGGGGCAGAGCCCCAAGAAAAGAAGAAGGAGATTTAGATATGTGTGGAATAATGGGATATATAGGACACGGCGAGGCGAGCGGCTGCATCACGGACGGCCTCTCCAAACTGGAATACCGGGGTTACGACTCCGCCGGCATCGCCGTAATAAATAAAAGAGGCATAGAGGTACGTAAATCCAAAGGCGAACTGAAAAACCTTCTGGAAAAACTGGACCGCCGTCCGGTAACCGGCTCAATAGGCATCGGCCATACCCGCTGGTCCACCCACGGCGCGCCTTCCGATATCAACTCTCACCCTCATTTGAGCAAGGACAAAACCTTCGCAGTAGTCCATAACGGCATAATCGAGAATTATCTTGAGATAAAGGCTCTCCTGACGGAAAAAGGCTACCGCTTCATCTCCGATACGGATACTGAATGCATAGCCCACCTGCTCCATTATAATTATGACGGCGAGAATTTCTTCGAGACCGTAAGGAAAACCCTGGATATGCTGGAAGGCGCCTACGCCCTTGGCATCATCTGCAAGGACTTTCCAGACACCATCATCGCGGCCAAAAAGGACAGCCCGCTTATTATCGGCCTGGGAAAGGACGAGAACTATATCGCGTCGGATATCCCGGCCATTCTGGAACGGACCCGGGACGTGTATATACTGGACGAATACGAACTGGCCGTTGTGAAAGCGGACTCCGTGGAGATCTACGACATAAACGGCGACCCTGTAAATAAAAACGTGTTCAAAGTGGAATGGTCCCTTGACGCGGCGGAAAAAGGCGGCTTCGAGCACTTTATGCTGAAGGAGATATACGAACAGCCCAGAATCGTCAAGGATCTGGCTCTTTCCAAGCTTCCGCCCGCGGAACACCGGGTAAATTTAGAGGGCATTTCTCTGGATAAATCCGATCTGGAGAAAATAAACCGAATTTACGTTGTTGCCTGCGGTACGGCATACCACGCCGGACTTTTAGGCAAATACTTCATAGAAAAAATCGCGCGTATCCCCGTAGTTGCCGAGGTTGCCAGCGAGTTCATATATAAGGACCCCATTCTGGACGAAAGCACACTGGTTATCGCCGTTTCCCAGTCCGGTGAGACAGCGGACACCAAGGAAGCAGTTAAAATCGCCAAAAGCCATAACGCAAAGGTCCTGGCCGTGGTCAACGCCATCGGCAGCTCAATCGCCCGTGAGGCCAACGAGGTTTTCTATATCCTGGCGGGCCCCGAAATCGCCGTAGCGTCCACAAAAGCGTTTTCCGCCCAGGTAACGGCCATGTACCTTATCACCTGCCATATCGCTATGCAGATGGGCAAAATGAGCGTTCTGGAATTTGAGGAGATAAAAGCGTCCCTGTACACTCTTCCCGACGACATAGAGGATGTCCTGGAAAAAGCGGAGGAGATCCGCGCAGTTGCCGATAAATATTACAAAGCGAAAAACGTTTTCTTCATCGGCAGAGGCGCCGACTACCTGGTTTCCATGGAAGGCAGCCTGAAGCTGAAGGAGATCGCATATATAAACAGTGAGGCCTACGCTGCGGGAGAGCTGAAGCATGGGCCTATCGCAATGATAGAGGAGGAGACCCTTGTGGTGGCCATCGCTACCCAGCAGGAGCTTTTTAGAAACACCCTCAGCAATATCAAAGAGGTCAAGGCGCGAAGCGCCAAGGTATTCGGAATCGCCGTTGACGGCAATAAGGACATGGCCCAGGAGTGTGACGACGTGGTTTATATTCCCGTGACACATCCTATGGTAAGTCCTCTTCTGGCAAACATCGTTTCTCAGATTTTCGCCTATTATATGGCATATAATCTGGGCACAAATATTGATAAACCGAGAAATCTGGCGAAATCCGTTACGGTTCAGTAAAGAATGTTCGGAGAAGGAAATTGAAAATGTGTAAATTATGGCGGTATGTAATGTACCGCCATTTCTTAGCTAAATCCGGCTTTGCCGGGCTATGGTAAAAATCAGCCTTTGGCAGATTCAGTTAAAGCACTTTGCGCACAGCTCTTTATTTCTCGCCTAAGGGCAAATTCTTGGCTGAATAAAACTCCCTCAGAGGGAGACTGACGCTCCCAAAGGTGAAACCCTGAACTTTTTTAAAAGCTGAAACATTCCCGGCTTCCGAATCGTCATATATATAAATACAAACTGGAGGAAAAGAAATGAAAAAACCTGTTTTTTTACTTATATTAGCTCTTGCTCTCGCACCTCTTTCCGCCTGCGGACGCGTCAGCAAAAACCCTGACGAGGATGCGGTCATCCGTACCCTTTCCGCGGATGAAAAGGACGAAATCGAGGCGGAGCTTGCGGATTTCCTCACGGAATCGGGCTGTGAATACGAGGAGTTGTCCTTTGAGTACGGAGACAAGCCTTTTATATATGAAATACACGTGAACATAAGCGAAGAGCTGGCACAGACCCTGCAGAAGGACCTGAAGGACGGCAGTCAGGTACTTTCCGATGATTTTGACGGGCATATGACGGCTCTGGTAAAGTTTTGCGAAGATAAAATCGCGGAAAAAGGCTTTTATGCAGATGCCGCAGGAGTTGTAACGGCCGGAAGCGCTGACGGTGCTTTCAGGAATTTTGACAAGGACAGGGTATGGTAGAAAAGGAGAGGTTGGGATATGAGGAAGACCCGGATTACAGGAATAATAATGCTCATTGCCGCCGCGGCCTTCGTTGCCTATGCCCTTAGGCACCCGGAAGGAAACTTCCCCTGGAGCGGAAACGTGACAAGAACGATTTACGCGGTTTACGCAATCGTCATGATTCTGCTCATTGTGTCGCCTTTTGGGAAAAAGAAAAAGGGCGAAAGATAAGAGTGATTGCAGCGCCATGAGGGAGAGTTTTTACTTGACATATGTCATTATCGGCGTTATAATAAATCCGACATATGTCAGAAAAGAGGTGCGCCATGCCCAGGAAACCACTTTGCCGCAATATTCACAGCTATCCGGATTTCTGGAGTTTTTCGCCTGATGACCCCGGCAGAACAGAAACGATCATCCTTTCGCTGGATGAATACGAGACAATTAGATTAATCGATTATGGAGGCCTGACTCAGGAGCAGTGCGGCGGACGCATGGGCGTTGCCCGGACAACGGTTACGGCTATATATGACAGCGCGCGGAAAAAGCTGTCAAAGGTCATCGTGGAAGGCAAACGTCTTCAGATAGCCGGCGGAAATTATCAGATAATATCAAAATTTTCCATCAATATTAATAAGAAGGGAAGTAATGTAATGCGTATAGCGGTTGCATATGAAAACGGGCAGATTTTCCAGCATTTCGGACGTACCGAACAGTTCAAGATATACGATGTTGAAGACGGAAAGATCGTGTCCGAACAAATCCTGAGCGCCAACGGAATAGGCCACGGCGCATTGGCGGGACTGCTGAAAATGGCGGACACAGACGTCCTTATCTGCGGAGGAATCGGAATGGGCGCAAGAACGGCTATGGCGGAGACGGGAATTAAAATTTATCCCGGCGCGCAGGGAAACGCTGATTCGGCGGCGGAAGCGTTTTTAGCGGGAAATCTTTCCTATGACCCCGACGCAGAATGCGGACATCGTAACGGGGAAGAGCATCAATGCGGACATGAACATGGGGAAGGACATCAGTGTGGACATATGCACGGAAAAGGACATCAGTGCGGACATGAACACGGAGAAGAACATCGATGCGAACATCATAATTGAAGACAGAAAAATGCGGATAAAATCCTTTTAGAAATTATTTAAAGGACATTGTAGATTTTTTTATTAAATAAGGTAACAAGAGGAAATTTTCGCGCCATTATAAAAGGGAAGTACGGTTTTCGCGTCGTGCTTCCTTTTTGATTTCCGGGCGGATGCAAAAGGGATTTGTACACTTTCTATTGACTTATTTACTGAAAATAGAATATAATAAAAATAGCACATTCAAATAAATTAGATTGAGGAGGTTATTTTAAATGAAGAATTTCAGAAAATTTTTAGCAGCAGGCGTGGCTGCGGTTATGGTATTTTCTCTTGCAGGCTGCGGCGGAAGCAAGAAGGTTACACTTGAAGGCACATGGAAAGCAACTGCTGACACAACAGCATCTTACGGCGCAGGCTTTGACAGCGGAATGGACGCAGGCGGAGACCGCAAATTCAGCGAGTACATTCCTACAATGACAGAAAATATCACACTTACATTAAACGCTGACAAAACATACACAATGGATATGGCAACAGATGTAGATATTGAAGCATTCCAGGAGGCTTATGTACAGTACCTCAATGACGTGCTTACAGACGATAACGGCGGCACACCTTTAACAGAGGCAGAGCTTGTTGAGGTATTCGGCACAGCTGACCTTAAGGAAGCAACAGCAGAGTTCTTCTCAGAAGAAGAAATGAACAACCTGTTCGGAGCTTCAACATACACAGGTACATACAGCGAAACAGACGGAACATTCGAGCTTGTTGATGATGATTTAGGCACATCCGCAGGAACATTCGATGGCCAGACTCTTACACTTGACTTAACAAACTACATCGATATGGACGGCATCGTATTCACAAAAGCATAATTTAACGAAAATAAAGGGATCGCGTTTGCGGTCCTTTTTTATTGCCTACGGCGGGACGCGGCCAATGGGATTTCTCCTGTTCAACACTGGCAAAATCTGGTATAATATTTCAAAAATAAAATTGCGGAGAAGGAGGAGTTATTCATATGAAAAAATTCAGAAGACTTGCAATAATAACGGCGGCCGCTGTAATGGCGGTTTCCATGAGCGCCTGCGGTAGAACAAAAGAGCTTGTGGAGCAGGCCCAGAATAACGCGAAGATAGCGGAGGAGAGCCTTAAGCAGATGGAAGACGCCATGGCGGAAATGGAAGCGGAGGAGCTTATCGGCACATGGGAATCCAACAAGATCGACCTTACGGAGTATTTCGCCCAGGGCGTGGACGAGTCCATGAAACAGGGCTTCGGCACAACTATCAGTCTGGCGGACTATATAGACGATTTTACGGTTATCTGCAATCTGACGTTCAACGGGGACGGCACCTATGACACGTCTCTTTCGGCGGCTATTGAGGGAGATTCTTTCCGTGAGGGTTACACCGAGTACATCAGAGACGTTTTCAACGAAAAGGAAGGCAAAGAGCTGACGGACGCGGAGATTCTGGAGAAATATGAGGTCGACATGAGCACATTCGCCGATGATGAGCTGAGCAACGAGGCTCTCAGCGAGATGTTCGCGGAGGATTCGGTTCACGGCAATTTCACATTCGACGGCACCAATCTGAGTCTGGACGAAAACGTGACCGGTACATACGAGGACGGAGTTATTACGATGGATTACGGCGAGATCGGAGTTCTGACCTTTGAGAAGGTTGATTAAAATCGTCTTTCGGCGAAATATAAAAGAAAGCGACTGCGGCGCAATGAAAGTATAATGAAGACGAGCCTTCGGCTCTAATGAAGAAATGAAGCGCTTCGCTATGAAGCCGCCCTCTTTGAGGGCTAATTATGGTCAGAATCCGCCTGAAGCCGGATTCAATAAAGTGCCTACGGCACAATTCAGAAGCCTCGTGAGATTCCGAAAGTGAGAAGTTAACGTATATCCGATAACCTTGCCCTGTATACTACACGGGTCAAGGGATGAAGTTTTACCCCAAAATGCTTACGTTACACTTCAGCATTTTGGGGACCCCGAGAACTTGCGGGTTCTTAGGGCAGAGCCCTAAGCCGCCGGAGGCACAGCCAGAGCCCTAAGCCGCCGGAGGCACGGAGAGTAAGACTTATGTCGAATTTTATTGACTAATCCCGTAGGGATAAACTATAATAAGACTAACACAGGCATTTAAAGACACAAGGAGGTAAAAAGCTTATGAAGAAATTCAGAAGAATCGCGGCGGCGGCTGTTGCGGCAGTTATGGTGTTCTCCCTTGCGGCGTGCGGAAGCAAGGACAGCGGCGTTGTTGCGGATACAGTAAAGGAACTTGAGAAACTGGCGGAAGAGGAAGTAACCCTTGAAGGCACATGGCAGTCCGAACCGATCAACATGGTTGACTCATTCGCGGAAGGCGCGGACGAGGAAATGCAGAATCAGATGGGTCTGGACCTCAGCGTTAAGGATTATGTAAAAGAATTCAATCTGCAATGCACTCTGGTATTCAGCGAGGATGATACATTCCAGCTGTCATACGGACTTGCTACAGACGCAGACACGATTCGTGCGCAGTTTGCCGATTATATGCGCGCTACATTTAACGCCCTTGCCGGCGAGGAGCTTTCGGACGAAACGCTTTCCGAGATGATGGGCATGAGTCTTGAGGACTATATAGCACAGGAATATAGCGACGAGGCCATTGCGGAATCCTTCCCCGAAAACATGATGACAGGCGCTTACACTTTTGAAAACGGCGAAGTAACCATCACAGACGAAGAAAGCGGAGAATTCTCCTCAGGTACGCTGGAAGGCGGCATTCTTACAATGAATGACAAGACATTGGGCGAGATCGTATTTACAAAAGCAGAATAAACAAGAAAAAATCAGGACCGTGCAAACGGTCCTTTTTTAATTCCCGAAAATGCCGCGAGAAATTTTATTTTGTGCTGAGATTCGGTTTTTCGGAGTATATAGTTCATGAAGAACTCCTGGGCATTTTCGGGAGGACGCGCCTTTGGCGCAATGAAGTTTGCTTCGCAAATGAAGGAATGAAGCCGCTTTGCTAATGAAGCCGTCCCCGTTAGGGACTAATTAAGATAAGAATCCGCTAAGCGGATTCAATAAAGTGCTTCGCACAAAAGACGGATTTATATTGGATAGATTTCTGAAAGCGTAAAGGTTAAGTATAGCCGATAACCTTATTATACAAAGTACACGGGTCAAGGGGCGAAGTCCCTTGCGGGTTCTTAGGGCAGAGCCCTAAGCCGCCGGAGGCACAGTGTCCATTGCGGATTCTTAAGGCAGAGCCCTGAGCCCTGGGAGAGTGAAAAATTGAATTTAAACTTCTTTTATCTTACGCAATCCATACGATTTTCTTAATATCCGCCGCATTTATTGAAAAGGAAAATTTAATGTAATAAAATAGACAAAACAGAGATATTTATCAGTGAGAAAAGGGTGAGGAAAGATGTTTATTCCCATGGTGCTGCTCTTTGTTTTCGGCATTATTGGCACGGTAAAGGGCATAAGAAAAATAAGGGAAACCCGAAGCGGGCATTTTATCCTGATAATAGGTCTTTGGATGCTGGCGGCGGCAGTGTATTTAGCGGTACCGCGATAGAAAGCGAAATTTGCTAAAGCAAGCTAAATTTCCCTGCGGGAAGCTAAATTCGGCTTTCAGCCGAGCTAAATTGCGCAAGCGCAGCTTAGGTCAGAATCCGCCTAAAGTCGGATTTAATAAAGTGCTTCGCACAAAAGACGGATTTATATTGGATAAATTTCTGAAAGTGTAAAGGTTAAATATAGCCGATAACCTTATTATACAAAGTACACGGGGTCAAGGGGCGAAGCGCCCTATGGGCGCAATGAAGTTTGCTTCGCAAATGAAGGAATGAAGCCGCTTTGCTAATGAAGCCGTCCCCGTTAGGGACTAATTGAGGTAAGAATCCGCTAAGCGGATTCAATAAAGTGCTTCGCACAAAAGACGGATTTATATTGGATAGATTTCTGAAAGCGTAAAGGTTAAGTATAGCCGATAA
>JAFWDD010000058.1 GCA_017534115.1 Bacillota bacterium | reverse complement strand
CCGAAAAAAATCCCCTTCGGAAATGAAGGGGATAATCCTGTTTTTACATGAATTACAAAGTATTTCTGTTGTCAACACACTTACCCATTGATATTCCGGTAAGCGGTCTTTGGCATTTTCATTTTATACGCAGCCCTTACGGCCGCATTCCTTTCAGGCATAATGAAGCCCGTATTTTCAGTAAAATGAACCGTTTCTCCACCCATAAGGCCGTTTTTCCTTCGCTCCCATCGCTGAGAGACGTCTTTACTCCGTCTTTCTGAAATTCACTGTGACCACTACATCCCTTTCAGGCATTATAAAGCTCATTTGATTCAGTATGCCAGCTGAGGTCCCCATTTTTGGAGTATACATTACCAGCGCAGTCTCATTACCGGCGTCCGGAATTGCCGTCACAGTAATTTTTTCGCCTGACACCGCCTTATTGGGCGATACATATGCCGTTCCGCCCGGGCTTGTTTTCAAGCTTACGGAATAGAGCTTTTTCCATTTTGCAGTCAGAACCATGTCATCCTGGATTATGTTTCCGAAATCAAAGGGTTCCCTGTCCCTTCTGTCCACAAACCATCCCGCAAATACATAGCCCTCTCTTTCCGGCTCCTCCGGCTTGCCCGCTCTTCCTCCCGATGTGGCATTTATTACTCTGTCCGGAGTCACGCCGTCATTATACACGTATCTTACGGTTAAAGGCTTTGGATCCGGCTTGAAAACCACAGCGTTTTCTCCACCTGTCCATGTGCGGTCTATTTCACCGTCCTTATTCTCGTCCACATTCAGGACCGTATCCTCATCCTGGCTGGCCGCGGTGGAAATCACAGTATCCGCCGTCAACGGAACCTGTACGAATGTCCTTTCGTCCAAAAGCTCTCCGTCCTCATCGAAAAACCGCACCGTATAGTCCATTTTGTCCTTTTCTTTGCCATTAATTACGATTCTGTAATCATTCCCTGAATCCAAACAGAACATCTTTATGTCGTCATGGGTTCCTATGACGTCCATGCGTCCGAAACCTGCAAATCCGGAATAGTTATATGTATCGCTGTTAAGGACCTTTCCGTTCAGCTCGACCTTGGCGTCCGCTGTGGACTGAATGCGGATCACGGTATACTCGCCCTTATGAGCATTTCTGGGTTTATACCTGTTTGCCTTTCCGTCAAGTATATTCTTTATATGACGTTTCAGATTTTCCCAGTCGCGGTCATATGTATTTCCCATAATACCGCCGTGGTCCAGATCAAAATACGCCGCTCTGCCTTCCGCTCTTTCCAGCATATTCGCGGAAAGCAATGGCACGGTTCCGTCTCCCGGACCGTATCCCAGATCCACAATAACGGGACCGTTTTCTCTGTCCTCAAGAACGATGCCGGTTACTGTCTTTTTCGTGTCGCCCATTATAAAATAAGCGTTATCCATGCTTATGAGCCTTTCCATACCTCTTCCCACTTCTGCCTGGGCATAGGATATTTCCTCATAACCATCTTCACCGTAAATGTCCTTCATAATCCGGATATAGGCTCCGGAGCTTTCGTCATATATCATTCTGTAAACCGAATTTTCGCTGTCAGCAACAGCTTCCGCCAGAACAGCGTTTCCTGGCGCATTATCCCAGTATTCCGCGAAAGGCGCCAGCTCCCCGACACCGGGAAGGCTCAGCTTAACGTATTTAGTCAATCCTCTGGATTCAAGCACCGAATCCGGAAAATAATCTCCCAGAATATGGTTCGTAAACACCGCTACAAGCAGTTTATTCGCTCCCTCATAGGGTGTGCCCAGAGTGATGACCTTGTTCACGCTTTCCCTGTACTCATCATTCATCACATAATGGCTCATAATGTGTCCGCCTGCGCTGTGGCATATGAAATCCGCCTTTTCTATACCCGCTTTGTCAAGGGCCTCATGGAGTTTGTCCGCCGCCTCCGCAGTGCTTCTCCGCCAGTCATAGGAGAAAAAGTATACATCCCGTTTGCCCGCGTATTCCCTGCAGAGAAAATCCACAAGATTTTTGTATGCGTCTCTTGTTCCGTATTCTCTTTTGCGGCCTTCCAGAACCAAGCCTTTCGTGTGCAGATCACTGATTATGTGAAGATTGCCCAAATTCCCGAAAACAACTGCTCTGTCGGCTCCCCATACCATATCGGTCAGATTTGAATTTTTATAAAGCTTGCTTCCCATGATCCCGGGAACCACAACGATGGGCGCCGCGCTTTCCTCCGCATAAGCTCCCGCGGGCAGCATTCCGAATATTATAATAAACGCCAGAATAACCGGCAGCAATTTCCTTCTCACGGAAATCCTCCTCTCAGTTTTCCACTGATTTAATTATAATAATCCCTGTATTCAGTGTCAATTAAGAGTATAGAGAAGTATCTCCCAGTCAGGCGGATATTTTTGCCATACAAAAAATCCCCTTCGAAAATGAAGGGGATCTATTTTTTTGATTCACGCCTTTTTTGTTACCGTTACGGTGCGCGCCGCTCCGTCCCAGATAATATTCTCGTCAGATACGTTAAACGCGTTGAAAAGAGCTCTCATGGGAAGATAGATCCTGTCGTTTCTGATTACGGGAACAGTATCGATTTCAACTTCCTCATCACCGATTTTGATAATATTGGAATTTACGGTGCATGAAACGATCTTTCCATCTTCTCTCTTGAATGAAGCTGTTTTTGTCTGGTTGTCCCACCCGATGTTGTCATCGGAAATTCCCAAAGCGTTTGCCACGACCCTTACGGGAAGCATTGTTCTGTCGTTTCCGTCAATGAAAGGAGCGGAATCCATTTTCATGTCTTTTCCGTTGAGTTTGTAATCCCTGCTGTCTATTTTAACAACGATTAAAGGCGTATTTTCTTCGGACACATCAGGTTTTACCGGCTCTTTATTAATTTCTTTCCAGCCGGCATAAACTGTCTTCGCGGAATCAATTTCTATGGAAGTAATCTTGTTTTTAAGCTCCTTGTCGCTGTACCAGCCTGTGAAAGCAAAGCCTTCTTTTGTCGGAGTCTTGCCCTCAAGATTTACAGTAGTACCTGACGTTACTGTTTCATTTGCGATTTTAGTTCCGCCGTTTGTCTCGTAGGTCAGTGTGTATTTGACGGCTCCGCCGCCACCGCCGCCTCCTCCGCCTCCGCCTGAAGGTGTTGGATGATTGACGTTTTTATCTTCCTTGAAAACTACGGCATTTTCTCCGCCTGTCCATGTGCTGTCCGTCTTGCCGTCGTTATCCTTATCCACATTCAAAACAGTATCCTTGTTCTGAACCGCTTTTGTGGAAATCACGGTGTTTGCCGTCACAGGCACCTGAACAAAGGTCCTTTCGTCCTCAAGAACTCCGTTCTCGTCATAAAACCTCAGCGTATAGGTCATTTTTCCGGTCTCGTTTCCGGTAAGGGTAATGTTGTAGTTTTTTCCGGAGTCCACGCAGAACATTTTGATTTCCTCGTTTTCCCCTATAACATCCAGCTGCCCGAAACTTGCGGAGTCGGAATAATTATCCGAAGCGCTGTTTAAGGAACTGCCGTTCAGCTCGATTTTGGCGTCAGCCGAGGACGATACACGGATCACTGTATATTTTGCCTTATAAGGCTCACGAGGAATATATCCGCCCGCATTTCCGTCCAGAATGTCTTTTATCCACAGTTTCAGATTTGTCCATTCGCCGGAAGATGCGCTTCCCGCCAGAGCAGTATGCTCCAATCCAAAATATCCGAAGTTGCTGTTTACGCTTCCGAGCATATTTACGGATGTAATGGGTACGACTCCGTCTCCCTGTCCGTAGTTCATGTCCACAATAACCGGTCCGCCTTGTTTTTCCTCAAGAATTATACCTGTGACCGTCTTTTTGGAATCGCCTATGGCAAAATAGGCATTGCCCGTGTCAATCAGCTTATTAATGCCGTTTTTCACATTGTTTTGTTCGGAAATAATATCGGCATATCCCGATTCACCGTACATACTTTTGAGTATTCCTGCATAGGCTTCCGCGCTTTCGTCATATGTCAGTTTGTATACGGACTTGCCGCTGTCTATTTCAGTCCCCGTAAGAACAGCGTTTTTATCGGTTGCGCTCCAGTATTCAGATGTAGGAGCCATTTCTCCCACGCCGGGAAATCCAGCTTTTATATCTTTGGTCATTCCTTTTGACGCAAGGACTGTATCCGAAAACCTGTCGCCTGTAACATAGTTTGTCAAAACGGCTCTCACAAGCTTGGGAGAGCCTTCAAAAGGCGACCCGAGGCAGATGACCTTGTTTATGCTGTCCATATTGCCGTCATTATTGGCGTATTGTCCCATTACCTGTCCGCCTGCGCTGTGGCATATGAAATCCGCTTTGGTTATACCCTTTGCCGCCATGGCGTTTTTAAGCTCCTCCGCAGCGTCCGCGCCGCTTTTTCGCCAGTCGTATGAGAAAAGGTATATATCTCTTCCGCTTCCGTATTCACCGCACAGAAAATCCACAAGCTCCTTGCAGACGTCAATAGTGCCATATTCTTTCTGCTCGCCTTCCAGAAAGAATCCCTTTGTATACAAGGTGTTGCTTATTCGCATATCACCCAGATCCACACCGCCTAACACAAGTTTTACCTTGTCCACCCAAATGAGGTTAGTCAGTCCTTCGTCCTTGTAAAGCTTGCTTCCCATAATTCCGGGAATTATGATGATCGGATATGAATCGCTTTCGGAAATATCCCTTGCGGGCATTTCTTCTCCGGCAGCCGCTATTCCCGTTTCCTGCCCGGAATCCGGCTCTTCCGCCATAGCGGAAACCGAAAAGGCTCCCAGCGTCATAACCGCCGCCAGAAACATGGGCAAAAATCTTCTTTTCATGAAAATCCTCCTTTCGAATTTTTCTTTTACGATTAATTCAATTATAATAATCCTCTAAAGAAGTGTCAATTACCGCCACACCACAAAAAAACACCCTTCCGCGCATATGCGGAAGGGCATCTTAAACTTATTCGGTTATATTCAAAATATTTCAAAATCAGCCTGTAATCGTAACTGTCTTTGTGTCTCCGTTCCAGTCGACTTTGCTTCCCAGAGCCTCGGAAACAGCTCTCGCGGGAACCATTGTTCTGCTGTTTACAATCTGAGCGGGAACGTCCAGAACGATTTCTTTTCCGTTCTTGTGAAGTCTCTTTTCGCCGATTACAAGAGTTATTGTATCAGAGCCTTTTGTGCTTGTAACCTTCTTTTCATCGTTATTCCAGTCAACGGAAGCTCCCAGAGCCTCAAAGATAGCGCGGAGAGGAACAAGCGTTCTGCCTTCAACTATTACGGGAGGCTGGTCTGTGGAAAGAGCGTTACCGTTCACGACAACTTTAAGCTTTGTATCGGAATCGCCGGCTTTTCCTGTTGTTTTGCTCTTTTCGTGGAATTTCACCTTGTTCAGAGGGAAGTTTTCCTTATCGAATGTAACTTTGTACCAGTCGTCCTCGGAGCCGCCGTAGAAAATGGTTTTAAGGCTCTTGCAGTCATAGAATGTTCTGTATCCGATTTTGGTAACGCTGATGGGGATCTCCAGTTCCTCAAGACTGCTGCAGAAATCGAAAGCATAATCGCCCAGGCTCTTTACCGTTGAAGGTATTACGACCTTTGTAAGGTTTTCGCAAGCCGCGAATGTATGAGGCTCTATGCTTGTAATACCGCCTGCGATCTCAACCGTTTCAAGGTTTTTGCAGCCGTAGAAAGCGTTTTGTCCAAGATTTTTCACACTGCCGGGAACTTTTACGCTTGTCAGACCGTCGCAGTGAGAAAAAGCGAAGTCTCCGATTTTTGTCACGCTTGACGGAATCTCGATTTTGTCAACATTAGCGCAGTTGTAAAAAGCGTAATTTCCAATGCCTGTAATGCCGTTTTCAATCTCGATTTTAGTTATTTCGCTGGTGTAATAATTCAGCCAGGGCGCTTTTTTGGACTCATTGTCATAATCTCTCATATCGCCTGAGCCTGAAATTGTCAATGTGCCTTTTGTGTAAAACCATGTTGCGCTGTCTCCGCATGAGCCTTCGTTCGAGATGGCAAAAGCGGTAGCCGGCAGTACCCCAACCGTCATAACCAATGCAAGAAGCACGGCCATAATTTTCTTCTTCATGTAAATCCTCCTCTTTTTATACAAAATTTCTTAAATTTTATTATAATAGCCATTTATGCGGGTGTCAATTTGGTAAATTGCATAGAAAATAAAAACCCTTTCCGTTCAAGATAAAATTTCTCAAACAGAAAGGGTTCGTATGGTTTCACATTAAATTAAATATAAATCATTATTCCCCATCTCTGTAAACAGGACCCCATTTGTTGTCTCCAACGCTTTTTCTTACGCAGAACACAAGCATGATTATCCAGCCCACAAAGGGAATAAGTCCCATAAGTATCCATGTCCACATCTTGTTTATATCGTGCATTCTCCTGATTGTAATTGACAGGCTGGGTATCCAGATCAGGATCCTGAGCACTATGCCGACGACCGGTATAAGTGAAAATATTCCGCTCAAAATAGCCACAAGAAGCACCGACCACCAGAATTCGCTTCTGGAAGCTCTTCCCGTAAAATTAGCATAATTTTTGAAAAACAGCTTTATGGCTTCCCCAAAGCCTACATATCTGGGCTCGCCCTGATCAGCAAACTGCTGCTGGCTGCCATAATTGCTCTGATTCTGCTGATTTTGCTGATTCTGCGGCTGTCCGTTCTGTCCCGACTGTCCGTAAGCGTATGCTTTTTTCTCTGACTGCTCTGAAGCACCGTTATTCTGCTCAGGCTCTTCAGGAGCCGCCGTAGTCTGTTTCGGTTCTTCGGGAGCTGCCGCAGTCTTTTCAGGCTCTTCGGGAGCTGCAGTAGTCTGTTCAGGCTCTTCGGAAGCTGCAGCAGTCTGTTTCGGTTCCTCGGGAGCTGCAGCAGTCTGTTTCGGTTCCTCGGGAGCGCTCTTCGGTTCTTCGCCAGACACCTTGGTTCCGCAGTTTGAACAGAATTTCACGCCGGGATCCAGTTTTGAACCGCAGTTCGGGCAGAGGCTTTCCGAAGGAGGCGTCGGTTCCACTTTATGTCCGCAATAGGGGCAGAATGACGCGCTGCTGTTAATCTGGTTTCCGCAGTTTGGACAAGCTTTTACGTTATCCATAGATAAATTCTCCTTTCAAATAAGGTTCATACAACTGTTACATTTCTCAACACAATTTCAACCGGAGCAGGCCCCGTGAATATGCCCTTCACATTTCAGTGCGCCTTTAAATTCGCTCCTCAAACACATTCTTCTCTTTTATCGCAAATTTTTACAGGCTTATTATAATCTGCATTCATGCGGGTGTCAATTCTTTAATTTTAGCCATAAAATCTCAGATTTCGCGCTGATTACAGAGAAAATCCCCTTCAAAAACTAAGGGGATCGTTCAAATCTTAAGATTTTTGTTGGAAATACTCATTAAAGATAGTCACGTCCCAAAGAACAGCTTGAATACAACAATCTTTTTTTCTGTCCTTCTATCCTCTGCTCTATCCGCACCATCCCCATCGATTTTTTGATAAAGCTGGCGGATTTCTATAAGGTCAGCATCGATTATATTGTAGGAAGAATCTAAACGTAAAATCACTCTGTCGCCCGGCTCTGGATATTTTATTTTTATTTTCAGGGCTCGCGAAAACATTCCCTTTTGCCGAATTTTGCCTAATATTTAGGGAAAATCGTTTTTTGTAAAAATTGACAGGCGCCGAAACCTATGCTAAAATGAAGGCATCAAAGACGGCGTTTGTCCGCCGTTAAAAAATGTTTATTGTGAATATATGAAAGGAGTCTTTAAAGAATGAAAAAGAAATTATTCGCAATCATCCTCTGCGCAGCAATGTCTGCATCAGCACTCACAGGCTGCGGCGCAAAGGACACAGTTGAAAAAGCAGCAGACCAGGCAACAGCAGCAGTTGAGAAAGCTGGAGACGCAGTTGAAAAAGCCGGCGACGCGGTTGAAGAAGCTGTATCCGCAGCAGATCTCTCAGCAGTTGACGTAACAGTTGAATTCGGCGATTACGAGGCTATGAAGAACCTCTCCACAGAGATCCAGAACGGCCGCGCAACAGGCCAGGTTGTCCAGGTTGACGGTACAGTAAGCAACTTCGCAAAAGGAATGTCTTACAGCATCGGCGAAAAAGATGAGGCCGCAGGTCAGTCCATCGGCACAACATTCAAAATCGTAGGTGTTGAGGAAGACGATTATCCTACAGACGGAACTCACGCTAAAATCACCGGCAAAGTAGCTCCCGACCCTGAAAACGGCGCCGCTTTCTACATTTACACACTTCCCGAATTCGTTGAAGTTATCGAATAATTAAAACAAAAAAATACTACATAAAAGAGTACCGGCCTTGGCCAGTACTCTTTTTTAGTTAAAATTACCTTTGGCGAGATATCAGCAAAATAATATCTTTCGGTGCGTAGCACTGTAATTGAATCCGCCTTAGCGGATTCCCGCCATAATTATTCACTATTCATTTTTCTATATTCCATATTCATTGCGCTCCATACCCTGCCCCTGAATCCTCGAAGTCACGCAAAAAAAAGAGTACCGGTCACCCGATACCCTCTTCTGTCAGTTTTCTTATTTTACGGAAATAACGTCGTAGCCTGCGTCCTCAACAGCTTTGATGAGTTTTGCGTCCTCAACAGCGTTTTCCATTGTAACCAGAGCGGTCTTCTTCTCCAAATCAACTTTCGCCTGAACACCGATGTCCTGAAGAGCCTTCTCCACTCTTGCTGAGCAGTGCTTGCAGCTCATACCCTCGATTACCATTGTTTTTTCCATAGATAACACCTCTTTCGTTTCCTCGATTTTATTTGTTTCACTGACTTTGTTTTCTTTATATAATGAAGGTTTAAAACCTCTTAATCTAAGCGCATTTGTAACAACGCACAAGGAGCTGAAGCTCATTGCCGCTCCGCCTATCATAGGACTTAATTTTATGCCGAAAAACGGATATAAAACGCCTGCCGCGATGGGTATTGCGCAGGAGTTATAGAAAAACGCCCAGAACAGATTCTGCCTGATGTTTTTCATAACTGCTCGGCTAAGCTCAAATGCTCCGGCGCAGTCCGCAAGGGAGCTCTTCATAAGCACGATATCAGCCGATTCTATGGCTATATCCGAGCCTGCACCAATGGCGATTCCCACATCCGCGCGGGTCAGAGCGGGAGCGTCGTTGATTCCGTCGCCGACCATTGCGGTAATATGTCCCTCATCCTTAAGCTGTCGGATGACCTCTTCTTTTCTGTCGGGAAGCACCTGGCAGATAGCCTCGTCGATTCCCGTCTGGGCCGCTATGGCCTCGCCTGTAACCTTATTGTCTCCTGTGAGCATGACCACCTTCATGCCCATATTCTTCAGAGCCGAAATAGCGTCCCTGCTCTCCGGCTTTACAGTATCCGCAACGGCTATTATGCCCATGAGTACATTCTCATCCGCGAAATACAGTATGGTTTTGCCTTCCATGGCAAGTCTTTCGGAGTCCTGGGCAAAGCTGTCGGCGGAAACTCCCATTTCCTCAATAAACGCCTTATTTCCACAGAAATATGTGCTTCCGTTGATTTTGCCCTCGATTCCCTTTCCGAAATACGCCTTAAAATCCTCGCCTTCCCGCACAGCCGCATGGTCCTCGGCCGCTTTTTCCACTACCGCCAGAGACAGGGGATGCTCTGAGAATTTCTCCAGCGCCGACGCCATGGAAATGAGCTTAAGCTGTGAAACGCCTTCTTTAGTAATTATATCAGTAACTCTCGGCTTGCCCTCTGTTATGGTGCCCGTTTTGTCCAGGACCACCGTATCCACGTTATGGGCAATCTCAAGGGCTTCCGCCGATTTTATCAGTATTCCGTTTTCCGCGCCTTTTCCCGTGCCGACCATAATTGCCAGCGGCGTTGCCAGACCAAGGGAGCAGGGACAGGAGATTACCAGAACCGCCACGCCCATAGATATTGCGAATCCCGAATCCTTCGTTACAAGGAGCCAGATCACAGTCACTGCCGCCGCTATAATGATTACCGCGGGAACGAATATTGACGCTATTTTATCAGCAAGCTGGGAAACAGGAGCTTTAGATGACGCCGCCTCTTCCACCAGCTCTATTATCTTTGAAATGGTTGTGTCGCTGCCAACACGCGACGCGGACATTGTGAAATATCCCGTTTTGTTGATTGTGGCGCCGATTACCGTATCGCCGACGCTTTTTTCAACGGGTATGCTTTCGCCTGTGATTGCCGCTTCGTCAACGGAAGTGCTGCCCGAAACGATTTTTCCGTCTACGGGAATGCTTTCTCCGGGGCGGACCGCCAGTATATCGCCGATTACGACCTCCTCAACGGGGATCTCCGTTTCAACGCCGTCTCTTATGACGAATGCTGTTTTAGGCGAAAGGTCCATAAGCTTTTCGATGGCCTGGCCGGTTTTCTTTCTTGAACGGCTTTCCAGGAACTTGCCTAATGTGATAAGCGTAAGCACCATTCCGCCGCCTTCGAAATACAGGTTGGAAAGGTAATGATGCACCAGATCCATATTTCCTGCGGCGATGCCTGTGGACATTCTGTAAATAGCGAACACGCCGTAGACAACGGCTGTCATTGAGCCTATTGCGATTAGGCTGTCCATATTGGGCGCGCCAAGGGCCATTGAACGGAAACCTCTTTCGTAGTACACCCTGTTCATGAACATAATGGGGAGCACCAGAAGAAACTGGGTGAACGCGTAGTTCACTGCGTTTTCAGGCGCGATAAAGCTTGCCGGCAGAGGAAAGCCCAGCATTTTGCCCATTCCGATATAGAACAGCGGGATTAGACAGCACAGGGACACGAAGAAACGCCTCTTCATGCCGGCGGTTTCGTCTATTTCCGTTAACGCGCCGCTTCCGGCTGTGTCCTTTTCGCCTTTAAGCGACGCGCCGTAGCCCGCTTTTGTCACTGCGTCGATTATCTCACGTGATGTAAGGTTATCGTCGTGGACTACTGTCATGGAGTTGGTCATAAGGCTTACATTGACCTCTTTGGCGCCTTCCAGCTTGCAGACGGCTTTCTCCACGTGGGATACGCAGGCCGCGCAGCTCATTCCGCTTATATCAAATTTTTCTTTCAACCAATCATCTCCTCTCGGGGAATATGCCTCCGGCGGCTCAGGGGCTCTGCCCCTAAGAACCCTGCTCTCCGAGGGCTTAGGGCTCTGCCCTAAGAACCCGCAAGGGATTTCATCCCATGACCCAGTGTAATAAGCAAAGGAAGGTTATGAGCTATTAACAAGTTATTCGAAAATCCAATTTTTTCAATATACTTTATTTTTCAGTGCGAAGCTCTTTAATTGAATCCGATTTCAGGCGGATTCTGGCCACAGGTCTGTTTCGCTCGGCAACGCCGAATTCAGCTTATAGTATATTTAATCAGTTTAGGTTTTTCGGGAACTTCATCGCATACAGGCACTGCCTTCGCTACCATTCCTTCCACCTCATTTATAATCTCTTTCTTTTCCGTGAAGATCTCGGCTATTACATCGCCTTTTTCCACTTTGTCGCCTATGCGGACCTTCATTATAATGCCTGCGCCGTAATCCAGCTCGTCATCGCTGTTAAGCCGTCCGCTGCCTGTAAGCACAAAGGCATTTCCCAGCGCTTCCGTATCCATAATGCCGATATATCCGGCCTTATCCGCATGGACCTCTCTTTTTATGGAAGACAGAGGCAAAAGACTGTAATCATCCACAACTTTGGGGTCTCCGCCCTGAATCTCAATGAATTCCCTGAATTTGGCAAGGCCTTTTCCGTTCTGCAGATTTTCCAGAAGTATTCTTCTGCCTTCTTCAAGGTCATTAACATCGTTTTCCGCAAGGACCATCATATGGGCGCCCAGCTCCATGGTAACATCCAGAACATCGCCTTTTACATTGCCCTTCAGGACTTCCGCCGCCTCAATTATCTCAAGGCTGTTGCCTATATACATACCCAGAGGCTGGTTCATATCCGTAATGAGAGCCACTGTCTGCCTGCCTGCGTTTTTGCCTATGCTCACCATAGTCTCCGCCAGAGCTTTGGCCTCTTCCTCGTTTTTCATGAACGCTCCCGTGCCGCACTTAACATCCAGCACCATGGCCTCCGCTCCGCCTGCCAGTTTCTTCGACATAACGCTGGCGGCAATAAGAGGTATGCTTTCCACAGTACCCGTCACACTTCGCAGCGAATAGAGCTTTTTGTCCGCAGGCGCGAGACGCTCCATCTGCTGAAGAATTACGATTCCATGCTCATCGCACTGTTTTACAGCCTCCTCAAGAGGCATTTCAGTAGAAAAACCGGGAACAGACGCCAGCTTGTCTATTGTGCCGCCGGAAAAGCCCAGACCCTTGCCGGACATTTTCAGAACAGGAACTCCTGCGGAAGCCACAAGAGACGCCAGTATAAGAGTTACCGTGTCGGCTACTCCTCCAGTGGAGTGTTTGTCCACAACGATTCCTTTCACATGTGAAAGGTCGATCATATTTCCGCTTTCCGCCATGGCAATGGTCAGATCCGCGGTTTCTTCCTCGTCAAGGCTGTTAAAATATATAGCCATGAGCATAGCGGCTATCTGATAATCCGGAATTTCACCCTTTGCGGCTGCATTCGCAAAATATGTCAGTTCTTCTTTTGTAAGACGGCCGCCGTCTCTTTTTTTAATTATCAAATCCAAAAATCTCATAGACAAACCTCCTTTACATTCTGATTTTAACATATTTCTCAATCTTTTTCCACTACTTATTAGACCTCAAAACTTGAATGAGCTTTCAGGCTATGGTATATTTTAACTAAGAAAAACCGGAATTTTGAATAAGGGAGTCTTTATGATGACAATAGCAGAACTGACGGCAAAAATGACAGCTTTTTCGGAGGGTAATCTCCACGACATAAATCACTTTCTGAAGGTTTGGGCATACGCAAAAACCATCGGGGAACTGGAAGGTCTCGACGCGGACACCCAGTTTGTTCTGGAGGCTTCCGCCATAATCCACGACATCGCCTGTCCTCTCTGCAGGAAAAAATACGGGAATACCGCGGGACCTTATCAGGAAAAAGAAGGCGCGATTCTCGCGAAATCGTTTCTTTCTAACACGGATATACCCGAAAATCAGCAGGAAAGGATAATCTATCTCGTCGCGCATCATCACACGCTTTCCGAAATATCGGGAACAGACTACCAGATACTGATTGAGGCGGATTACATTGTAAACGCCGATGAAAGCGGATATTCTACCGGGAATATAAAGAACTTCGCGGAAAAATACTTCAAAACGAAATCAGGAATCAAAATCCTGAATTCGATTTACGGGGATTTTCGATAAATTTTGATAAATTCCGTCTCCCTTTATATTGATAAAATTTTGTTTTGTATATATAATAAATAGGTATGCGAAAATACTTTTAAGGAAGCCGATTATCATGAACAGGATACAAAAATTTTTCAGGTACCGCCAGGGGCTTATAGACCAGTACCTGAAAGGCGACATGACAAAAAGAGAATATCTTGAAGCCAATTTCGACGCGGTGTATTACAACGATTTCGGGCCTTTTCACAAGATAGACACGGTGGAAAAAGCCCTTTACAATTACCAGTATTACAACGCAATGGCCAAAAGGATGAAAAGCATAAGCACCTCGGCTTCCATGGATTACGAACGCAAAAAGCTTTATATGGAGCGTTCCAATAATTACTACAAAAGCAAGGACTACGCCACATTAAAGGTTCTGGAGCTCCTTAAATACAAGGGAATAAAGGCGTATCCCATAAATGTGAAATCCAGATTCCTGAAAGGGCGTTTAATAGAAATCGTAATTGACGAATATCAGATGATACTTCATACAGCCAATGAGAACATCAAAAAGCGTCTCATATACGAAAATGTGTTTTCCGGCGAAAAGCGGAAATCTCTCATAGACGGCTATATTAATCAGAAATACTGACATCCTGGCTGACAGGATAAAGGAGGCAATAAATAAATGTGCGGAATTTGCGGATACACCGGCTTAGTCCTGAACGGAGATGAGATTCTCTCTGCCATGATGGAAAAAATAGTTCACAGAGGTCCCGACAGCGACGGACGTTATGCCGATAATTATATCTCAATGGGATTCAGAAGACTTTCCATTATAGGACTGGAAACAGGCTCTCAGCCCATATATAACGAGACCGGCGATATTGTTATCACGTTCAACGGAGAAATATACAACTATCAGGACATAAAGGCCGAGCTCATAGAAAAAGGACATATATTCAAAACCGACGCGGACACAGAGGTTCTTGTTCACGGATACGAGGAATACGGCGAAGACCTGCTCAAAAAGGTAAGAGGAATGTTCGCGTTCGTTATCTGGGACAGCAATAAAAAGACTCTTTTCGGCGCAAGGGATTTCTTCGGCATAAAACCCTTCTATTATACCGAGATAGACGGCAATTTCATATACGCATCCGAGATCAAGAGCATTCTTGAATATCCCAAGTATGAGATGGAAATGAATCCCGTAGCATTGGAAAATTACCTTACATTCCAGTATTCCGTGCTTCCGGAGACATTCTTCAAGGGCATATTCAAGCTCATGCCCGGACACTGTTTCACATGGAAAGACGGAAATCTTGAGATAAAGAGATATTTCGAGCCCACTTTCACAGAGGATGAAAGCCTCACTCTGGACGAGGTCGTGGACGAAATCGACGATGTTATGCAGGATTCCATTAAAATGCACAAGGTCAGCGATGTTGAGGTAGGCTCATTCCTTTCCAGCGGCGTTGACTCCAGCTATGTGGCTTCATGCTTCCACGGGGACAAAACATTCACAGTGGGATTCGATTATCAGGATTACAACGAAATCGACTACGCGAAGACACTTTCGGAGAAGATCGAAATAGACAATTACAGCAAGCTCATCACAGAGGACGAGTACTGGGACATTCTCCCCACAGTACAGTATCACATGGACGAGCCTTTGGCGGACGCTTCCGCGGTAGCCCTTTATTTCGTGAGCCAGACTGCGGCAAAGTATGTTAAGGTTGCTCTTTCCGGCGAAGGCGCGGACGAGTTTTTCGGAGGATACAACATATACAGAGAGCCTCACGACCTGCGCAGGATCACAAGCATGCCCAAAGCGCTGCGTCAGATGGCAGGCGGTATAGCAAAGGGTATGCCCCATATGAAGGGCAGGAATTTCCTCATCAGAGGAAGTATGGATTTAGAAGAAAGGTTCATCGGAAACGCCAAGATTTTCACTCAGGAGGAGCGTGAGGAGATTCTCAAGTCACCCACGGGCAATTATCCGCCCAAGAAGCTTACAGGACCTTATTACTACAAGGTGAAGAACCTCAGCGAGGTCACCAAAATGCAGTACATTGACACCAATTTCTGGCTGGTCGGGGATATACTTCTCAAGGCGGACAAAATGAGTATGGCTAATTCCCTTGAGGTGCGTGTGCCTTTCCTGGACAAGGAAGTTTTCAAGGTTGCGTCAAAGCTCCCCGTTAAGTACAAGGTAAATGACGAGAACATCAAGTTCGCCATGAGGAAGGCGGCCTTCAGGCATCTGCCCCAGAATGTTGCGGACAAGAAAAAGCTGGGATTCCCCGTGCCTATCAGGGTCTGGCTGCGTCAGGACAAGTATTACAACAAGCTGAAAGAGGCTTTCACCGGCGAGACGGCTGCAAAATATTTCAAAACGGACAAGCTGGTTAATATGCTGGATGTGCACAAGTCCGGAAAAGAGGACCTCTCCAGGAAGATCTGGACAGTATATATATTCCTCGTATGGCATAAAGTGTTCTTCGGAGTGTAAGGAAGTCTCTCCAAGGGCTCAGGGGCTCTGGTTATGCCTCCGGCGGCTCAGGGGCTTTGCCCCTAAGAACCCCACAAGGGACTTCGCCCCTTGACCCGTGTAATAAGTCAGGGATAGTTGTCGGCTAAATTTAAAGTTTATGAAACTCAAAATTCAAGCCTAAATTCTCACTATTTAATGTGCGAATCACTTTAATTAAATCTGCCGAAGGCGGATTTTGACAATAATTATTCATTATTCATCAGCGAAGCGGCTTCATTATTCATTGCACCCGCAGGGTGCCCTCCGTCTCTTGACCCTGTGTAATAAGCAAAGGAAAGTTATCGGCTAAAGTTAAGGTTTTTGAAATCGCCCCTTTTACCAAAATAAGCAGTAAAAGCTCGCCGCAGGCGTCCGTGCCGAAGGCATAAAGGGCGGCGGGCGGGGTAGTAAATCAACGGAACACAAAGTGTTCCAACCTTGTTTGATAATTCAAACAGGTAAAAAATATAATTTAGCCGTAGATATCGGCTGTTCCAAAAGGAATACTTTAACACAAAAAACGTAAAAACACTCTTATACAAAAAAGGCAGTACTTAATTTGTACTGTCTTTAGTTTTTATGATTCTTTATATTGTTTTCTAAATCCTGAAATTGCCAGATTTTTATCCTTGCAAAGTCTGCGTTTTTGCCATATAATTGTACTGCTCCAAATAAAACATACCCCGCAGGGTTCGTATATCGGTAATACATCGGCTTCCCAAGCCGACGAGGCGGGTTCGACTCCCGTACCCTGCTTTTGCCGCCTAAAACGGGCGGTTGTGTTCATACGCAAACTGAAAGGAGAGATCGCCTTGCTCCAGAATATAATATTGGTAAACGCAAATACCCCCGAAAATCAGCCGGAATCCAAAGTATCAGACCTCAATCCCGGAATTGAAGAATCAGACAAGGAAAAAGCCTTCGATCCGGAAGGCAAGGACTTCTTCGATGTAGAAAAAATATTCGATAATCTTATCCACGGAAAATTATTCTGAGCACCACGCAAAAATCCGCATTCCCGATAAAAATCAGGATGCGGTTTTATTTTTATTTAAGCATATGCTCAAAATTTATGTTGTTATATACTCAATATTTTGCTATAATGTAATAACAGAAAGGAGAACTTTATATGCCCAAAATCCAACCCATATCAGATTTGCGCAATCACGCAAATGAAATATCTGATTTTTGCCGTCAGACACGAGAACCCGTTTACATTACACGCAATGGAACCGGCGACATGGTTATATTAAATATTGATGAATATGAACGCCAAATGGATCTCATAGATCTTTACAGCAAGCTTGCAGAGGCTGAAAAAGAAATAGCCGAAGGCGCGGAAGGAAAGGACTTTTCTGCTGTAGCAAGAAGCTTAAGAGGACTTGTCCATGGAAAAATATAATGTAATCTTATATCCTGCTGCGGAGCGGGATTTACACGATATTATCTGCTATTTGAACACATTATCTCCGGAAACGGCTATCCGCTATTATGATTTGCTTGTTGAACGCATTGAAAGCCTTTCCCAAATGCACATGCGTTTTCCCATGCCCAAAAATATAGTGCTTGCCGCAAAAGGATACCGATGTCTCATTGTAAAAAACTATATTGTTTTTTATGTCATTTCCGGTACCACGGTCCAAATCAGGCGTATCCTTTTTAACCGCAGAAATTATGAAGAACTGCTTTAAACTAACACGCAGAACAACGCAAAAAACCGCATTCAAAATATGAATGCGGCTTTATTTATATACATATTAATTTTTAATCCTCTTTCACCCTGTTGCACCACAAATCGTCGTAATCCGCATGGATATGCAGGTTTGTGCCGTCCTCGAAAAGAATATGCGCGTGTTTAAGGTAGTTCACATCGCCGCCGGTATAATGGCCTGCGGGCAGTTCGTTTGGAAGGAAGTCCTCCATAAAATAGTGGTCCTTGGTCTCAAAGTTCACTATCTTTCCGCAGCCTGCAGGATACAGGTCCTCAAGAGGGAAAAGTTTCTTTTTCACAGCGCTTTTGGGCTCCACGACCATACCCACTGAAAAGTTTCCGGGCATGAATGTGCAGAGCGTGTCCTCAAACTCCAGAATAAGTCCGTGGCCGGTCTCCAGATGGACATAGCTTCCGTCATAGTCAGGATCGTTCTGCTCCACTAAATCATAGGGACTTCTAACGTAAATATTGGTCAGAGCTTTGCCCTTCATGTAAAGCTGATAAAATGCGTCGTATGCCTCGTTGGCCAGCGCGAATAATTCAGACATAAAATCATCCTCCTATTTCGAAATTTTCTCCAGTCCGCCAAGATAAGGTCTCAGAACCTCGGGAATCACGATGGAACCGTCGGCCTGCTGGAAGTTTTCCATAATTGCCGCTGTGGTTCTGCCTGCCGCAAGGCCGCTGCCGTTTAATGTATGCACAAGCTGAGCCTTTTCCTTGGGCGAATTTTTGAATTTGATATTTGCTCTTCTTGCCTGGAAGCTCTCAAAGTTGCTGCAGCTGGAGATTTCAACATATCTGCCGTAGCTGGGCATCCAGACTTCTATATCGTATGTCATGGCTGAGCTGAAACCAAGGTCTCCGCCGCAAAGACGCACTACTCTGTAAGGGATTCCCAGTTTCTGGAGGATGCCTTCCGCGTCGTTGGTCAGGCTTTCCAGCTCGTCGTATGATGTTTCGGGTTTTACGAATTTAACAAGCTCCACCTTATTGAACTGGTGCTGTCTGATAAGACCTCTTGTGTCTCTGCCTGCGGAGCCGGCTTCTGCTCTGAAGCAGGCTGTGTATGCGCAGTGCTTTATGGGAAGGCTGTCGCCCTGCAGGATCATATCGGAGTAAAGATTCGTTACGGGAACCTCCGCTGTGGGGATAAGGTAGTAGTCCAGACCTTCCAGCTTGAACATATCCTCTGCGAATTTGGGGAGCTGACCCGTGCCGTACATGGATTTTGAGTTTACCATGAAAGGCGACATAATTTCCGTATAGCCGTTTTCATAGTGTGTATCCAGCATAAAGTTGATAATAGCTCTTTCCAGTCTTGCACCGATGCCTCTGTAAACAGTGAATCTCGCGCCTGTGATTTTTGCCGCTGTCTGAGGGTCTAAGATGCCCAGTTCATCGCCCAGCTCCCAATGGGGTTTAGGCTCAAAGTCGAATTTTGTGGGCTCGCCCCATTTTCTTATCTCAACGTTTTCGCTGTCGTCCGCGCCGTCGGGAACAAGTTCATAAGGCGTATTGGGTATGGAATAGATCCTTTTTTTAAGTTCTTCATCCATTTCAGCGCCCTTCGCGTCCAGTTCCTTTATTTTAGCAGAGAGCATTTTCATTTCCTCAAGAAGAGGTGTCACGTCTTTGCCTTCTTTTTTCAGTTTAGGCACTTCCTTGGAGTCCCTGTTCTGTTTATTCTTAAGCTCCTCAACCTCGCCTATAAGGGCTCTTCTTTCCTTGTCAAGGGCTAAAAATCCATCGATATCGTACTCTTTATGGCGTTTTGCCAGAGCTTTCTTAACGCCTTCCGCGTCCGCTCTGATAACCTTTACATCTAACATTCTAAAAAACCTCCTTTATGTTTCTCTCCGAGGGCTCAAGGCCTTTTCGGGTTCCCTGAAATGCTGCAGCGCAACGCAGTGAAGCGGAAGCATTTTAGGGTGATCTCTGCCTTAAGAATCCGCAAGGGATTTCATCCCTTGACCCTGTGTAATATGCATCTTAATGTTATTGCTTAAACTTTATTTTTTGCTAAATTTTCTATTTTGTAAGTGTTTTCTTGTGGTAGTTTGTTTTGCCGCAGTACGGGCATTTCAATCTTCTGCTTCGTCCTATATGCATGGCAAGGACTATACTTTTCATTTCGGGAACATACCTTTTCCCGCAGTTCCGGCACTCATAGTATCCCGCATCGTGCTCTATTCTCAGGCATTGGTACATTCCGACGGCAAATACTGCCGCACCGATACATATGAACAGGATCCTTGCCCATAACCGCATATCCCCATGAATTGCCGCGAATAACAGGGCGACGAATGAAACGGCTGATATCCATCCGATTACGACTTCAAGAGAAAGAAGCCTTCTGTTGGTCTCCTTTTCTATCCTTTTAAGCTCCGCCGAATTTCTTTCCGTCATTTTTTCATTCCGCTCCATATAAACCACTCCTTTTTTAAAAGTATGTAATACGGAAAAACATCTGAATTTAAATAAAAAAAGACCGTCCTTGAAAAAAGGGACGAGCCTTGAAAAAATCCCGCGTTGCCACCCAAATTGCGTCTCAAAAAAAGAAACGCCTCTTTTAAAATACGCTGTAAAGGGCGAACCCTTCCGGCTTTTTAACCGGCGGCTTGAAAAGTGGAAATCGATTTACCGAAAGCTTAACTGTTTTCACCTGCCACAGTCTCTCTGGAAGCCCGACAAACGAAAGCTTTTCTGAAAACGCCTTTGACTGCGAATATTATACCAGCAAAAAACCCAAATTACAATAGCAAAATAGGTTTTCGGGAAAAATTCGGCTTTTCAAATGACTCGATTTATGTTACAATATGTAAAAATTTCAGGAAGGTGAAAGCATGAAAAAAGTCAGCGGCAGTGAAATGAACATCGCCTTTAAATCTGCGCGGAATTCCTTTATTTTCGCGGAAGTTTTCCTTCTGGTATGGGTAATTCTGTCTGTTGTGGTCAAGGACAAATTAAGCATAACTCCCCTTGTTCTTTTGATTCTGAACGCAGTTGTATTTTTCGGCAGCCAGTATTATTATCACAAATTCAAACCCCAGAGAATACCCGCTGAGCGCAGAATTTCCGACAGCGGCAGAAGAGACCGGTACAGAGAAAGAGATACAGAAACAGAGGACGAGTAAAATAACATTAAAATTCATTTTGATACATACACGGGACATCCGGATTTAATGTCCCGTTTTTTAATAATGCAAGCAAAAAAACAAGCCGAAATGCTGGTACTTAAAACCCATCCGGCTTGTTATTTTTTCGCCCCGCTGAGGGGCTTTTTTTATTTCAGATAGTTCTCGGCAAACTCGTCCATGGCGTTTTCGGCCTTACGCACCGCTTTTCTGCCCTTTGCCGTGATTTTATCCTTTGTATCCTTATCGAAAACCATAAAACCTATACCCACTGCCGCGGCAACGCTTCCGGCAATGAGTCCCGCTGTGAATCTGTTCATATTCAAAAACCTCCCTGATAATACGCATTTTAAATAATTCCGCCCGAATACAGTATCTGCGGAAATCCGGAATTTATGCGCAGGAAAAACTGAATATATAGTTTAAAAAATGAGAATTTTTGGAATTTTCGGGCAAAAATGAAAGACAGTACTTTTTACTGCCTTTTTGCCTAAATAAAATTGGATTATCGAATAACTTGATAATAGCTCATAACCTTCCTATACTTATTACACAGGGT
>JAFWDD010000057.1 GCA_017534115.1 Bacillota bacterium | reverse complement strand
TATCAATATTATTTGAAGCTACACGTTCTTCGTCTCCAACAATTGTAAGTGTTGCTGCTTCACCGGGTGCTTTTGTACCGGAGATAGTAGCGCTTGTACCGTTAACTTTAACGCCTGTAATTACAAGTGCGGGTAATCCTGCTGTTTCTGATGTTGCCTGTTCAACCTCAATCGGATCTGAAGCTTCAGATTCATTTCCTGCAGGATCTGTTGCTACTGCTGTTACTTCGTCTCCTTCTTTAAGTGCAATAGGCTTTCCTTCTGCATCTTCAAGAGGAAGTGTCCAGTTGCCGTTATCATCTGCTTTTACAGGACCTAATTCTGTTTCTTTTCCGTCTGCATCAGTAACTGTTGCTGTTACCTCTGAACCAGGTTCTGCTGTACCTGTAATTTCAGTATCTCTATCAGTTACAGGTTCATCAACAACAGGGGCTTCAGGAGCTTCCTGATCGATTGTGTAAATCTCTGTTACTGCTGGAACAGGGATTGTAGCTTCAGCTGTGTCTGCTCCAGATTCTTCTCCGCCTTCTCCACTTGTAAGTTCTACGGTTGTTTCTACGGGTGTTTCTGCAGGTGCTTCTACGGGTGTTTCTGCAGGTGCTTCTGCAGGTTTTGCTGCTTCAACATCTGCTGTATCTTTTCCAACTGCCTCTTTGTATCCAACTACAACAGTATATTCTCCTGTCTCAAGCTTAGCTGAACCGTTGTCATATAAAGCTGTGTATTCTCCGTCTTTTTCACCTGCTGCAATTGTAAGAGATGTTTTTTCAGTAAAGCTTCCGCCTGTAACTGTTGCTTCTAAGTCTTCAAGTCTGTCTATGCCTGCTGTGAAAGCTACATCAATCTTAGTATCTACCTGAGTGAATGCTTTTGCAGGGTCGCCATCCTCAAATGTAATTTTTGTATCAGCGGGAGGTGTAAATTTGATTGCTGTTGTCTCATAGTATTTAACAGGAACTGCTTCACATGTATCAGTTTTGTCACAAGAACTTAAGTTCTGTCCGATTGCTTCAGCTTTAACCAGTGTTCCTACTTTGAGGCAACCTGCTCCGTTAAGAACAGATGAATCTATTTTATCATCAATAGCAAGTTTCCATGTGTCAAATTCAGCACCTTCACCTGCTGTTTGAAGTACAGCGGGGATAGCAGTAGTTAATGAACCTATTGTTACATTAACTTCTTTAACTTTACCAACGGGTTTTGTTGTAATAACGATTTCTTTGCTTCTATCATGAAGTGTTGCTGCATCGATTACAGGATGCTCAATGGTAAAGTTATCAAATTTGATCTTGAATGAAGGATTGTATTCTTTGCCTTCAGGATTTGTTTCATATCCAGGATCTACATATGAAGCTTTAACCGTATATGTCTGTTCCATTGCGAAAGCAGGGCTAGGTGTGATAGTTACCGCTGCTTTTCCTGCTTCGTCACCTTCTGTACCCATTGTTGCAGTTGCTGTTGCTACGGGTGTAGGAGTCTCGCTTGTGACAGAATCATCATAAACCTCAAATTTAACATCTTTGCCAGGCTCTGCTGTAACTGTCAGTTCAATCTTAGTATCGTCTTCTGAAAGGTAAATTGCGCTTTCGCCTTCGCCTTCTGTACCATATTCGGTTGCAAGTACGATATCAGCTCTTTCAGCTGCTGCAACTGTTACTGTGTTTGAATCTCCCTTGTTTCCCGAAAGGTCTGTTACACTAACAGTAACTTTATCGCCTGCTACATATTTTGCATCAAGAGTAATTGTATATGTGTATGTGCCAGTTGTTTCTCCTGCTGCAAATGTTACTTTTTCAGCAGCTACATCAGTAGTTGTCGTTGTTCCATCAGCTTTTTCAACAGTTATTTGAACTGCTGCTTTTTCATCATCACTTTCAAGAGGCTGAGCTTCTGTGATTGTACCAACAATCTGAGTGCTCTCGTTTGTAAGTTCAGCCGGTGCATCTGCTGCGGGTTTATCGATTGTCACTACAGGAGCCACATTATCAAATACTAATACAGCTGTTGCTGTCTTAGTTCCGTTAATATATTTAGCTGTTAATGTATTATCTCCATCTGCAAGAGTGCAACTTGCATCAATTGTAAATGTATACTCGTCAACCCAAGTTACTCCCGCCTTTGAAGGAGTTTCTTTATTTACAGCATTACTATTAACTGCAAATTCTTTTCCAGGAACTGTGTCTGAATCTTTTGCATCTTTTACTACTATTGTGTAAGGTCTTTCACCTTTTACAAAGAATTTTACAACTGTAGTTGCTTCATCGCCTTCGCCTGTTGTTTCTTCTGTAGGCTGAATTGCCTTTCCGTCTGCAGATGTTACGCTAACGAATACAGGAGCTTCGGGTTCATTTACAGCAAATACTGCATTGGGTTCTACATTGGGCTGACCTGATAATTCAGCTTTAGCATAAATCCTACCATTAATGTATGGTGTAAGATCAACTGCTGCTTCCCATTTAGCTGCTGTTGCGCCTTCAGTTGTATCAGCTGTTGCATTAACTTTTATGTCTTTGCCTTCTGCATCTTTAATAGTTTCTGTGCATGCTTCATTTGAATAAAGTGTAATTACAACTTCTGATGAATTAGGTGTTACTGTACCTGTTACTTTGCCTGCATTATATTCAACAGCGCCTTCGCCTGTCTGTGCGTCTGCTTTGTCAGGTGTAATTGTAACTTCGTCAAGGATATGTACTATAACTGTTGTTATATCTGTTGTTTCTTCATATCCCTCGTAATGAACTACAAGTTCAAGTTCTCCGGAACCTCCGGGGATAACGCTTCCTGAAATTGTTGCTTCATTGTTTGTTACAGTAAAAGCTGTAGGTTCAGTACCTTCAGCTGCTGCTTTATTGGCTGCTGTAAATACCTTTGCGGGAAGTGTGGGAGGAGTAGTTGCTTCTTCAGGTACATTTGTGCTGTCACCAAATGTTACTGCGTAGCCTGCAGAATCATTTGTCTTCTGAATATATACTTCTCCGTCTTTTACTTCTACTCCAGCTACTGTCAAGATTTGAGGAGCTGCTAAAGGAGCTTTTGTAACTGTCTTTTCAGCAGAACCTACGTTAAGAGCTTTGTCACTAGCGCTTACTACTACTACATCGCCTTCTTTGAGAAGAGCAGAAAGAGCAATCTCGAATGTTAATGTTTTTGTAGTTTCTCCGCTTGTTTCATCTTTAACAGTTTTTTCTGTAATTGTTCCTGTTAAACCAGTAATCTTTTCTACGCCGTCTTTATCTTTTACGACTGCTGTTACGCCTTTTTCAATGTCAACAGCCTGATCATCGGAAACTGTACCTGTAATAGAAGTAGATATTGTTGTAACCTCATCTATTGTAATTTCAGGTCCTTTGCTATCAATTACTAATGTAGCTTTTCCGATCTTTGTTCCGTTAACATAGTTTGCTTCCATGTCACATGTAGCGTCAGCATATGCGCTCATACCTGTGATTGTTGCAACGTTATTTTCTACGGTATAAGAATTTCCGTTTGCTTTGAATTCCTTACCGGGAACTGTGTCGTCATCTTTTGCATCTTTTAATGTAACTGTGTATGAATCAGATTTACCTACATAGAATTTTACAGTTGTCACTGCGTCATCGCCTTCACCTGTTGTTTCTTCTGTAGGAAGAACTGTTACATCTGCGGGTGTTTCGCTGCTTCCTTCAGGAGCTACAGGAGTATAAACTACCTGCACATATCCGGGAGCTTCGGGCTCGCTTACAGCAAATACTGCATTGGGTGCTTCATTAGGCTGACCTGATAATTCAGCTTTAGCATAAATCTTACCGTTAATATAAGGTGTAAGATCAAGTGTTGCTTCCCATTTAGCTGCTGTTGCGCCTTCAGTTGTATCAGCTGTTACTGTTACTGCTGCGTCTGTAATTGCCTGTGTGCAATCTGCATCTTTGTAAAGTGTAACTTTAACGTCTTTTGAGTTAGGTGTTACTGTACCTGTTACTTTGCCTGCATCGTATGCAACTGCGCCTTCATTATCAGGTGCAATTGTAACTGTATCAAGAATATGTACTGTAATAGTTGTTATATCTGTTGTTTGTTCATATTCTTCATAATTAACTGTAAGTACAAGGTCGCCAGGACCTACAGGTAACATACTGCCGGGTATTATTGCTTTATTTTCAGATACCTCAATTTTCTGAGGTGTAGCTGAAGTATCTGCAGGATTTGATACTTTGAATACCTTAGCGGGAAGAGGCTCTACATTTTCGCCATCATCAAATACAACTTCATATCCTGCTGTAGATTCTGTCTTTTTCTGGATATAAACCTCTGCATTTGTCTGATCTACTTCAACTGCGTCTACAGTTTTAATTGTAGGTTTTGCTAATGTAGCTTTTGTTACTGTAGGTGTTGCTGTACCTTCGTTTCCTGCAATATCGCTAACTGTAACAGTAACTGTATCAGTTGTTTTAAGAGTAGCGTCTAATGTAACGCTGAATGTTCCGTCAGCCGCTAATTCGCCTTTCTTTTCTGCATCGCCAACTTTTACGATTACTTTTTCTGCGCCTGTATCAAGAGCGCCTGCTTCTTCTCCCATTTTATCAGTAGCTGTACCTGCAACCACATTAGATGTTGTTGTTAAATCAGGTGTAACTGTGATTTCGGGAGCTGTAGTATCTACAAATACTGTAGCTGTACCGGGAGTTGCATCTGGATAATCCTTGTAAGCAACAGAAATGTCGTATTTGCCTTCTTTAAAAATAGCAGTTCCTTCTATAGTGCCTGCAGGCACTTTGCCTGCTGCATAATTAGCAGTTACATCTTTACCATTTACTGTGATAACAAGATCTTTTGATTCTTCTGCTGTTATATCGAAGTAAAGATTTGAGTTATCCTTTGAATATACATTGCCTTCAGCGTCTGCTTTTACTGTTTTATCTGCAGCTGAAAAAGCTGTTACTTTTATTTCTGTTAAAGCCTTAAATGTAGCGCTTACTGTTACATTTGCTTCGGGCATATCAAATTTGTATGCGCCTTCTGCATCAGCTACTACTGTTACTGCTTCTGTTTCACCTGCGGGTGTGTATGTAACTGTATCTACTACATAACCTTCTGTGGGTGTTGCTGTGATTGTTACTGTATCGCCCTTTTTTGCTTTTGCTGTAGCTGCGGCTGCTTCCTCGCCAACACTTACTGTTACTGCGCCTTGTGTAGCATCGATTGCTGCGTCTACGGTAACGGTATATTCTTCAACATAAGTAAATTCGGCTATGGACGAATTAATTATTACCGGTTTGCCTCCATTAATTTTTTCATCCTGTACATATGTTGCTGCCTTGTATGTTCCTGCTGTTAATGAAGTAGGAGTAAAACTAAGAGTCTGATCTCCTCCTGTATTAAACCATACGCAAGGACCATCATCTGCATCTACAGAATATCTCGCATAGTAAAAATCAAAATTGCCAACTGCTTCAACAAGTGCTAAATCTGAATCAAAAATACCTACCATCGGGAAACCTGCATCAAATTCTTCATCCGCAGGTGTAGGAACAGCTGATTCTTCAAGCACTTGTCCAAATGTACCGTTAATTGTATATGCAAATTCTCCTGATCCTTCAACCGGATCAATCTTTGCTGTAGGATCAGCTGCAAATGCACTAACGGCAAAGCTTGTGAAGACCATAGCAGCAGAAATAATCACCGCTATGGCTTTTCTGCTAGTTTTCTTCAAAACTAAAAACCTCCTTTTCTTTAATACTTTGTTTGTTTTACTTCCTCTTTTCTCCGCATTCTCCTTTCTTTAAAGCTACCAATATCAAATATGGCTGCGAAAATATATAAAGGACCTCCAGGGCCGATTCTTCACCATTCCCGTAAATCCGCTATATTTTTCGTGAAACTACATATGATATTCCTCCAATTACCTTACAAAGCCAATATAGAAATATAATACCATTTTAGCATGAAATTGTAAAGTTTTTCGGCCGTTTTTATGTTACATTTTTGTTACAAAACGCGCAGCCGCCATCATATTTAAGGATACTGCCCATTCCAGCCTTTCAGAATGTTTATCATTCCATTTCATTATGCATTTATAAATGTATATTTTACAATATTTTTTATAATTATTAGTCATTAAACTCACTCTGAGCGAAATGGCAGCCTGTTTTTATATTGTGATGTATTATCCATTTTAAAAAATGGTCTGTAATATTTGTAACATTTATATTTCAACTTATTATCAGTATATTTTACATATACCCTGCTCAAATTTGTTAAACTTGTCGTTTAAGTTATACACCATTATCATCTCATATTTCATCACATTTTGTCATCTTTCTCACAAAATCATTTATAATTTTCAAAACTTTCTCTGAATTTCACTTTTGTATATTTTTGCATAAAATAATTCATTATCAAAATTTTTGATATTTCCCATAAGCAGGTATAAGCAGAAGTAAAATCTGCTGTCCCAAAACACCCTTTTCAGCCTTGCGGATAACCCCAAAAAGCTGCATTTTTGACGGTGGATAACCTGTGTACTACTCGGCCCGAATTCTCCCAAAAAAACCATTTTCGGCATAAACTTATCCCCATGACGCTCCTTCTTCTGTACCCCGTACAAAACCACAAATGCTGAAGCAAAACGCCTGTATTCCGTGGGTTTCTGTATTTCATCGAAAAAAGAGCCTGCAAAAAACAAGGAAATATTTCCATATTTTTCCATGTGTGGAAAACAAAAATATCCCCGGCTTTAAATGCTGGGGATAAACGGTGTATAAGTTCACATTAAATTGTTGCTTTAAATTATATTCTGGTTACAATATCAGGCTCAAAAGCCCAATTATTTGAGGCTCACGAAGGTTTTTGGCCAAATCCCATGAAAAACCTTACAGGCCCTTCTCCATATATGCTTTTTGGTCCTCTGTAAGGGCATCTATGGTCTTTCCCATGAACCGAAGTTTCCTTTCCGCCACTTCTCTGTCCACCTCGTCGGGCACCTTTATTAGCTTTTCACTCAGGTTTTTGGAATTCTGAACAAGATATCTTGCCGAAAGAGCCTGAATAGCAAAACTCATGTCCATAATCTCCGCAGGATGACCGTCTCCCGCCGCAAGATTAACCAGCCTGCCTTCCGCGAGGACATAGACCCATTTCCCGTCGGGAAGCTCGTAGCCCATTATATTGTTGCGCATTTCCGCAGTAGAAACAGCGATCTCACGGAGTTTTTTCATGTTTATCTCAACGTCAAAATGTCCTGCGTTGCAAAGAATCGCTCCATCTTTTATGTTTGCGAAGGCTTCCTCGCCGATTGCGTCATTACATCCCGTAACGGTTACGAAAAAGTCGCCCAAAGGAGCCGCGTCGGCCATTTTCATGACTTCGAAGCCGTCCATATATGCCTCAATGGCGCGAATCGGGTTGATTTCCGTAACGATAACCTTGGCGCCAAGGCCTTTCGCCCGCATGGCAACGCCTTTTCCGCACCATCCGTAGCCTGCGACAACAACGGTTTTTCCCGCAACAATAAGGTTTGTGGTCCGGTTTATGCCGTCCCAGACGGACTGTCCCGTACCGTATCTGTTATCAAAAAGGTGTTTGCAGTCGGCGTCATTTACCAGAACCATAGGGAATTCCAGCTGATGGAGCCTGTCCAGAGCAATAAGCCTGTTTATGCCCGTTGTAGTCTCCTCGCAGCCTCCCAAAACAAAGGGAAGCTTATCCCTCATGGATGTATGGAGCATATTCACCAGGTCTCCGCCGTCATCGATAATGATGTTGGCGTCGTTGGAAAGAGCCATTTTTATGTGGCGTTCGTACTCCTCATCGGAAGCTCCGTGCCATGCGAAAACATTCATTCCCTCAGCCGCCAGAGCCGCCGCCACATCGTCCTGAGTAGACAGAGGATTGCTTCCCGTAATGAAAAGCTCTGCTCCTCCGGATGCCAGAACTTCGCACAAATAAGCGGTTTTCGCCTCAAGATGTATGGAAAGAGCGATCTTTACTCCTTCGAAAGGTTTTTCCCTCTTGAAATCCTCCTGAATGCTGTTGAGGAGCGGCATATTCCTGCGCACCCACTCAATTTTCCGCTCTCCGCTTTCCGATAAATATATGTCTCTGATCTCGTAACTCATAAATTCTCACCTATTCCCAGTCTTTTCGCTATTTCATTTACCTTATAATACACTTTTTCCTCGTCTATGGTGGTCAGAATACGGCCTTCCATAAGGATCTTTCCTTTGACCATGACAGTGTCAACCTCGTAACCGCCTGCTGAATAAACAAGAGCGGAAATGCTGCTGTTAAACGGATTAAACGCAGGCGTATCCATATCAATAAGAATAATATCCGCGTCCATTCCAGCTTCGATTTTCCCGATTTTTTCGGATAATCCGGCCGCCTTAGCGCCATTTGCCGTGGCCGCTTTTATACAGTCAGCTGCCGACACAGGCAGAGGATCTTTCGCCGTACCTTTATGAATGAGTCCCAGAAATCCCATTTCCCGGAACATATTCAATGAATTATTGCTTGCGGCGCCGTCCGTTCCCAGACAAACATTGATTCCCCGCTTCAAAAGCTCCGCCACAGGGGCGAAACCGTTGCCCAGCTTCATATTGCTGGCAGGATTTGTCGCCACGCTGACGTTTTTCTCCTTCAGTATATTGAAATCATTTTCGGAAAGATTGACACAGTGCGCCGCTACTGTGCGGTTCTCAAAAAGCCCTAAAGAATCAACATATTCGATAGGAGTCATGCCAAAGTTTTCCTTTGCTGATTCCACTTCAAAAAGACTTTCCGAAAGATGAATGTTTATGCCCAAATCGTTTTCCTTTGCCATTTGCGCAATGACCTTCAGGTACTCTTTCCCGCAGGAATAAGGCGCGTGAGGAGCCAGCATAAACGAAATATTTTCCTCGCCTTTCCAGTTGTTTATTTCCGAAAAAGCCTCGTCCAGACGCCTCTGTCCGCCATCGGCAAGAGTCTCTCCCGCCAGGCCTCTTGTGATAACTGCGCGGATTCCAGTTTCCACAGCCGCCTTCGGTACCTGATTAATGTGCATATGCATATCCGTAAAGCAGGTCGTGCCAGTTTTAATCATCTCGATCATGGCAAGAAGACTGCCCCAGTATGCGTCCTCAGCCACCAGCTTGTCCTCAAGAGGCATAATGTATTTGAAGAGCCAGTCTTCAAAGCTTCTGTCATCGGCGCAGTTCCTGAAAACCGTCATATATGAGTGGGTGTGGGCGTTCACAAGCCCCGGCATGGCAAGTTTTCTTGTGCCGTCAATGATTTTCTCCGCAAAAAAGTCTTCGGGAGCTTTTCCGAGAGAAACAATTTTTCCGTTTTTTATAAAAATATCCGTTCTTTGAAGTTTAAAGCCTTTATCCTCCGATTCCAGAAGGACAAGAACATTTTTTATCTGAATCATAGTAAAAATCCTCGCTTATAAATATTTGTATATATTTTATATCCATATCAGGCATATTTCAAGGGCAATCGAAAAAGGAATCCGGCCGCGGGCTTAAACTTCCGGCATAAAAAATCCCGAATCAACTTCGGGAAGTTTTCGGGATATAAAAAAAGAGGAGATAGAATTATGTAAGTAAACTTTTGTGTGCGATTATTTTTCCTTACATGCTTACTATAACACTCACTAGCCTTTCCCGCATCTCTGTTCGGATTATTTTTGCTCCATTTAGTTTTTTAATTTCAGACTGAAATTCCTCGATTTTACGACAAACTCAGTTAAAATTGCTCCAATATGAACACACAATCGCCCCAATCGGGCAAAACAAATTACCAGCATTTTAAAAAACTCCGTCTCCGGCAAAAGCTTTTTATCAGGAATTTATATCCAATTATTATCCGCAGAATCGGTTTTTAAAATACACAAAATAAAAAAATGCCCGTTTAAGAGCATTTTCATAATTTAGAGGAGATAAAATTATGTAAGCAAACTTTTTTGTGCGATTATTTTTCCTTACATGCTTAATATAGCACTCAATAACCTTTCCCGCATCTCTGTTCGGGTTAATTTTGCTCCATTCGGTTTTCTAATTTAAGGCTGAATTTCCTCGATTTTATGACAAATATGGCTAAAATCGCTCCAATACGCACATATATTCACCCCAATCGGGCAAAACAAATTACAGACATTAAAAATTCTCCGTCTCCGGCAAAAGCTTTTCATCAGGAATTTATATCCAGTTTTATCCGTAGAATCGGTTTTTAAAATACACAAAATAAAAAAATGCCCGTTTAAGAGCATTTTCATAATTTAGAGGAGATAAAATTACGTAAGTCAACTTTTTGTGTGTGCGATTATTTTTCCTTACATGCTTAATATAGCACTGAATAACCCTTCCCGCATCTCTATTCGGATTGATTTTGCTCCATTCGGTTTTTTAATTTTTAAATGAAAAGCCTTTTTCCTCAATGTCAAACTGCGCTAAACAAGGCAAAAACCATATTGACAACCCTTTTTATTTGCGAAAATGACAGAAAATAATCCAATTACACTTTTATTTTTAATCCGAAAGTGCTATGCTGTTTGCTTTTAAAATAAAATAACACCCTTTTGATTCGGGTGCTGTAATTAAAATAAATCACTGTGGGTACCTGTGCGTGTCAAATACAAAATCAATTCTTCCTCCGTCACCTCATAAATTAACAGCCAGTCCGGTGTAATGTGGCATTCTTTACATCCAAAATAATTACCCAATAGATTATGCTCTTTATATTTGTCAGGAAGCTTTTGCCCTGAAGCCAGCATATCAACAACTATGCCCAGCAAATTCAGATCATATCCTTTTTTCTTTATGATTTTGAGATCTTTTTTAAATCTTCCGGTTTGAACAATCTTATATCTATTCATCTTCAATCTCCGCTAAAATTTCACTAAAAGAATTATAGGTCTTTTTGTTAGGATCTTTTTTTAAACGCTGTACCTCTTTAATAGCTTCTATAGTTTCAGCATTGGGTGTTTCATATTTAATGACATCAAGCATATAGTTTATCAGATTTTCTTTAACATTCTGATTATTTTTAACAACTATACCTTTATATGCATTATAAATATCCCTGTCCAGTGTAAATGAACAGGTAACCGTTTTTGAAGTGTTCATTTTTACCTCTCCTTACTTAGTTATATAACTTAGTAATATAAGTATACTGTGCTTTATAGCTCATGTCAAGATTTAATAACCCTAATAACCAAACAACAACGCAGCCTATTCTCCCGAAATGACCGGAAGTTCTTCATTAACTGTATACTCCGAAAAAAACTATTCAGCGCAATAAATAATACACGGCATTTTCAGAAACACAAAAAACTGCCGCGGATCTCTCCGCGGCAGAATATTATTTATCAGCCTTTTAATCTCTTTTCCAGAGCCTCGATTTCGTCTTTTAATTCTTTCGGCACTTTACCCTCTTCGAATTTAGCGTAGAACTCTTTCAGGTTTTCAAGGTCTTCAAGCCAGTAAGGTGTTTCAACCTTCAGAATGCCTTTAAGGTCCTCAATAGTGAACTTGTGTCCGTCGCAGATATCATAATCCAGTCCCTCAAGGTCGATGTCCTCGGGTTTGGGAATGAATCCGATAGGTGTTTCAACAGCGTCGATCTTGCCTTCAGCTCTTGCCATGATCCAGAGAAGAACACGGAAGTTGTCGCCGAATCCGGGCCAAATGAAATGTCCGTCTTCATCAAGTCTGAACCAGTTTACATTGAAAATCGCGGGCTGATGAGAAATCTTTTTGCCCATATCGATCCAGTGCTGCCAGTAATCGCCCATGTTGTATCCGCAGAAGGGAATCATAGCCATAGGGTCACGTCTTACAACTCCTACCGCGCCTGCTGCTGCAGCTGTTGTCTCGGAAGCCATAGCGGAGCCAACGAATACGCCGTGGTCCCAGTCTCTTGCCTGATATACCAGGGGAGCTGTTTTCGCTCTTCTGCCGCCGAAAATGATTGCTGAAAGCGGAACTCCGTCGGGATTTTCAAATTCTGGTGAAATGCAGGGACAGTTAATAGCGGGAGCAGTGAATCTGCTGTTGGGATGAGCGCCGGGTGTTCCGTCGTCAGGATCCCAGGGCTCGCCTTTCCAGTTAAGAACTCCTCTGGGAGGATTTTTGTCAAGGCCTTCCCACCAAACGCCGCCGTCTGCTGTCATAACAACATTTGTGAAGATGGAATTCTTTCTTGTGCTTGCCAGAGCGTTGGGATTGGATTTCTCGTTTGTTCCGGGAGCAACGCCGAAGAATCCGTATTCAGGGTTGCAAGCGTAAAGTCTTCCGTCTTTGCCGATTCTGATCCATGCGATATCGTCGCCCACAGTCCATACCTTGTATCCTTTTTTCCTGTAGATTTCAGGAGGAATAAGCATTGCCAGGTTTGTTTTGCCGCAAGCTGAAGGGAATGCTGCCGCAAGGTATTTTGTTTCCCCGTTGGGGTATTCGATTCCTAAAATAAGCATATGTTCAGCCATCCAGCCTTCTTCACGTCCAAGATGAGAAGCTATACGGAGAGCAAAGCATTTTTTGCCTAAAAGAACGTTTCCGCCGTAGCCGGAGTTAATTGAGTAAATGGCATTGTCCTGAGGGAAATGCACGATATATCTGTTTTCTGCGTCAATATCCTTTTTGGCGTGAAGGCCTTTGATGAAGTCGGGAGAATCTCCGAGAGCTTCAAGGACCTTATTGCCAATACGTGTCATAATATTCATATTCAGAACAACATAGATTGAGTCTGTAAGCTCGATCCCGTATTTAGCGAAGGGTGAACCAACGGGACCCATGGAATAAGGAAGCACGTAGCAGGTACGGCCTTTCATAGCTCCGTCATAGAGCTTATTCAGTCTGTCATACATTTCGGAAGGCTCAACCCAGTTATTTGTAGGGCCTGCCTCTTCCTTTGTAGGCGTGCAGATAAATGTTCTGTCCTCAACACGGGCAACATCGTTTACAGCTGTTCTGTGGTAATAGCATCCGGGTAACTTTTCCTGATTGAGCTTGATCATTTCGCCTGTGGAGCAAGCCTCGGCTCTTAAAGCCTCAAGCTGTTCTTCGCTTCCGTCGATCCAAACGATTTTATCAGGTTTAGTCATAGCGGTCATTTCGTCAATCCAGTTTAATACGGCTTTGTTTTGGGTCATTTTTATAATCCTCCTTTAAGTATTTTCAATAATTATTCGTCCTCAAACAAAGGTGTGCTGAAATATCTTTCCGCGGTATCGGGCAGGACGGTCACGACCCTCTTGCCTTTTCCCAGCTTCTTCGCCATGGCCAGAGCCGCAGCAACATTTGTTCCGCTGGAGATTCCGCACATAAGTCCTTCTTTTGAGGCAAGCTCCTTGGATATTCTCAGAGCTTCTTCGTCAGTTACAATATATAAATTATTGTAAATCTTCATATTTAAGTTTTCGGGAACGATTCCGTCTCCTATTCCCATCTGAAGATGAGTTCCGATGTTTCCGCCGGATAATATAGCGGCGTTTTCAGGCTCTACCGCCCAGATCTCGATATTGGGGTTGGCTTCCTTGAGTATTTCGCCTATGCCTGTAATGGTTCCGCCTGTTCCGATTCCCGAGCAGAACCCGTCGATAGGTCCGTCCACATCCTCCAAGATCTCAATGGCGGTCTCGTTTCTGTGAACCTGCGGATTGGCAGGGTTTGAGAACTGCTGGGGAACAAAAACGTTCGGGTCGTTTTTCGCCATATCCAGCGCTGTTTCAAGGCATTTTTCAATGCACTCGCCTATATCTCCGTCATCGTGTATGAGAATTACCTCCGCTCCGTAATGCTTGATGAGCATCCGCCTTTCGTAGCTTACGGAATCGGGCATAATTATAATCGTTTTATATCCCTTTACAGCTCCGTTCAGCGCAAGGCCTATGCCCTGATTGCCGCTTGTGGGTTCAACTATAATCGTATCCTTATTAATAAGTCCGGCCTTCTCGCCTTCCAGAATCATGTTATAGGCTGTTCTCGTTTTGATGGAGCCGCCTACGTTCAGTCCCTCAAATTTTACCAAAACCTCGGCATCCTCCGGGCCTGTCAGCTTATTCAGCCTTACCAGCGGAGTATGCCCCATGGCTTCCAAAATATTATTATAAACCATTTTATCCCTCTTTAAAATTATGTTATCTAATGTATTTTATTATGTATTCCAGCTTACTGTGCCGGAAAACGCGCTTCCGCGCGGGCATTTTCTCTCAAACACCCTTTCTGCGGGCATTATTTTGAAAAACTCGTATTGTATCTATTATATTGCAATATTATAAAAGTCGCAACCGAAAATTTTTTATATCGGCCATAAATTTCAATATAACACCTCTTCAAGGCAAAGCCCGTGGGGAGGCATAAGCACTCCGGCATCAGCTCTGTTTAGACTTTCAAGCGGAATTTCAACGCTTTCCGGACTTCTCTTGCCTTCGCCCACTTCAATCAACGTGCCTGTTATTATCCTTACCATATTATAGAGGAAGCCGTCGCCGCTGAAGCAGAAATCGATTTCGTTTCCATTAACCTTTATATCCAGCGAGGTTATGGTACGAACTGTGGATTTTTTGAACCGCTTGCCAAGAGACGAGTAGCCCCTGAAGTCATGTGTACCGACCAGAAGAGACGCCGCCGCCCGCATTTTTTCCACGTCCAGAGGTTCTTTTATGCGGCAGCTGTATTTACGCTCAAAAACGTTGACTACCGGCGAGTTCCAGACCCGGTAAACGTATCTTTTTTCTTTCGCGTTCAGTCTGGCGTGGAATCTATCATCGGCCTCTGTGATTTCCGTTACGGCAATGTCATTGGGCAGGGTATCGGAGAGCTTTATCAGTATTTCCTCTTTCGGAAGCGCTGATTTGGTCTTGAAGTTGCCGGTCTGGCCCTTTGCATGGACGCCCAGGTCGGTTCTGCCCGCGCCGTTCACAGTTATTGTCTCGCCAAGGATCTCCGAAAGAGCGTTCTCAAGTATTCTCTGGATCGTGTTTTGGGTGTTGCCCTGTTTCTGCCAGCCGTTTCGTCTGGTGCCGTCGTACTGGATTATGATTTTATAGTTTTTCATTTAGTTTTTCCTCTGTCTGCTAATTGCCTTTTTATAATTTTGCAAAAAAATCCCATTTGTGTCAATATGTTTTTCTCTCCTCGGGTCTGTGCCTCCGGCGGCTTAAGGCTCTGCCTTAAGAATCCGCTCTCCGAGGGCTTAAGGCTCTGCCTTAAGAATCCGCAAGGGACTTCGCCCCTTGACCCCGTGTAGTAAGTATAGGAAGGTTATCGGCTAAAATTACACTTGCCGAAAATCAAAATTTCAGAAAAAAATACGCTGTTTCAGTGCGAAGCACTTTAATTAAATCTGCCAAAGGCAGATTTTGACAATAATTATTCATTATTCATCAGCGAAGCGGCTTCATTATTCATTATGCCCGCATGGCGGCTTCATTAGCGAAGCGGCTTCATTCCTTCATTCGCGAAGCGAACTTCATTTTTCATCGCGCCCGCAGGGCGCTCCTCCCGAAACCGACCCGACGTTATTGCGTCCGCCTTTATATACCATAAAACCAAAACACTTCATACCATGAAAACTCCCGTGTCATTTTCGGGATACTAAAAAATACCGCGGCAAAACCACGGTATTTTTAACAGAGAAAGATAAATTAATTTTTTTATGTCGGACCTGATAAATAACTTTTACATTTAATAAGATATCATATAGAAAATATCCTCTCAACTCCCCAAAGACTTTTTCAGCTCCGATTCGCTTTTTTATATTCCATAGTAAAAACAGCCGAATTGGGATTTGAACGCCGATGAAAATTTGCCGGGATACAAATATCTCACATTAAATGCAATGAAGCGGGCGATTTCAAAAAACTGAATTCTAGCCGCAATCTTCCCTTGCGAACCCGCCCGAAGGGCGCTCCTCCCGAAACAGGGCTCCCAAAAACTCTTAAGCGAAACAACGTGAAGCGGAGTGTTTTTGGGATAAGAAAATGACCCGGCGTTATGGTAAAAACTCTATACGCCATAAAACCAAAGCACGTCACAACATAAAAATATCACGTCATTTTCGGGAATACTAGCTCCGATTCGCTTTTTTATATTCCATAGGCGAGCATCCGAACTGTGACTTGAACGCCGATGAGAATTTGCTGGGATTCAGGTATCCCACATTGAACGCGATGTCCGTAATGCTTTCCTCCGAATTCCTCAGCATTTCCGCCGCCGTATTCATGCGGTAATTCTTTATATAAGCGTAGATCGACATACCGTAAATCCCCTTGAAACAGCTCTTCATGGCCGTCATGGATATGCCGAATTTCTCGGAAAGACAGGCCAGTTTGCAGTCTGTGCCCATGTTTTCCCGGATATACGCTTCGATATCCTTTATTTTGGCCACCTGAGACCTGCTGAAATAAGGTCTTTCGCTGGTATATCCGCTTATATCCAATGTGCAGAGGAAAAGAAGAAGCTCCATTACCTTCAGCTTCAGATAATCCATTCGGATCTCGTCTGGAACCACATAAAGCTCCGAAAAAATATGCTGAATGCTTTCGTCCGACCTTACGATAAACGAATCCTTGTTTCGGCAGAACTTATCAAAAAGCTCTTCCATGTCTATGTCATATCTGAACCCGAATTTCTTAAGGCCTTCCCTGCACTCGTCTATATAATAATTCACCGTAATTCCATGATAATGCCTTGTGGGGAATCCGTATGAATCCACATGGTCCGTCTTTCCGGAAGCCTGAAGGTCTCTCTCCCCCAGATAACAGAAGGTTCCGTCCTTATGCTCCCACTCTATTCGTCCTTCACGGCAGTGGTCAATACTTAAGACCCTTTTGCCATGGCTGTCATAGCGCGCGCTGCCTCTTTCCATGTGGAAATCGTTGTAAATCACGTCAACACCCGGCATAACATGATAACAGGTCATAACTCCGTCTCCGTCCTTCATTCTGTAAACAGAGCAGTCCCTGCTTCTGGTATGTTCTTCAATTTCCGCGTTAAACCCAAAGCTGACCATACTTAATCCTCCCAACTACAACAATATGTTAGCACTAACTAACATCAATGTCAAATACAATCTATTACCTCATTTTCCGCCTCGTCGCAGACTGCGTTGGCGTAAAAATATTTCATGACCTTGTCTTCCGCCTCGTTGTAGGCGCTGAAAAGTCTTCTTGCCTCGTTCACATCGGAATAGACCTTCCAATATCCCATTTCAAGGAAATTGTGCCCTTTGTTTTTTATGAATCCCTTTACATCATTTGTGGGATAACCTAAAAATATTCCGATTTCATGGGGATAATCATTATAATCCTTCGTCCATTTTCTGCACCGCGCCGAAAGCACGTTAAGCATACTGTCAAAATCCGTGTCGCGGTAATCATTTTCCAGAAGTATATCCATGTTTTCCGGCCTGCGGACGTAGCTTTCCAGCATATTCCTCTTGTATACAATATACACGCTGGACTGATTTATGCTGTAAAGCTTTTTCATCTCAATGTTTGTGCCCTCGAAAAGCTTTCTCGTTTTTTTCTCGTTTTTCGTGTTGATTTTCAGGAGATTCGCCTCCTTTATTCCCATTATGACGGGAGCGCACTGTCTCGCGGTTTTCGAAAACAATGTATACACATCTTTTGACATAAGATCACCTCAGATAAATTTTCAGGGCATAAAGCCGCTTTTGTCTGATTGGATAATACCAATTTTGTTAGCCTTCCGCAACTCTTAAATAAAAATTTTGCTCCAAAAGGACAATTATTGTTCCAATTTGTACTTAAGGAGCAAAGCTGAATTTATTATTACCGCCACGGAGCCGGCGTTATGGATAACCGCACCGCCCGCAGGGTTCAAAATGCCCAGAACCGCAAGCAGAACGGCCGCAAAATTCAGAGACATTGAGAAAATTATGTTTTTGTTTATGGTTTTCATCATTTTTTCGGAAAGAGCCAGCAAATGCGGAATATCGTCTATATTATCCTTAATAAGGGCGATGTCCGCAGCGTCCATGGCAATATCCGTTCCGCCGACGCCCATGGCAATGCCCACGTGTGCGCTTTTCAGGGAAGGAGCGTCATTTATGCCGTCGCCGATCATGCAGACGTTGATGTCGTCGTCCTGATGCTTTTTAATTATGCTCATTTTATCTTCAGGCAGACAGCCCGCGTAAATTTCCTTTATTCCCGCTTTGGAGCCCATGAACTCTGCCGCCGGCCTGCTGTCGCCCGTAATAAGCATACAGCCGACACCCATGTTTTCCACAGAAGACACGATTTTGCCAACATTTTCCCTTATCTCATCAGACATAACAAGGGCGCCGGAAAGAACTCCGTCTATGAACACAAAGCTCAGCGCTCTGCCTCCGCCCATATGGGACGAAATATCAGATTCATCAAAAACTCCGGCATAGTCGGCTTTATTGGAAATAAGGACTTCATGCCCGTCAACATTCGCACGGATACCTTCTCCGGGAATTACCGCGAAATCGGACACGTCAAGGAAGCTTCCGCCGTTTTTCCTATGATAGTCAACTACTGCGGCCGCAAGAGGATGCTCGGATTTGGATTCTGCGGAAGCGGCGTATTCCAGAAGTTTTTCCTTATCCACGCCTTTCGCGGTCATAACGTCGAACAATGAAGCCTTCCCGTATGTAATAGTGCCCGTTTTGTCGAAGGCAAGTTTATGTACGCCAGAAAGCCGTTCCAGAGCGTCTCCGGACTTGACTAAAATACCCTTTTTGGCGGCGTTTCCTATTCCGGCCATAACAGCGGCAGGTGTTGCCACCACCAATGCACAGGGACAGAAAACCACGAGAACCGTAACGGCGCGCTTGGTGTCTCTCGTTACAATGTATGTAACGACTGCGATTGCGGCGGCTATAATGACTATCCAGAAAGCCCATCTGTCCGCCACGCCAACGATTTTCGCCTTGTCCGCGTCGGCTTCCTCCACCAGTCTGACCATTTTCTGGAATGAGCTGTTTTCGCCCGTTTTCAGTGCTTTAAAGTCAAAGGCGCCGAACTGGTTCACAGTGCCGGAAAAGACCTTATCGCCTTCGGATTTATCCTCAGGGATAGGCTCGCCTGTTACAGAGGACTGGTCTATTGAGGTTTTGCCTGAAACGATAATGCCGTCCACAGCGATCATTTCGCCGGGAAGTACTCGTATAATATCGCCGACCTTAACTTCGTCTGCCGAAATGATTTTTTCTTCTCCGCCGGAAACCACTCTCGCCGTATCGGGGGATGATTTAACTAAGTTTTCTATTCCGGCTTTTGCTCTGTCAACAGTTATATCTTCCAAAACCTCGCCAAGGACCATAATGGCAGCTACCTCGCCGGCGGCAAACAGTTCGTCCGTGAAAATCGAGGCTATTATAGCCAGCGTTACCAGTATGCCGGCTTTTATGTCGCCATGGAGCACAAGCTCGGTGACGGCTTCCTTCACAATAGGAACTCCGCAGAGGACAACTGCCACCCATGCGAAGCGGATACCGAATAATGGTATGCCGAGGAAGTCCAAAACAAGAGAAGCTCCGGATATTATCAATATAAGGATCGACCTTTTTATCTCATCTTCAAAAAATTCCATATTATCAGCTCCTATGGGGCTCTGGCTGTGCCTCCGGCGGCTCTCCGAGGGCTCAGGGTTCCGCCCTAAGAACCCGCTTAAGGCTCTGCCTTAAGAATCCGCTCTCCGAGGGCTCAGGGCTCTGCCCTAAGAACCCGCAAGGGACTTCGCCCCTTGACCCCGTGT
>JAFWDD010000056.1 GCA_017534115.1 Bacillota bacterium | reverse complement strand
CAAAGGTCTTATAAATGACGGAGATTCGGTAATATTCTTCAATTTCCGTCCTGACAGGGCCCGTCAGCTCACAAGAATTTTCTGCGACAAGGATTTTTCCGGCTTTGAAAAGAAAAAATCCGTAACCGGTCTTACATTTGTAACATTCACGGAGTATGACAAGACCATAACTGATAAGATCGTTGCATTTAAGCCTCAGACACTGAAAAATACATTAGGTGAATATATTTCGTCTCTGGGACTGAAGCAGCTTCGTCTTGCGGAGACTGAAAAATACGCCCATGTAACCTTCTTCTTCAACGGCGGAGTGGAGGAGCCCAATCCGGGAGAGGACAGAATACTTATTCCTTCGCCCAAGGTTGCCACATACGACCTGAAGCCGGAAATGAGCGCCTACGAGGTTACGGAAGCTCTTGTAAAAAATATATTGGAAAAATCCTATGATTTGATTATAATAAATTATGCCAACTCGGACATGGTAGGCCATACGGGAGTAATGGAAGCGGCTGTGAAAGCTGTTGAGGCCATAGATGAGTGCATAGGAAAGGTATATGACGCGCTTATCAGTGTTGACGGGCAGATGTTCATATGCGCGGACCACGGCAACAGCGACCAGATGAAGGATTACGTGACAGGTGAGCCTCATACGGCTCATACCACAAATCCCGTACCTTTTATACTTGTAAATTATAAGGAAGGAGTAGGTTTGAGAGACGGCGGAAGCCTCTGCGATATAGCGCCTACGCTTCTGGAAATGATGGATATAAAAATACCCGAGGAGATGACGGGAAAATCACTTCTTGTAAACAAATAAAAAGGAGGAAAAACAAAAATGAAAAGTTCGGTTGAGATTTTAGACGTACTGGGAAGAGAGATTCTGGATTCCAGAGGAAATCCCACAGTTGAGGTTGAGGTAATTGTAGAAGGCGGATATATGGGCCGTGCGGCAGTACCTTCAGGAGCTTCAACAGGACAGTTTGAAGCAGTTGAGCTTCGTGACGGAGGAGACAGATATAACGGACAGGGCGTACAGCAGGCTGTTGACAATGTAAACAACATTATTGCAGAGGAAATCATCGGAATGAACGCTCTTGACCAGGTTTCCATAGATAAAACCATGATTGAGCTTGACGGAACACCCAACAAAGCAAAACTTGGCGCAAATGCGATTTTAGGCGTATCCATGGCAGTAGCAAGAGCAGCCGCAGAAGCGGTTGGAATGCCTTTATACCAGTATCTTGGCGGATTCAATGCAAAACAGCTTCCCGTTCCCATGATGAACATTATGAACGGCGGCAAACATGCAGACAACACAGTTGACCTTCAGGAGTTCATGATCATGCCCGTTGGAGCGGCATCCTTCAAGGAAGCTCTCAGAATGTGCGCGGAGATCTATCACGCTCTGAAGAACGTACTTAAAGCAAAAGGCCTTTCCACAGCAGTAGGCGACGAAGGCGGATTTGCTCCCGACCTTGCAACAGCAGACGACGTTATCGACTGCATCCTTGAGGCGGTTGACAAAGCAGGATACAAAGCAGGCGACGACATCCGCATTGCTATGGACCCCGCAGCATCAGAGCTCTTTGACGAAAGCGACGGAAAATATCACTTCCCCGGAGAAAGCAAGATGTGCGGCAAGGAAATCATAAGAACATCAGAAGAAATGGTTGATTATTTCGAAGCACTCGTAAACAAATATCCCATTATTTCCATTGAGGACGCTCTTGCAGAGGAAGACTGGGACGGATGGAAACTTCTTACAGAGAGAATCGGCGACAGAGTTCAGCTTGTAGGCGATGACCTTTTCGTAACCAATACAGAAAGACTTAAAAAAGGAATCGAGCTTGGAGTAGCAAACTCAATCCTCATCAAAGTAAACCAGATCGGTACGCTTACAGAAACATTCAACGCTATCGCCCTTGCCAACAGAAACAACATGACAGCAGTTGTATCTCACAGAAGCGGCGAGACAGAGGATAACACAATAGCTGACATCGTAGTTGCTGTTAACGCTGGTCAGATTAAAACAGGAGCTCCCGCAAGAAGCGACAGGGTAGCAAAATACAACCAGCTGCTCCGTATTGAGGAAGAATTGTTTGATGCAGCAGAATACCCTGGATTAAACGCATGGTTTAACTTAAAAAAATAACAAATATGGCGGAGAACTGAGGTTTTCCGCCTTTTTTAACTATTATGGAATATAAAAATATTGCTGAAGGGATCTTTTTGGAAAGACCAAACAGATTTGTTGCGCATATACTAATAGACAAAGATGAACTGGTGGTTCATGTTAAGAATACAGGCCGGTGCAGGGAGCTTCTAGTGAAAGGAGCAAGGGTTCTTTTGGAAGAAAGCAATAATCCGGTCAGAAAAACGAAATACTCTTTAGTGGCCGTATATAAAAATGATATGCTCGTCAACATGGATTCGCAGATTCCAAACGCTGTGGCGGCAGAGGCTCTTGCCAAAGGTATGATACCGGAAATTGGTATTCCCGATTACATAAAACGGGAGTACACTTACGGCAAATCCCGGTTTGATATTTATTATGAAAAGGATGGAAAAAAGGGATTCATAGAGGTAAAAGGAGTGACACTGGAAAATGACGGCATTGTCAGTTTTCCCGATGCTCCTACCCAAAGAGGCCGTAAACATCTGGAGGAGCTTATAAAGGCGAAAAATGAGGGATATATGGCATGGATACTCTTTGTTGTGCAGATGAAAGGCATAAGGCTTTTCAGGCCTAATTCGGGCCATGATCCTGAATTCGCAAAGCTCTTGGCGAAAGCCCAAAAAGCCGGAGTTGGGATCCTTGCATATGACTGTATTGTAACGGAAACGAGTATTGTTCTTGATGAAAAGGTTCCAATAGAAATTGAATAACTACATGAAAAACCCTATCGGAATGAACCGATAGGGTAAAATTTTGCCTGTATGTATGATGTTTATGTATTTTCTTACTTATATTAAGCTTCTTTTGCTTCTTCCTCAAGAACAGATGTACAATGAGCGCATCTTGTTGCTTCCAGAGGAATTTCTGATAAACAGTAAGGGCATGTTTTTGTGGTAGCTTCTTCTGCAACTTCCTCTTCTTTTTTCATTTTGTCTTTAATTTTAACAAACTGTTTCAGTACGATGAAGATTACGATTGCAATGATTATGAAATCGATAATGTTTGAAATAAACTGACCGTACTTGATAACGCCAACGCCTGCTTCTTCAGCGGCAGCGATGGATTCGTATTTCAGTCCGTCAACAGCATAGAAAAGGTCGGCAAAGTTCTTTCCGCCCAAAAATACGCTGATTGCGGGTGTGATGATGTCGGCTACGAGGGATGTAACGATTTTACCGAAAGCGCCGCCGATGATTACAGCAACGGCCATATCCATTACATTTCCGCCTACAGCAAATTCTTTAAACTCTTGAATTGTTTTCTTAAGGCCCATAATGATTCCTCCTATATTAATAACTATTTCCCATATAAATATATTTTCATTATTATATCATAGTTATCGTAAAAAAAGAATATTTTTTTTGAAAAAGTGCAAATAGTGCGCAAAAAATAAAAAAACCGAAAAGCAAACGCCTTCCGGTTAGGTTTTTCTTTATAATACTTTGTTTAAGAAATCCTTTGTACGGTCTTCCTGGGGATTTAAGAATACTTCCTGAGGAGGTCCCTGTTCAACAATAACTCCTCCGTCCATGAAAAGAACTCTGTCGCAGACCTCTCTGGCGAATCCCATTTCGTGGGTAACAACAATCATTGTCATGCCTTCCGAAGCAAGTTTTTTCATAACGTTTAAAACCTCGCCGACCATTTCCGGGTCAAGAGCCGATGTAGGCTCGTCAAAAAGCATGATATCGGGCTCCATGCAAAGGGCTCTGGCTATGGCAACACGCTGCTGTTGTCCGCCGGAAAGATTTTTAGGGTATTCGTCCCGTTTTTCAGAAAGTCCGACACTTGCAAGAAGCTCCATGGCTTTTTTTTCTGCCTCTTCTTTTGTAAATTTGCCTCTGTCAACAGGCGCAAGCATAATATTTTCCAGAACCGTAAGGTGAGGGAAGAGATTGAACTGCTGGAAAACCATGCCGATGTTTTCTCTTACCTTGTTTATGTCGATTTTAGCGTTTGTAAGCTCGGTTCCGTCAACAATAACCGTGCCGCTTGTAGGAGTCTCAAGAAGATTCAGGCATCTTAAAAGGGTGCTTTTTCCGCTTCCTGAGGGGCCTATGAGACAAACTACTTCGGATTCTTCAACATCCAGGTCGATTCCCTTAAGAACATGAAGTTCACCGAATTTTTTATGTAAATTTTCAACATGAACTTTATTCATTGTTTAGCCTCTTTTCTACGATTTTCAGAATTCTCGAAAGTATAGTGATTACGATCAGATACATAATTGCGATTGTACCGTAAATCTCGAAGGAACGCATGTTTCTCGCGACGATGAGTTTACCCTGCTGTGTAAGCTCCATCATGCCGATCGCCGAAAGAATGGATGTATCCTTCAGTGTGATAATGAACTGGTTTACAACGGAAGGAATTACAATTCTTATGGCCTGAGGAAGAATGACCTTTCCCATTGCGCTTCCGTAAGGCATGCCCAAACTTCTTGCGGCCTCCATCTGACCCTTGTCAACGGCGTTTATTCCGCCTCTGAATATTTCCGAAAGATATGCGCCTGCATTAAGGCTTAAAGCGATAATTGAGGCCGTATTCGCGTCCATACGGAAGTTAAGGGCTCTTGTAAGACCGAAATAGAGGAAGAACGCCTGAATAAGAAGGGGAGTACCTCTGATAACATCAACGTAAATCCTGGAAATCGCTCTCAGCACTCTGAATCTGGATATACTGAAGAAACAGGATATCATACCAAGTATAATGGCAAATATCAGAGAGAATGCCGTCATTTTCATTGTAAGAGCAAGTCCTGTGAGAAGGACCTGATAGCAGCTATGTAAAAGTTCTCCGTAACTCATATTATTTTCAATCCCCTTAATTTTAGCTAAAGTTTTTACTTTTATTTAAAGCGCAATAAAGAGATTTTTTGGGAATATCCTCATTGCGCTTCAAATAAAAATACTTATTCATAACAAACGTTTATGCCGTAAAGAATACGGCATAAACGAATATTTTTATTAATCTTTAACACACAACTTAAAATTAGAATATTATTCAGAAATATAGCTGTCTAAGATTTCCTGATATTTTCCGCTTGCCTGAAGGTTAGCAAGACCTGCGTTAAACATTTCGATAAGTTCGGGGTTTAATCCTTTGGATACAGCGAAGCCGTATGATGAACCCTGTTCTTTTTCAGTAACGATCTTGAGGCCGATATCCTGAGAAATACCATAACCTAATACAGGATAGTCCTCGAAGCAAGCTACTGTGTTGCCGAGTTTAACGTCTTCATACATGTAAGCGGAATCATCGAAGTATACTAATTCAAGATCGTATTCATCAGCGATGGAGCTAGCAAAATCAGCGCCTTCTGTACCTGTTTTAACAGCTACTTTCTGACCTCTGATGTCTTCATAACTGTGTACGTCTTCATTATCAGCTGCAATACCCATTACAACGCCTGAATCGAAATAAGGATCTGAGAAATCGAATTTTTCTTTTCTTTCTTCTGTAATGCTCATGCCTGCGATAACGCCGTCTACCTGCTGTGATTCAAGAGCAGTAACTGCTGCTGAGAAACCGAGAACCTGAAGGTCATACTGGAATCCCTGGTCTTCAGCTATAGCTGCAAGGAGGTCCATATCGATACCTACGAAGTCACCGTTTTCATCCTGGAATTCAAAGGGAGCGAATGTTGTGTCTGTAGCGATAACGTAAACTTTTTCATCACCTTCAACAGCTTCTTCAACCGCCTCTTTTGTTTCCTCAGCTTTTTCTGTAACAGCTTCTGCTGCCTTCTCTGCTTCCTCTTTTGCGCCGCATCCTGCAAGAACGCCAACAACAAGTACGGATGCACAAAGTGTTGCTAAAAATTTTTTCATAATTTCAATCTCCTTTCATTTTTTATAGTATAGCACACTAATCCTGCAAATACAAATATTTTTGTCGTGCAAAATGTATAAAAATGTAATAAATCAAGGGGCTGAAGAACATAATAAAATTAATCCGCAAGTGGATTTTTGTTAAAAGAATCATATAATCACATAAAAACAGTGTGTTTAAGCACATAAATGACTATTAATAAAAATTGGACTTTTAAAACAAAAGAGTTTAAGAAGAGCGATAATAAAAATATGATAAAAGAGCAGAGGATAAAGATGTTTTTGCATGGTACAGTTAAAATCGTCAAAATGGCCGGTCTAAGCCTTTTTGTTGAGATGTATGTTTCTTCCTTGTGGAGGCCCTTTGGGTTGAAATCAGGTTGCTTTTTGGGGCCTGGATTTTGGCGAGGCTTTTATCTCAGACAAAAAAAGAGGGCGGCAGATTTTTCTGCCGTCCTCAAAATTTGGGATATTTATATGTTATGGTCTTTCGTATTTATTAACGTCATAATAGTAGCCGGGAATTTCGTTTGCTGTCCAGTTTTCATTAGGAGCGTGACCCTCATATAAATGGTCATTAGCCGCCTCGATGACTTCGTAGTAGTACCATGCGCCTGCATTAGTGTTGTCATCAAAGTTCTTGAAGTCTCCTAATTCGCTTTCTGCACAAACACCGCGCTCTAAGATGTGGTTAATAATCGTAACTGCCTCTGCACGTGTAATAGCCTGGTCAGGTCTGAATGTTCCGTCCTCATATCCAACAACCCATCCATAGGATGATGCTGTAGCGATATATTTGTAAGCCCAATGAGTGGCCTTAACGTCAGAGAAGTTACAGGTTGCGTTATTAGTTCCGAAGAACTGTACAAGCATAGTAGCAAATTCAGCTCTTGTGATTGCGTTTCCGCCGCGGAAGTATCCATCAGGATATCCGTATACGTAACCACCGTTTTCCATAGATGAAACAGCTTTGTTATACCATTTTGAGCCGTCAACATCAGGGAAACTGTTGCTTGTAGTAAGTATAGCGTCTTTACGTGAATCTTTAAGCAGACGATAAATCATTGTGGTGCTTTCAGCACGTGTTATGCGGTTGTTAGGTCTGAATGTT
>JAFWDD010000055.1 GCA_017534115.1 Bacillota bacterium | reverse complement strand
GTTCTGGTTCGTATACCCAAAACACCTCTATTCTCGTACCCGATACTCAGAGATGCCCACCCTTACGGCTCATTCAGTAGAGGTATACCGTTGAAAAATCCTTGATTTTCAAGGAAAAATCACTTGACATTATAGGGAGGAAAACACAATGGAAACCATCCGGTTTGCAAACAAGGAACATAAAGACTTTTATACTCAAATGCTTATTAAGACCCGCAATGACGACGCCTATCATCGGGCGTTCTTCTATGCGATGGGAATTTGTGAGGAAACCAGGCGTAATATCCGCACACTCTTTGACTTCAAAAACGGCGGGATTGACCCGGACGGCCTTTCGGCTCCCTGGCAAACGGGTGGCACCCGCCGCCTGTGTCGCCTGGCATTTAACCTCTGGAACGGCTGGACGGAGGAAGGAAAAGAACAGTATTCCGCTCCCTATGAACTGTTTGACTGCGGTTTTGCGCCGTACTTTTTTGAAGCCATCCGGCTGCGCTATCCCGAATATTGCCGGAACATGGAACGCTCCACATCCTGGCTTTCCGAAAAAGCGCGGGAACAATCAGTAATATTCTGAAAGGAGGTGCGCGCATTGAAGGAGATCAAAACCAAATCCATTATCAAAGACATTAAGGCGCTGGATAAAACCGCCGATGTGTCCCGCAGGGCGAAAAATGCCTATATCCGTACCAAGGAGCAGGCGGAACAGACCCAGCAGCCGGAGCATGACAGCTTTACAGAATATGCGGAGGCTAAAGTCAAGGAGAGTACGGAAACCATCACCCGTGAAGCCGGTCATAGCGTAGAGCGTCAGGGCAAAAAAACCGTTCAAAAAATCAAGGAACGCCGTAATGCCCGTTCGGATACCTATCACGCCGATGCTGCCGATGGATATACGGCAGAGCAAACTTCCCGCCCCGAAACTGACAATCCCCAAACGGGCAACCGGAGCGCGGCTTCCTCTAAAGGAAAGCAAGCTGCCACGTCCAAGGCTGGAAAAGTATCCGAACAGCACAATACTCCCGTGCAGGCAAGGCAACCAGCACAGCAAAAAGCCGCCCAATTCAAAGCAAAGGAAACGGTGAGGCGAAAGTATACCCTTTCCAAGCCGAACGAATTGGCAAAACAGCGGTTCGTTCAGAGCAGGGCGAAAGCACGGTTTACCACAAACAGAGAAATTCAGGCGGCTGAAACTAAAACCGCACAGGTTATTCAAAATTCCGTGTTCAGACCGACCGAAAGAATAACAGGGTGTACAGTACAATCCAACATCAGCGGCACAGGCCGCGCTGTCAAGCAGTCTGCCCGGTCAGGTAGTAAAGCCGTAAAGGAAACTGCAAAGGGCACGATTAAAACGGCACGAAAATCGATCAAAACCGCCGGACAGACTGCCAAAGCTGGTGTGAAAACCTCTCAGGCGGCGGCTAAAGCTGCATCCAAGACCGCACAGGCGGCACAGCGGACATTGCAGGCAGCAAGGGCTACCGCCAGATTTACCGTTCGGATGGTCAAGCTGACCATCAAAGCCGCCGCAACGTTGGTCAAAGGGCTTGCCGCCCTTGTGGGCACAGGCGGGGCTGTTCTTGTCCTGTTTCTAATAATAATCGCCGTGGCTACCCTGGTATCTTCGCCTTTCGGTATTTTCTTTTCCGGCGAGAACAAAGACGCAGAGGTAACGCCCATTTCCAATGTGGTACAAGAGGTCAATGCCGAGTTTGCTGCCAGAATTGAGAACATCAAGGCCGACCATGACGATGTGGATAGTGTGGAGATCCACTACTCCGGTAGCGCCGACAACATCCGGGTGGATAACTGGATGGATGTTGTGGCTGTGTTCGCCGTCAAGACCGCAATGGATCAGGAAAGCGGCATGAATGTTGCCACCATTGATATGACACGGATTAACCTCATCAAGTCCGTGTTTTGGGATATGAACCTGATTGATTACTATGTGGAAACCATTGAACATTCGGAAACCGAAACCGTGGATAACGGTGATGGTACGACCAGTTCGGAAACCTCTACGACCTATGAGTATATCCTCCATATTACTATCACCAGCAAGACCGCAGAACAGCAGGCCGATGAATACGGCTTTACAGCCGACCAAAAAGACATTATGGAAGAAATGCTGTCCAGGGAATTTCGTCCGATGATGTATATTCTTTTGGGCATATAATAATACATAAAGTTACTGGACATGGCTTTCCGCCAAGTGGTTACCAGCTTCAAAAGGCATCTTTTTTTATTCATTAATAATTAAATTTTATACATATAAAAAAACTCTTGATAATGACGTAACATAATGTGATAAGCAACCAAAAGGACAATTGTCAGAGCCAGAGCGAATTCATTAAAAAGGAGATCTGGTTTTACTACAGCTACATTTCAGCCGAGGAAGGTGTGAGGTTTCTGCCTGCAGCCATTACATCGGTCATGACTGGTATGGTGAATCCTTGTAAAGTTTCCCGATGCGGTGAATTTGTTTGAGTACGAGGATTATCTGAAACTGCCGACCATGGAAAACGCTTAGGTAGGACATAGATCACAGCCTTTAATGTAACAAGGATTACCGTCGCAGAGGCCGAATGGATGAAGAAGATTCACCGCTTTTCTTTATGGCGTATGCAAATATCTTTCAATACTGTAATAAAATTATTTTCATATATAAATTGACTAACTCAGTCAATTGTATTATAATATAAATTGACTGAATTAGTCAATTTATATTTAGCTTAGATTATTTAGATAGAAGGTGTAAATTTATGTTTTCAAAATTTCAGAGTTTAAAACCTGAAAAGCAAGAGCGAATATTAAATGCAGCGATAAAAGAATTTGCAAAAAAAGGTTATAAAAATGCAGTTACAGATGAAATTGTTAAGGAAGCCAATATTTCAAAAGGGGCGCTATTTCATTATTTTAACAATAAGAGGGATCTGTATTTATTTTTATATGACTATTCTTTAGAGATTGTTATGGATGAGTTTTTTGGGAGAATAGATTTGAAGGAAAAAGATATCTTAAAAAGACTGCGTCAGGTTTTACTTATTGAATTTATGCTCGTAAATAAACATCCTGACATGCTTGACTTTATTAAGTCTGCTTATTTTGAAAGCTCCGATGAAGTAAAAAATGAATTAGAGTCCAGAAATAAAGAATATCTTACAAATGGCTACAGTAAAGTGCTGAGCAATTTTGATAGTACTAAGTTTAAAGAGGGAACGGACATTAAAAGAGCCGTGAATGTTATTATCTGGACCATGGAAGGCTTCGCAGCCAAAAAAAAGGAAGAGATAAGAGAAAGCCCTATAACCGATCTTGATTTTGATGAAATCCTATTGGAACTGGATATTTATATTAAATTATTAAAAGACTGTTTCTATAAGTAAAAAGGAGGAATTTGGTATGGGAAATATGGTCAAAAGTTTTAAAGATTTGACTCCTGACCTTCAGGCATTTGCAGGAGGAAAAGGCGGTATGCTTTCTAGGATGTTTCAGGACGGGTATCCTGTTCCTGAAGGTTTTGTCGTTTTACCGTCAGCTTTTCAGAAGGAGAAGCTGAATGCGGAAGCTTGGAATGAGATAAGGGATTATCTGAATACCATTAGGAAGAAGCATGAGGGGGGGCTGTTTGCAGTAAGGTCATCCGCTTTAAGTGAAGATTCAGCACAGGCTTCATTTGCAGGAGAGTTTGAAACTGTTCTTAATGTTAAAACAGATAAAGAAATACAGGAAGCAATCTATACAGTTTTTAGATCAAGAGAGTCGGAGAGAGTAAAGGCATACAGTTCTGTTCAAGGAATGGAACAATCTCATCAGATTGCTGTGGTAATTATGCTTATGGTGCAGTCTGAAATTTCGGGCGTATTGTTCACTGCTGATCCGATTACCGGCAGTCACACAAGCATGACAGGTAATTTTGTCTATGGATTGGGAGAGCAGCTGGTATCCGGGGAAGCCAACGCATATCCTTTTAAACTGATGAGGCCTAAAGGAAAATATGAGGGCCCAGAGGATTTTAAAAAGTATGCCTCAGAACTGTATAAGTACGCTGCTAAGCTTGTGAAGGAATTGGGATATCAACAGGATATTGAATGGGCTGTTGCAAAAGGGAAATTATATATGCTTCAAGCAAGGCCTATTACAACCCAGAAGACAGGTAATCTGGATACCTATGAATTGAATGATACTTTGGATGGAGATTACCTCTGGACCAATACCAATGTGGGTGAGGCTATGACCGATGTTTTTACTCCGCTTAGCTGGTCTGTGATAAGAGCGCTTGATGAGGAGCAAATGGTAGTTCCCGGATATTATTTATTCTCCGGTAATATCTGCGGAAGGATGTACTCCAATGTAAATATGGCTTTGTCAATATATCCGGCCTTTGGTAAGGACTATAAACCCGTGCTTAAAAAAATGAATGATATATTTGGACAGATGCCTGAAGGAATGAATATTCCGATTTATCCGTTTTCGGGGTTAGGATTAATAAAAGCAATGATGCCGGGAATAATGAATACCTTAAAAAAATCGAAGGAAGTTACGAAAGCAATGCCGCATTATTTTACGGATACGCCAAACTGGTGCAGAACAATGAAGGAACGCACTGGAGGAGCAAAGACGAATAAAGAATTACTGAACTTATGGAAGGAAGAACTTTGGCCTTATAACTGTAAGGCTTTGTGGGTTACCCGTTTCGCTCCCCGAAAAAAATTGACGGGATTATTTAAATTAAATGAAGAACTTCCAAAGCTTTTAGGGAAGGAAGACGCAAATACACTGCTGTCGAATTTAAGGGGAAGTTCTGAACTTGAAAGTCTTGGTCCGGTTATCGGGATATCAAAGATTATTAAGGGGGAATCGAGCCGGGAGGAATACCTTATGAAGTACGGTCATAGAGGTCCTCATGAGTTTGAGATATCCATACCTGATCCTGCTGAGGATAAAATTTGGCTTGAAAAACAGATAGAAGAATTTAAAAAGTCTAATATTGATGCTGAAGAACTTCTGAAGAAGCAGCATACCCAATATGAAAGAACGTTAAAAAAGCTTGAGGATCGTTTTCCGGGCAAAGCAAAAAAGATCAGCAAGCAAATTGCCGATGCTTCTGAAGGCAGCAATATAAGAGAAGCTGCCCGTTCAGAATGGACCAGAGTTTTCAGGGTTAACCGTGTTTTTGCACTGAAAGCGGGAGAACTCACAGGAATTGGAGACGATGTATTTTTCCTCTACATGGATGAAGTTCTGAATTTGCTTTCCGGAAACAAATCGGCGGTGAAGCATATTCCTGCCAGACGCAAAACCTTCGAAAAATATAAGACGCTGCCTCCATTGCCATCAATGATCCGTGGAAGATTTGATCCATTCAAGTGGGCAGAAGACCCAAATAGAAGAGTGGATTATTATGATCCGACTTTAACAACTGTTAGTGCGTCTGACTCTGAAACACTGAAAGGCTTTGCTGGCGCAACAGGCAGGATAGAAGGAATTGTGCGTGTTTTGACCAATCCGGAGGATGGGGAAAACTTTAAGCAGGGTGAAATATTAGTAGCATCAACCACGAATGTAGGCTGGACCCCTCTTTTCCCTAGAGCTGCAGCAATCATTACCGATATAGGAGCACCCTTGTCCCACGCTGCTATTGTAGCCAGAGAACTTGGTATACCTGCTGTTGTGGGATGCGGCAATGCTACCACACGACTTAAGACAGGGGACAGAGTACTTGTTGATGGTGGTCAAGGAGTTGTGCATATCTTGGATTGAACAACTGCTGTTGTCCCTAAAGGAGCTTCCTGTATGATTCAAATATAGGGACGCGAAAGAAAGCAGGTGAAAGAAAAGATACCTCACTGTAATATAAGGTTTGCTGACCCACGACAGTTAGCAAATCCATTACAAGAGAGGTATCTAAGATGAAGTCTAC
>JAFWDD010000054.1 GCA_017534115.1 Bacillota bacterium | reverse complement strand
TCAGAATAATGAAAATATTCGGTTTTGGATACGGCATGAGAAGGTTCGGACTTTGGATCTCCATTTTGTTTGGTCTTTTCTTCGGATATCTTGCATCTTCAAAAATTAAAGCCAGCCACTATTATAAACTGAGACATATAGACGAATATGAGCTGCCTATAAAGGGCAGTTTAAATCCTTGAGTCTTTTATTAAACCGAAAATTCAAGTTTTTAAAATATTATTTAATAAAAAAGCATATAATTAAATGATACTTTAAAAAGAGTGAACCAAGTTGAATAAACTTAAAAAAATCGTTTGTATATTCTTAATATTGTTTTTATTTCCGATTAATTGCAGCGCTTTGGACACGCATAATGTAAATGCCCAGGGCGCTGTTCTTATTGATGCCGAAAGCAGACGTGTTCTATGGGAGAAATCCTCAGATAAAGTACTTCCCATGGCAAGCACAACTAAAATTATGACCTGCATACTTGCTCTTGAAATGGGAGATCTTTCCGATAAAGTGACAGTTTCAAAAAAAGCTGCTTCTGCTCCTGAGTCTAAAATGCATCTTTCCGCCGGAGAAATAATCAAGCTGGAGGATTTGCTGTATGCTCTTATGCTGGAATCCGCCAATGATGCAGCAGTTGCCATAGCGGAGCATATAAGTGGAAGCACAGATGAATTCTGCAGGCTGATGACAGAAAAAGCGCGCGAATTAGGCGCATATAATACATCTTTCGAAACTCCTAACGGTCTTGACGGAGAAAACCATTATTCCACAGCCTTCGATATGGCAATAATTACAGCATATGCCTTGGAAAACGAAAAATTTCGGGAAATAATATCAACAAAACATATCAATCTTCCTATAAACGGAGGAGATTACAAAAGTTACAGTATTACTAATAAAAATCGTTTTCTCAATGAATTTCAGGGAGCAATCGGCGTAAAGACCGGATATACAGGAAACGCCGGCCATTGTTTCATAGGAGCCGCCGAAAGAGATGGACTTACGCTTATCTCCGTTGTACTGGCAAGCGGCTGGGGAAACAAAGGAAAAGCGGCAAAATGGACAGACACAAAAGCTATTATGAACTATGGATTTGAGACATTTAAAAAATATGAGATTCTGAATGAAAATGCACCTGTGGAAGATATTCCTGTTCTGAAATCCGAAAACAAAACTCTGAAATTAAAATACAAAGAAACCTTATATGCCGTTTTATCTGATGATGAAGCGGATTCTTTATTATACGAAGCTATTCTTCCGGATTATGTTGAGGCTCCTGTGGAAAAAGGCCGGATAATAGGCGAGGTTAGAATATATACGTCTGTGGGAGAGCTTGTCGGAAATACAAATATTATATCCGATGAAAATGCTGAAAAAAGCGGAATCAAAAATTATTTCCAAAAGATTATATCTCGATGGCTGTTGATGAAGTAACAAAATGATGTCAATTTGTATAATAATTCTTTATTTTTTTCTTCTTATAAATTATAATAAAATAAGTATGTTTACTTTTAATTGTTTCGAGGAGGAATGAATGTGGAAGTAAGACTCCAGAAATTTCTCGCTGAAGCGGGGATAGCCTCAAGAAGAAAATCCGAAGAGCTCATATTAGCCGGTGAAATCTCCGTGAACGGAAACGTTGTCCGTGAGCTTGGAGTGAAAATAAACGATAAAACGGATGTTGTATTATATAAAGGTGAAAGAGTACAGCCCCAGAGCCGGAAAGTATATATTATGCTTCATAAACCGGAAGGTTTTGTGACAACTGTAAAAGATCAGTTCGGCAGAGCTTCCGTAGCGGATCTCGTAAAGGATATAGACGAAAGAATATTTCCCGTCGGCCGTCTTGACTATAATACATCCGGTCTTCTTATAATGACAAATGACGGTTCTCTCACTTATAAGCTTACGCATCCAAAGTATGAGGTTTCCAAAAAATATATGGTTAAAATATACGGTGAGCCGGACGCGAAAGCTTTGAAAAAATTCAGAAACGGTATGTATATAGACGGAAAGAAAACAAAGCCGGCTAAAATTGATATTACTAAAAAAGACGAACGGTTTTCCTATGCGGAAATAACCATATCCGAAGGAAGAAACCGTCAGATAAGAAAAATGTGCGAAGAAATCAAGCATCCGGTGGCATCTTTAAAGAGAATTGCCGTAGGAGAATTGTCTTTGGGAGATCTTCCAAAAGGAAAATACAGACCTTTAACACAGAAAGAGATAGATTATTTAAAATCCTTATGATGAAAACGGTGATAAAATGATAAAAAGATTGTTTCTTGTAAGACACGGTCAGACTCCTTGGAACGCGGAAAAGCGTTACCAGGGCATAACGGATATACCACTGTCGGAGGAAGGCAGAAATCAGGCCAGGCTTCTTGCCGATGAATTTGAAAAAACACACATAGATGTTATATATTCCTCTCCCTTGCAGAGAGCTTATGATACAGCGAAGGAAATCGCGTCCCGAAAGGGTATTGATATTATAGTGGAGGACAGTTTCATAGAAATAGACTACGGCGAATGGGAAGGAAAAACCATTCCGGAGCTTACGGCTCTTTATGGGGATTATCATATTGAAACCCTGAAACATCCCGGAGATGACAGGTATAAATTTCCCGGAGAAGGCTCTTTCAGGAATGTTTTGAAGAGAATTACTCCTGCTCTTGACAGGATTATGAATGAACCTGAAAATGAAGGCAAATCGGTTATGATTGTTGCTCATGGCGGCATACTTAAGCTTATGACGCTGTATCTTCTGGGTCTGGATGTGGATTTTTACCCTAAATTCTGGATGGATAACACTGGCGTCAACATATTTGACGAAAGATTCGGAGACCTTACTCTTATCAGATTGAATGATAAAACCCACCTGAGAAAGGTTCGTTATAAAGACAAAGGGTGATTTTATGAAAAAAATTGCCGTAATAGGCGGCGGAGCATCCGGTATGATGGCGGCTCTGTTTGCCGCCCAGAGAGGCATAAAAGTGCATTTATATGAAAAAAATAAAATCCTCGGCAAAAAAATACTCATAACGGGAAAAGGCAGATGCAATCTTACCAACGGCGGAGATATAGACGACTATATGGAAAACATCCCGGGAAATCCGTATTTTATGTACAGCGCATTGTATTTTCTGGATAATATATCCACAATGAAATTATTCGAAGATGCGGGAATGCCTGTCAAAACAGAAAGAGGGAAAAGGGTATATCCCGTTTCAGACAAAGCCTGTGATGTCTCCTATACACTGGAAAAGCTTATTAGGAAAAAAGGCGTAAGAATCCACAGAGGACTGCCGGTTAAGGATATTAAAGCCGAAAACGGATGTGTTTCCGGAATCGTTATGTCAAACGGGGAGATCCATGATTATGACGGGGTTATTCTTGCCACAGGCGGACTTTCATATCCCGGAACAGGCTCTGACGGAGACGGATACAGAATGGCAAAAAACCTCGGCCACACTGTAACAAAGCTTTATCCGTCCCTTGTGGGATTAATATGCAAAGAGGACTTCTGCGGAGACCTTATGGGGCTCAGTCTCAGGAATGTTTCCATAAAAATCAAAGACAGTAAAAATAAAACAGTATATACTGATTTTGGGGAAATGCTTTTTACACACAAAGGTGTTTCCGGCCCCATTATTTTAAGCGGAAGCAGAAGCCTTATTCCCTTTGATGAAAAAGGATATAAGCTTTTTATAGACCTCAAGCCGGCTCTTGACGAGCAGACACTGGATAAACGTATTTTGCGGGATTTCAGCGAAAATACAAATAAATCCATTAAAAACGCGCTGGACAGGCTTCTTCCCAAAAGCCTTATTCCCGTGATTATAGATTTATCTGAAATAGACGAAAACAAAAAAGTGAATTCCATATCGAAAGAAGAGAGAAAAAAACTTCTTTCCGTCATAAAAGGAATGCCTCTTACCATTGCTAAGACCGCGGGATACAACGAAGCTGTAATAACCTCGGGCGGCGTGGATGTGGATGAAATAAACCCTTCTACAATGGAATCGAAACTGATTAAAAATCTGCATTTCGCGGGAGAAATTATAGATGTTGACGCGTACACGGGCGGTTTTAACCTTCAGGTCGCATTTTCAACAGGAGCTCTTGCGGGCGAAAAAATCTTATCGGAAGAATAAAAGGAGTTAAATATGAAAAATGATATTTTTGCAATAGCTATAGACGGACCTGCCAGCTCTGGGAAAAGCACCATAGCAAAGTCCATTTCCAAAAAGCTTGGCATACTTTACGTAGATACCGGAGCTATGTACAGAGCTGTGGCATTATTCTGCATAAGAAAAGGAATCAGCACTACGGATGAAGATGCTGTAAATTCTGTTTTGGATGAAATTGATATGGATATTGAAACCATAGATGGGATTCAGCATATAATCCTGAACGGAGAAGATGTTTCGGATAAAATAAGAACTCAGGAAGTTGGTCAGGGAGCTTCTGATGTTGCTGTATTTTTTAATGTTCGAGAAAGACTGGTTGAAATCCAGAGAAATATAGCCAAAGAGGAATCTGTTGTTATGGACGGAAGGGACATTGGCACAAACGTTCTTAAAGATGCTCAGTATAAGATTTATCTTACTGCAAGTCTCGAGGAAAGAGCGTCCAGACGATACGCTGAATATGTTGCGGCGGGAGAAAACTTCACATTGGAAGAAGTAAAGGCCCAGCTCGCTATAAGAGATAAAAACGATATGGAAAGAGAGCACAATCCTCTTACGAAAGCAGAAGGCGCTCTGGAAATAGACTCAACGAATATGAGTATTGAAGAAGTAGAAAATGCAATTTTGGATTATGTACAGAAATAAGGTATAAATTATGTTTTACAAATTCACAAAAGTGGTTACCACCATATTTTACGCAATATTTTTCAGAGTTAAAGTATATGGAAAAGAGAATATCCCAAAGGATTCGGGTGCTTTGCTGTGCTGCAATCACCAGAGCTATCACGACCCCGTAATTATGGCAACATACGCTACAAGAGTTGTGCATTATATGGCAAAAAGAAGCCTTTTTGATGTAAGAGGACTCAACATTATTATCAGATGGCTGTATGCGTTTCCCGTAGACAGGGACAAGACGGATCTGGAGGCTGTAAGGACAACAATAAAGCTCTTGAAAAGCGGCGAGATTGTTGGCATTTTTGCTGAGGGCAGACGTGTTAAGCAGGGAGAAGATCATGACGCGAAATCAGGCACAGTGCTTTTTGCAGTAAAAGCCGGAGTGCCTGTAATTCCCGTTGCAATTTCGTCCACTTTCAAGTTTTTCAGCAAAATCACTGTCAAATATGGAGAACCCATATACTTTGAAGAGCTGAAAGGCAGAGTTCTTAATTCGGAAACTCTTGCAGAAGGAATAGCAATAGTTATGGAAAAAATTGATGAATTGAAAGCATCGATCGAATAAGGTTTTTGGTTATGGAAATAATAGTTGCACGCTCGGCCGGATTCTGTTTCGGCGTAAAAAGAGCTCTTGATTTTGTATACAATTCCATAGGAAAAGATGATATATATACGCTTGGTCCTATCATACACAACAAGATTGTCACAGATGATTTGGAGAAAAAAGGTGTAAAGGTAATAGAAAATCCCGAAGATGTTAAAAGCGGAACCGTTATTATACGCTCCCACGGAGTTGGTCCTGATACATATGAAATATTTGAGAAAAATCATATTGATTACATAGACGGAACCTGTCCCTTCGTAAAAAAGATACACAATATAGCGGAAAAGGTTAAAAACGAAGGAAAACATCTCATTATTGCGGGAGATCCCAATCATCCTGAGGTTACAGGCATAAAAAAATGGGGAAGTGAAGATACTATCATAATAAAAAATCCGGAAGACTTGGATAATATAGATCTGAACTCCGATTTTACTTATGTGCTTGTTGCCCAGACTACGTTTTCCTATGAAATGTTTGATGAAATAATTAATAAATTTAAGGATAACTTCAGGGATATTTCCATAGAATTTGTAAACACAATTTGTACAGCTACACTAAAAAGGCAGCGTGAAGCGGAAAATATAGCCGAAAATGTAGATAAAATGCTCATAATCGGCGACAAAAACAGTTCAAATACACAAAAATTATACAACATCTGCAAAAAGAAATGTAACAATGTGTACTTTATTGAAAATTCGGAAAAATTTTTGTTGAATAATTTCGGCACAAATGATAAAATTGGTATAAGTGCAGGTGCGTCGACTCCATCTGCAATTATAAAGGAGGTTATTGTTAGAATGAGCGATTTAAATGTAAACGATGATGTTAATGTAGTAGAGGAAGGAGAAAAATCTTTCGAAGAAATGCTGGACGATAATTTTGTAATTCTGCATACAGGCGATGTAGTTAAAGGCAAAGTTATTCGTGTTTCAAACGAAGAGGTTTCAGTTGATTTAGGGTACAAGTCGGATGGTATTATTCCAAGGAGCGAATTTAGCAGTGACCCCAATGTAATTCCCAGCCAGACAGTTCAGCCTGGCGATGTCATTGAAGTATTTATTGTTAGAGTAAACGACGGGGAAGGTAACGTTCTTCTTTCCAAAAAGAGAATTGAAGCGCAGAAAGGTATGTCCGAAATTGAAGACGCTTATAACAACAAAACTGTTGTTACAGGTAATGTTACAGACATTGTTAAAGGCGGACTTATTGCTGTTGCAAACGGAATAAGAGTATTTATTCCTTCTTCCCAGGTTTCAAATAGATATATTGAAGACTTATCCGTATTCAAAGGACAGGATTTAGATTTCAATATCATTGAAATGGACAAAGTAAAACGTCGTATTATCGGCGGAAGAAAAGAATTAATAGCAAAAGAGCTTCAGGCAAAGAAAGATGCTTTATTCGAATCTTTAACTGTTGGTCAAAAAATCGACGGAAAGGTATCAAGAATTACAGATTTCGGTGCGTTTGTTGATTTAGGCGGTGTAGACGGACTTATCCACATTTCAGAAATGTCATGGGGAAGAATCGGAAGCCCCAGAGAAGTTCTCAAAGAAGGCGACGAAGTTAAAGCGATCGTTCTTGATATTAACAAAGAAAAAGGCAAAATTTCCCTTTCACTCAAAGACGAGGATAATAATCCCTGGAAACTTGCTGTTGACAAATATGTTGTCGGCTCAACTGTTCAAGGTAAAGTTGTTCGTATGGTTCCTTTCGGAGCGTTCGTTGAACTTGAACCCGGCGTAGACGGATTGGTTCATATTTCTCAGATTGCGGCTAAACATGTTGTTAAACCCGAAGATGAACTTACAATCGGTGAAATCATCAATGTTAAAGTTCTTGATGTAAACGGAGAACAGAAAAAGATCAGCCTGAGCAAAAAGGAAGCTGATGTTCCCGCACAGGAGAAAGAAGAAGCTATGGCAGCAGCAGAGGAAGCTGCTGAAGCAGCTCCTGCAGAAGAGACTCCCACAGCAGAGGAAGCTCCCGCTGAAGAACCCGCAGAATAATATTTTAAAAAAGACTTTTACAGAGAACATTAATTTGTTCTCTGTTTTTTCTTTATTTTTCAATAAACAAAATGGATCAGGTGATATAATGCGAATCGGAACAGGTTATGATGTGCATAAACTTGCGGAAGGAAGAAAACTGATACTTGGAGGCGTTGAAATACCTTATGAAAAAGGACTTCTGGGACATTCTGACGCGGATGTTCTTGTTCATGCCATAATGGATGCTCTTCTGGGAGCGGCGGCAATGAAGGATATAGGCAATCTTTTTCCGGATACCGATGAGGAGTATTCCGGTATATCCAGTTTAATTCTTCTTAAAAAAGTTTTTTGCTTGCTTAAAGAAAAGAATTATTGTATAATAAACATTGATTCAACTATAATAGCGCAAAGGCCTAAACTTGCCGGTTTTATCCCTCAAATGATTAAAAATATCGCAGATACGCTGGAAACGGATATTTCGAATATAAATGTTAAGGCTACAACAGAAGAGGGTCTGGGATTTACAGGCTCTGGAGAAGGGATTGCGGCGCAGGCAGTTTGTCTCATTGATACAGTAAAAGCTTGATGAAAAGAGTAGCGGAAGTTTGCTTTACAGAGAGGACTATTTATGCTGAAATTAGTCCAAAGTATTATTTCGTGAAAGTGCGTTCATCCATAAGGCTTTCGTAAGGTATGCGTTAAATCCGGAAAAGCGAGGATTTTACCCTAATAAGAGTGGAACCGCGGAGTAGTTTATTTCTTCGTCTCTGAATATTGAGACGAAGTTTTATTTTTTAATCCATATTGTTTAGGATTCATTTAGTCGGAAGGTAATTGTTATGAGTTTTAAAGATGAAGTCAGAGTTGTCAGAGAGAAAGATCCTGCCATAAAGAGCAATGCGGAGGTGCTTTTGTATTCGAGTTTTTGGGCTATGAATTTTCATCGAAGCGCCCATAAACTATATTTGAAAAAGCATTTCTTCTGGGCGAGGTTTGTGTCTCAGTTTTCCAGGCTGGTAACTGGAATCGAGATTCATCCCGGGGCAACTATCGGAAAAAATTTCTTTATAGACCATGGAATGGGCGTTGTAATAGGTGAGACAACCGAAATAGGAGACAACGTTCTCATATATCAGGGAGTAACATTAGGCGGTACCGGTAAGGATACGGGCAAACGTCATCCCACGATCGGCAACAACGTTATGATAGGTTCGGGAAGCAAAATTTTAGGACCTATTGTTATTGGTGATAATGTTAAAATAGGCGCCGGTTCCGTTGTTCTGCACAATATACCTGCTAATTGTACGGCAGTTGGTGTTCCGGCAAGATGCTCCACCATGTATGATATGTCTTTGGGAGCGCCTTCCGATACACTGGATCAGTTGGAGATTGTTGACCCTCTGGAGGTTAAAATCAAAGAGCTTTCAAACAGAATTTCACAGCTGGAAATGGCTTTGAATAATAAAAAGGCAGAAGAATCAGAAAAGAATATTAATTCTGATATAAACATTTTTTAAGAAGGGGATTTTAGAATGAAATTATACAATACGCTTACAAGAAAAAAGGAAGAGTTTGTTCCCTTAGAGGAAAACAAAGTTAAAATGTACGTTTGCGGACCTACTGTTTATAACTATATCCATATCGGAAATGCAAGACCCTATGTTATTTTTGATACTGTCCGCAGATATCTGGAATACAAGGGTTATGATGTAACCTATGTTCAGAATTTCACCGATGTTGACGATAAAATAATAAACAAGGCAAACGAGGAGCATGTATCCACAGACGAAATCGTTACACGTTATATTAAAGAAACATTTACTGATGCGGACGGCCTCAATGTAAAAAGAGCTACTTACCATCCCCGTGTTACGGAGGAAATGGATTCTATAATAGAAATGATAAAGGTTCTCATTGAAAAAGGCTATGCATATGAGGATAACGGCACAGTATACTACAATACAGCCGCTTTCAAAGATTACGGAAAGCTTTCTGGAAAGAACATTGATGAGCTTATAGCTGGAGCCAGCGATCGTGTTTCAGAGGATTCTGCCAAAAAGCATTTTGCGGATTTCGTTTTATGGAAGCCTAAAAAAGAAGGCGAACCCGGATGGGATTCACCTTGGGGAGTAGGAAGACCCGGATGGCATATAGAGTGCTCTGTTATGGCAAAAAAATACCTCGGAAACAGCATTGATATCCATGCCGGCGGAGAAGACCTTATATTCCCTCATCATGAAAATGAAATCGCGCAGAGTGAAGCCGCAAACGGATGCCAGTTTTCAAAATACTGGATGCACAACGGATTTATTACTGTAAATAACGAGAAAATGGCAAAATCGGCAGGAAACTTTTTCACAGTAAGAGAAATCTCTGAGCTTTTCCCTTATGAAGTAATCAGATTCTTTATTCTGAGCGGACATTACAGAAGCCCGCTCAATTTCAGCAGAGAGCTTATGCAGGCAAGCCAGAATGGTCTTGAGAGAATCAAAAACTCCAAAAAGGACGCGATTTATTATATAAATAACTGCAGGGAAATCGAGCTTAAACCTGATGAAAATCTGGACGATTTAAATGTTTACAGAGAGAATTTCGAAAAAGCAATGGATGACGATTTCAATACAGCAGACGCTGTTACTGCCATTTATGAGCTTGTAAGACATATGAATATTTCCGTTAAAAATAATGCTTCAAAAACCTATATGGAAGCGGCTTTAAAGGAATTTAACGAGCTCTGCTCAGTCCTTGGTATTCTTGAGAAGGATGAAGCAGATGCAGATTCGGATGTAGATGTTGCATTAATCGAAGAACTTATTGCCAAACGTGCGGCTGCCAAGAAAGAGAAAAATTTCGCTCTTGCGGATTCCATCAGAGACCAGCTTGCCGCAATGGGAATTACAATAAAAGACACCAGACAGGGAGTACAGTGGTCCAAAACTAACTGAGTAAAAGAGGGATGACTATGGATTTAAATGAATATTACGGAGTCGACCCAAGAGAGCTTTCAACATTGTCGCTGGCATATGTTGGAGACGCTGTTTTTGAACTTATGGTCCGCACTGAGCTTATTTCCAGATTCAACACAACGGCAGGAGCTTTGCACAAAAAAGCAAAACAGATAGTAAACGCTAAAGCTCAGTCAGATATGTATTTTAGAATAGAAAAATATTTTGACGAGACTGAAAAAGCCGTTTTCAAAAGGGGGCGCAACGCGAAATCCGCCACTGTTCCCAAAAATGCCGATGTATCGGATTACCGTCACGCTACAGGATTGGAAACGGTTTTCGGATACCTTTATCTGACAGGAAATTTTGAACGTCTGAGATTCTTTATAAGCGAAGGACTTGAAATATAGGAGGTATTCCCCTTGGAAAGAGAAAATTTTGAAAAAACAAAAAAGAAATTTAATGAAAACCAGCTGGAAGGCAGAAACGCCATTCTCGAAGCGCTGAAGAATGGCAGAGAAATCGATAAGATATTCATACGTAAGGGAAATACTGACGGTACACTGAAAAAGATAGTGGCTATGGCTACGGATAAAGGCATTGTAGTGCAGAAAATTCCTCCGGAAAAAATGGATTTCATGTCCCAGACAAAAAATCATCAAGGAATAATCGCTTATGTTTCCGTGCATCGGTATGCGGAAGTTGCAGATATTCTCAATTCCGCAAAGGAAAAGGGCGAGGATCCGTTTATTATAATTCTTGATGAAATTACGGATACGCATAATCTGGGAGCTATAATTAGAAGCGCGGAAGCGTCAGGAGTGCATGGCATAATAATTCCCAAAAGACGTTCTGCCGGGCTTAATGCCACAGTAGGGAAAACTTCTGCCGGTGCGGTGGAATATGTGCCTGTGGCAAAGGTAACAAATCTGGCAAGCACCATAGAGGACTTGAAAAAAGAGGGATTGTGGATTGCCTGCGCAGATGCTGACGGCGAAAATTATTTTGAATCAAATCTTAAAGGACCTATTGCTGTTGTAATAGGAAATGAGGGAGACGGTGTGAGCCGTTTAATAAAAGAAAAATGTGATTTTATAATTTCAATACCTATGTTCGGTAAGATTTCCTCATTAAATGCATCTGTTGCAGGGGGACTTATTATGTATGAAATCGTAAGACAAAGGAAATTCAGCTGATTGCGGCATAAAATTCAGGCGTAAGCGAGGTGACGGGATTGAGAAATGAAGTTTTATTCATTGACGGATACAATATAATAAATTCATGGGATGAACTTAAAATTC
>JAFWDD010000053.1 GCA_017534115.1 Bacillota bacterium | reverse complement strand
TTATGGTCAGAATCCGCTTGAAGCGGATTCAATATAAGTGCTTTGCACTAAAAGACGGAATTATATTGGATAAGTTTCCGAAAGTGAGAAGCTAATTTTTAGCCGATATCAGTCCCTTGCTTATTACATGGGTCAAGGGGCGAAGTCCCTTGCGGATTCTTAAGGCAGAGCCTTAAGCGGGTTTTCAGGGCAGAGCCCTGAACGGGGTTCTTAGGGGCGGAGTCCCTAAGCCCTCGGAGAGTCTTTTGTCAGATCCGCAAACTCCGCGCCGATGAAATCCGCCAGAACCTGCGGGTCTATGTACAGCTGACAGCCGCGCTTGCCGCCGCTTAAGTAAATCTTGTCGAAAAGAATTGCGGTCTCGTCAATGTATGTGGGGTACTTCTTCTTCATACCGACAGGCGAGCATCCTCCGCGGATATACCCCGTGATGCCGAGTATCTCCTTCATGTGCACCATTTCCACAGCCTTGTCATGTGACGCGGCGGCGCATTTCTTGAAATCCAGCTCCTCCGCAACGGGTATAACGAAAATCTGAATTCCTTTCTTTTCTCCTCTCGTAACAAGAGTCTTGAACATACATTCAGGGTCGATATTCAGAGTTTCGGCAATATGCACGCCGCTTAAATCATTCTCATCCACTTCGTATTCAAAAGCCTCAAAAGGTATCCCGGCCTGCTCAAGAATACGCATCGCGTTTGTCTTAGTCATAATAAAGTCTCACCCCGTAAAAAAAAACGCACCTTACAGGAGTCGAACCTGCGGCCTTTCGGTCCGGAGCCGAACGCTCTATCCACTGAGCTAAAGGTGCAAAATTACCCCAAAACCGATACCGCTTCACTGCGTTTCGCTCCATCGCTTTTGGGTGCCCCGCGGCTCCTCGCAATTTATTGCAAAGCGGCAGTATTTTGATATCGTATATTTAGGACTTGGTTATAATTCATACAAATTTCAATTTAAAATTTTACCATTTTGGGATATAGTTGTCAATAATACGGATATGACATAATTAAGCGTAAATCTGCAAAAAATGCCTTATATTTAAGTTGACAATGAATGTTTGCGAATATATAATGTAATATGAAATTGAAAACCGTTTTCATATTTATGAGGTGATTTAAATGACGGCATCAAAAGGTTATAAGACAAAACAGAGGGAGATAATCCTGGATTTTCTCATAGAAAACAAAGAAAGACACGTAACGGTGGACGAAATCGTGTTTGACCTGAAGGAACGGGGCATATCCGTGGGCAAGACCACGGTTTACAGATACATTGACAAGCTGGTGGAGGAAGGCCGGGCAAGGCGTTTTGTGACGGAAGAGAAAAACGGCGCTTGCTTCCAGTACGTGGAATGCAATGACTGCGACGAGCATTTTCACCTTAAATGCGTGGAATGCGGCAGGTTCATACATCTGGAGTGCGACCATCTGAACGACATCGCGCGCCATGTTTACGAGGACCACAAATTCACCATAGACAGGTCAAAAACCGTGCTATACGGCATCTGCGATGAATGCGCCGCCAAAAAGAAGGTGAACGCGTGATGAAAAAACGAAAGATAATAAGCATATTAATACTGTTTGCCGTGAGCATTCTTATGTTCACTGCCTGCGGAGCGGAAAAAGCTCCGGAAAGCGCAGGCGGAAATGGTGAAACGGACAAAATCAGAATAACAGCCACACTTTTTCCCCAGTATGATTTCGCAAAAGCCATAGGTGGAGACAAGGCCGAGGTCACCATGCTTCTTCCGCCGGGCGCGGAAAGCCACAGCTATGAGCCTTCGCCTACTGACATTGTAGAGGCTGGGAAATGCGATCTCTTCATATACACAGGCCGGTATATGGAAACATGGGCCGAGAGCATAATCGATGTTCTTCCGGAAGAAGTGTATGTGCTGGATGTCAGCGAAGGCATAAATCTTGAAGAATACAACGAACACCATGAAGACAATGAAGAACATGAGGGACACGAGCATAATGTGGATCCCCATATCTGGACGGATCCTGTGCTTGCCATGAAAATGGCGGAAAACATATACAATACTCTCTGTGAGATAGATTCGGAAAACGCGGATTATTACAAGGAAAATTACGATGGGGTAATTGCAAAGCTCACGTCTCTGGACGGCGAGATACGGGACATCGTTTCCGCGTCATCGGATAAATTCATTGTTTTCGGCGGAAGATTCGCATTTAATTATTTTGTTAAGGAATACGGACTGGATTATGTTTCGGCATATGAATCCTGTTCGTCGGAATCGGAGCCTTCCGCGGCAAAGATCTCGTCAATTATAGAAACAGTCAGGGAAAGAAATGTTCCCGTGGTGTATTATGAGGAGCTGAGTACAGGCAGAGTTGCGGATATAATCTGCGAGGAGACCGGCGCGGAAAAGCTTGTCCTTCATTCCTGCCACAACATATCCGCGGAGGATTTCGATGCGGGAGTCACATATTTTGACCTGATGGAGAAAAATGTGGAGAACCTGAAGAAGGGTTTGAGTTAAATGAAAGTTTTGGAATGTGAAAATTTATGTCTGGGCTACGAAGGCATGACCGTAGTTGAAAATGCCTCTTTTTCGGTTGAAGAAGGGGACTATATCTGCATTCTGGGAAGAAACGGCGCGGGCAAGTCTACTTTTGTAAAGGGGCTTTTGGGCCTTATTCCCGCAACCTCTGGCAAGGTTACATACGAAAAGGGCATGAAGAGCAAAATCGGCTATGTTCCTCAGTTTATGGTGCTCCAGAAGGATTTTCCCGCTACGGTGCATGAGGTAGTTATGTCCGGATTTACGGGTTCTCTTGGGAGGAAGCTCTTTTTCAGCAAAGCCCAGAACGAGAAGGTAAAGGGAATTCTTGAAAAACTCAATCTTTCCGAGTACGACAAGGCTTCTTTTTCTTCCCTTTCCGTGGGACAGAAGCAGAGGATACTCCTTGCCAGAGCTGTCTGCGCGGACAGCAAAGTCCTCTTTCTGGATGAGCCTGCGTCCGGGCTGGACCCTGCGGCATCTGCGGAGTTTTACAATATAATATCGGACCTGAACAGCAACGAAGGCGTTACGGTCATCATGATTTCCCATGACATAAACGGCGCATTGCGAAACGGCAAGAAGATACTTCACATAGACAAGGAAATCGAGTTTTTCGGCTCCACAAAGGAATACCTGAAAACCGATTCCTACCGGAGACTTACGGGAGGTGACCTGCCGTGACAGCTTTATTCGGAGAGCTTTTCTCATATACGTTCATAGTCCGTGCGCTGGCTGCGGGAACACTTATCGCGTTCTGCTCCGCTCTTCTGGGGGTAAGCCTTGTTCTTAAGAGGTATTCTATGATAGGCGACGGCCTTTCCCATGTGGGATTCGGCGCGTTCGCCGTAGCGTTGGCTCTGAACGCTTCACCCCTTGCGGTTGCCATACCCATAGTAGTTGCGGCGGCTTTTCTGCTTCTGAGGATCAGCTCAAACGCCAAAATAAAAGGCGACGCGGCAGTAGCGCTCATATCCAGCAGCGCGCTGGCCATAGGCGTAATAATCGTTTCATCGTCTGTGGGCATAAATACCGATATATATAATTATATGTTCGGCTCGATCCTTGCAGTTAGCGGAAATGACGTCATTATAAGCGTAATCTGCTCCGTGGCGGTGATAATCCTGTATATTCTATTCTACAACAGGATTTTCGCGGTGACCTTCGATGAGGATTTCGCCAAGGCTACAGGAGTCAGAACGGGAGTTTACAACAGCCTTATCGCTGTGCTGACGGCGGTAATCGTGGTGGTTGGAATGCGTCTCATGGGAGCTCTTTTGATCTCCAGCTTAATCGTATTTCCGGCCCTTACATCCATGCGGCTGTGCAAAAGCTTCAAATCCGTCACTATCTGCGGGGTTATTGTTTCCATAGTCTGCTTCATTATCGGAATTGTAATTTCCTTCACGAAAGGCGTTCCTGCCGGAGCAGGTGTTGTTGTGGTGAATTTAGCGGCTTTCGTTATATTCACATTAATCGGCATTATAAAAAATTCAACAGCAAAATAATAAGAACTGAGTTTGACTTTGTGAAATTCGGTTCTTTTTTTATGTCTGTTTTCGGGAATTAATTCTCTTTTCACAGGCGGAATTTTATGTTATGTTATACTAAAGGAGAAAAAATTATGAAATCTAAAAAATTTTCGGCAAGAAAAATTGCATACTCGGGACTTTTCATAGCGCTTGGAATGATACTGCCCTTTTTCACGGGACAGATACCCGAAATCGGAAGAATGCTTCTGCCCATGCACATACCGGTACTGCTCTGCGGATTCATCTGCGGACCAATTTACGGGATGGCGGTAGGCTTCATAACGCCTCTTTTAAGGTCGGCAACCCTTTCCATGCCGCCTATGTTTCCTACGGCTGTGGCAATGGCGTTCGAGCTTCTGGCATACGGCGGTTTTACGGGATTATTTTTCGGAAAACTCCCCAAAAAAAGACCGTTTATATATGTATCCCTCATTCTGGCAATGATTCTGGGAAGATTTGTGTGGGGAGCGGTAAGCCTGTGGCTTTACACATTTACCGAAAACCCTTTTACATGGCAGGCTTTCATGCAGGGAGCATATCTGACCGCGGTTCCCGGCATAATCCTTCAGCTTATAATAATTCCGCCTATTGTTATGGCCGCTAAAAAATATATATTTCGCGGAGCTGAGCGGAAAGAAAGGTAAAAATCATGGAGCTTAAGGAAATTCTCATAAATGAATACAGAAAGCGTCCCGCAATGCAGACCGCGGATTTCATAAAGCTTATATATCAGAACGAATTCGGCGGCGCCCACATCGGCTTCTGCACAGTGCAGTCCAAAAACAGCATCACCGAGGAGTGGAACGCTCCCGTCAGGGAAGGCGATGAGCTGTTCGAGCCCATCGGCAACGGTCTTGGCCGGGCCAATATCGGAAAGATCCGTGAGCTGGGTATCAGCCTCGACACATTTTGCAGGATTTTTTATCTCAGCGGAAGAGGCAAAGCCGGCAGAGAGGCGGACTTTGAGAAAAAGATTGACATCCTGCGCCAATGCGCCGAAAATAAGGAGATTCCCGTTTATCCCGATGAAATCGACAGATTTTTGGAATACATGGAGGAAAACGACTTCGAACCCATAGGCCACAGTATGGAATACAAGGCGAGATATAACCCTCATTACAGGCTCGTAAGAGAAGAAATCGCCCGATATTTCACACTTTTTGCCGAGATAGACAAGCGCCTTGCCAAAAAGGACAGTCTTATAATGGCAATAGACGGCCGAAGCGGAAGCGGAAAGAGTGATTTGGCCGAGATGCTTGCATTTGTGTACGAATGCGATGTTGTTCATATGGATGATTTTTTCCTGCCCGAGGAGATGAAAACTCCCGAAAGGCTTGCGGAGCCGGGCGGAAACGTCTATTACGAAAGATTTGAAAAAGAGGCCTTCAATTTCCTTGGAAACGGCTTTTCATACAAGCCCTATTCCTGCAAAACAAAGGATTTCGGCGATGCTGTGACCATAAGAAAAACTCCGCTGACGATTGTTGAGGGAGTATATTCCATGCACCCGAAGCTTGCGGATAAATACGATTTGAAAGTATTTCTGGATATAAAGCCTGAGCTTCAGAGGGAAAGGATCCTGAAACGGAGCGGGGAAGAGCTTTGGAAAAAATTTGAAAAAATCTGGATACCTTTGGAAGAGGAGTATTTTTCAAAGCTTGGCGTAAAAGACAAAGCGGATTTTTATTTTTTGACGGAGAAGTGATATAAATGTACTATTATTCGCGAAAAATCGACAGTATAAATATAACAGTGTGCGAAGAGGACAATGAAATTTCCAGGATTTATCTCGGTGAAACAGAGGATCTGGACGGAAAGCGTCTGAAAACATATCTCATAGGCAAGTGCCTGAATCAGCTTGAGGAATATTTCGAAGGAAAGCGGAAAACGTTCAGCATTCCCGTAAAGCTGGAGGGTACTCCTTTTCAGCTGAAGGTATGGGAGACACTGCTGGAAATTCCCTACGGCGAAACCAGAACCTACGGAGAGATCGCCAAAGCCATAGGCTCTCCCAAAGCGGCAAGAGCCGTAGGTATGGCAAACAATAAAAACCCCGTGTGCATAATTGTTCCCTGCCACAGGGTTGTTGGCGCGGGCGGAGCTCTTGTGGGCTATGCATGGGGTCTGGAAATGAAGGAGCGTCTTCTGGAGCTGGAGCGGAAAAACAGCTGATTCACATGAATTTCCGCATATGCTTCAGCGCGCTTTTTTCCAATCGGGACACCTGCGCCTGACTGATTCCGATTTCAGAGGAAACCTCCATCTGGGTCTTCCCCTGAAAAAACCTCAGGTTCAGAATGTATTTTTCCCTTTCCGTGAGCTTTTTCATGGCTTCGCTCAAGGAGATGTTTTCCAGCCATGAATCGTCACGGTTTTTGGGGTCCTTTACCTGATCCATAACATAAAGGGCGTCTCCGCCGCTGTCCCTGAAAACAGGCTCGAAAAGGGAAATGGGGTCCTGGATGGCGTCCAGCGCCGTAACCACATCCTTAAGAGGGATGTCCATATATTTCGCGATTTCGGAAAGAGAAGGCTCTTTCTGATTTTTTTTGGAAAGATTTTCCTTTGCCTGAAGAGCTTTGTATGCCGTGTCCCGCAGAGAACGACTCACCCGGATGGAATTATTGTCCCGAAGGTAACGCCGCACTTCGCCGATTATCATTGGAACGGCATAGGTTGAAAACTTTACATTCTGGGTAATATCGAAGTTGTCTATGGCCTTGATAAGTCCGATGCATCCCACCTGAAAAAGATCGTCCATATTTTCGTCCCTGTTGGAAAACCGCTGAATCACGCTCAGAACAAGGCGGAGATTACCATAAATATACTCTTCCCGGGCCAGGCGGTCACCCTTGAGTATCCGCTGGAAAAGCTCGTCCTTCTCCCTTGCCGAGAGGATCGGAAGCTTAAGTGTGTTTACTCCGCATATTTCAACTTTATTTGACGGCAAAATATTGACACCTCCCTTTTATAAATAAATTTTTCCCTTGGGAGGCGAATTTATACTGGAAATAGTTTATATGGATTTTTGAATCTTAAGAAATTTTTTGGTTGAAAAAAGATAAATGATACTGTATCATGTATTAATATCAGAACAAACGAAAGACCCTCTTCGGGGAAGCGGAATTCGACGCTTAGACGAGCTGAATTGACCTTCAGTCAGCGAAAATCTCTCTTAGAGAGCGCGAAATTTGCCTTTGGCAAGCAGAAAAAATAAAGCTTTGTAAGAATTTGAGTTTTAGCCGATAACCTTCCCTTACTTATTACACGGGTCAAGGGATGAAATCCCTTGCGGGGTTCAGGGGCAGAGCCCCTGACGGGTTCTCAGGGCGGAGCCCTGAGCCCCCGGAGAGAAACGAAAGGAGTTTATTTAATGAGAATAACGAAAAAAGACACACTTGCGATTGTAGTAGACTACCAGGAAAAGCTGATTCCTGCAATGGACAAAAAAGAGGAGCTTATAAAGGATTCGGCAGTCTTAATTAAGGGAATAAAAGCCCTTGGAGTGCCCGTTATAGTTTCCCAGCAGTACACAAAAGGCCTGGGAGAGACCATCCCGGAAATAAAAGAGGCTCTTCCCGAAGATTATACATTGCTGGAGAAAAATACATTCACTTTATATAACGACGAAAATAAAAGCCTCATTGACAATATGTGGCGGAAAAACATCATTATCTGCGGTACGGAAACACATATCTGCGTCCTGCAGACTGCTCTGGACCTCATTGAAGCAGGCTATAACGTGTTCATGCCCGTGGACTGCGTGGGCTCCAGACGTGAAATGGACAAAAACGCCGGAATCCAGAGATTTATCCGCGAAGGCGGATTCGTAACATCCAAGGAAGCCATACTCTTTGAGCTGACTTATTCCTCAAAGGACGAGGCCTTCAGAACCATTTCGGATTTGATAAAATAAACCTGCGGGAAGTGATAAACCGTGATAAGAAAAGCATTGAAAAAGGATCTGGACAGCGTCGAAAAGGGCTATACCGACCTTCTTCTGTACGAACAGGAACACGGCAGCCATTCCCATTGGGTTTTGGGCGCCTATCCAACGAGAGAAACGGCGGAAAATGCTTTTGAAGCAGGCAGTCTCTATGTTATGGAAGAGAACGGAGCGATCTGCGCCAGTATGATCCTGAATGAACGGCAACTGGATAATTATAAGAATATAAACTGGAAATACACGGCGGATGACAGCAAGGTTAAGGTTGTCCACACTCTGTGCGTGCCTCCCGCTTTTGCCCGAAAAGGCTGTGGAAAGCAAATGATGGAATATGCCGAAAAAAAGGCAAGGGAAGAGGGGTTTCAGGTGCTACGCATAGATACCTGCGCGGAAAATGAACCGGCCAAAAAGCTCTATGCCGGCATGGGTTACAGATGCGCCGGAAAACAGGACGCACTTTTCATGGATAAAATTCCCGAGGAAATGATATTTTTGGAGAAAAAGCTATAAAATCTGATAAAAATAAAACGGATTGCAGAATAAATCCTGCAGTCCGTTTTTGTGTGGGTGCTACTTGAACAGCACAGTCCTCATAATCAGAAGTCTGTCTCCCGCGTATATCAGATCCGGATTCTCCAGATTATTGATATTCGCCAGATTTTCCACAGTAGTCCCGAACCTTTTGGCGATGTCCCAGAGGGTGTCTCCCGGCTGAACCACATAAATAACAGCGCTGGAAAGGCTGGGATTGGCAAGGTCCTCGCCTGCGCCCTCAATATTGGTCAGAAAATCGGCAGTTCCGTTTTCCATGAGAGTGATTTCCAGCACAGGCGACACCGTAAACTCCAGCTCCCTGTCATTGAGCACAGTAAATCCGGTGTTTTCCGTGGTGGATGTCACATAGGCAAGCTGACTGGGATGCGCATCCGTAATCTCGATTTCCTGACGAAAAGGCAGGCTCACATTGAAAATCTGCAAAGGCTGTGAATCGTCCGTACCCACATAAAGCACCTCCAGCCGCACATCGCCCTCGGCAACGACCCTGTCTTCCTCGATTATGGAATCGTCCAGACTCACATATGACCATATTTTCAGCACCTGAACAATGTCCGGCAGACTGTCGTCCAGAGAAACGGAATCGGATACAGTGAAAGTTGAGCTGACAGCCGGTATAAGGCCGGTGTACTCCATTGTCTCCGCTTCAGTCATAACAGGAGCAGTCAGCAAATAAGCGTCCCGCACAACACTTTCCCTGTGATTTTCGGAAAGCAGCAGGTCCGCGCATATGGATATGTCGGCCTCAATGAGCCTGTTGTCCCCGTTTTCATCCTCCGCAGCCCGAAGATAAACGTTTTTGGGAAATACCTCTCCTAAAACCGACATTCCTTCCCGTGAAGAAGGTGCGTCCGCAAACCCATTTACGGGCAGAGTGGCATTCAGCACCTCGGGCGTGGAGTTTTCCGCGTAATCATCGGTATAAAGCGCCTCAAGGCAAAGTGTGGCCTTGATCTGAATCCGTCCGTCAAGAGCCCTGATGTCCTTGTCGCATATGTAAGCGTCCCACGTGAGAAGCTCCGAAATATCCGGCTTGTTTGCAGGCAGAACAATGTTTTCCGAAATGTTTATGGTCTCCTTGATAATGTCCACAGGCGCGGAAAAGCTTATTTCCTCCGTCAGCGTCTGAAGGTTGGGATCCCCGGAGGAGCTCACTGCCTCGCAGGTCTTTTCGGCAAAGGCGAATATCCGGAAATTCACAACATTTTTCACATTCACCTTCCTTTCGTTTAGTAAATTTTCCTCAATAAACTCAATTTCCGGCTGAACGAAAACCTTCATAGTCGGTGTGATTTCGGGCAGAATGACGCTTTCCCGAAAATCTGTATTCTCCTTTACGGTATAAAAGGGCAGCTGAGCGTTTTCCCCAACATAAATCAAAGTCTCGCAAAGGCTTCCTTCCAGAATGATCTCTCCATCGGATGCCTTGGCGGAAATATCGGTTACAGCGGAATTTATCCGAATAATCTTCTTGATATCAGGTTTCGTGTCGGGTATGAGGATGTTGTTCTCAATAAGAGCCTGATTGGCAAAACGCAGGCAGTTAGAAGCTTGAATCGTCTGGACGCTGATATCCGGCAGCATAGAAAAACCTCCTTTAATATATGATAAATAATATATTTCGGGAGGATGCTTATTATTCATAAATTCTAATGACAAACTGTGATTTCAACAGCGTTTGTGAGCACATCGGCATAGCTGAAGGACATTTTCTCCGGCGCCTCGCGGGTCTTGTCCGATACCTGCACAACGAAAACGTTTCCGTACGCGTTTTCGATTATTCCTTCCTTCAGATTAGTCTTCCGCCTGCCTTTTTTGGCCCGGAAAAGTATCCTGAATCCGATAAATTTCTCAATTTCCTTTCTGATAAAATTAAGGTCTTTGGCTTTGTACAAATTAACGCACCTCATTTGCAATGGATTTTTGTGAAAGATAAAATTTCCCGTAATGGTATTATTTCCGATTTTTTCACTTATTATACAAAAATCCCATAAAAAAAGACTCCCATGAATTAACATAGAAGTCTTTAATTATCTAAAAATATAATTTAGGAATAACCTGTCCTTTAGCCGATAACCTCCATATACATATTACACGGGTCAAGGGATGAAATCCCTTGCGGATTCTTAAGGCAGAGCCTTAAGAGGGGTTTGGGGTAGAGCCCCAAGAAAGACCGTTTACCCGATAATTCCGTCAATTATGCTGAGCATACCGCCTTCGATCTTATCAGCGAGAGCAGTTGCCGCATCCATGGTGTCGGCCTTGGTTCCGGTGTAGATCTTGATCTTAGGTTCCGTGCCGGAAGGCCTTATGCAGATCCATGACCCGTCAGCCAGTGTGTACTGCAGTACATCGGAAGAAGGCAGATCGGATTTGGTAACCTTGCCTGTGGCGATTTCCATAATATCCCCTGTCTGATAATCTCCGATGGCCGCGATCTCAATGCCGCCGAGCTCCTTGGGCTGATTCTTCCGAAGCTCAACCATGATCTTGTGTATCTTCTCCAGTCCGTCAAGACCTGTGAGTGTCAAGGATTTGACTCTGTCTCCGAAATATCCGTATTTCTGGTATAATTCCTCAATACCGTCGGCAAGAGTAAGTCCTCTGGATTTGTAAAGGGCCGCCAGCTCGCAAATAAGCATGGTAGCTACAACAGCGTCTTTGTCCCGAACATAATCCCCGGAAAGATAACCGAAGCTCTCTTCAAATCCGAATACAAAATTATAATCATGAGTCTTGTCAAACTGACGTATTTTGCCTGCGATATGCTTGAAACCTGTTAAAACGTCAAAAACCGTTGTGTTGTATTTTTTTGCGATCTCATTTGTCATCCTGCTGGTAACAATTGTCTTGATGAGCGCGGGATTCTTGGGCATAAGTCCCTTTTCGGTCCTCTGTGAAAGCACATAATCCGCAAGAAGCGCGCCTGCCATGTTTCCGCTGATAACGGAATATGAACCGTCCTTGTTCTTCACAACGGGACCCATTCTGTCGGCGTCAGGGTCAGTTCCAACGATAATATCCGCATTTTTCTCCTTTGCCAGCTTTATTGCGTACTCAAACGCCTTGGGGTCCTCGGGATTGGGATAGGGTACAGTGGTGAAATCTCCGTCAGGCATCTCCTGCTCGGGCACAACAAATACATTCTCGAACCCAACCATGGAAAGTATGCGTCTTACGGGGATATTTCCCGTGCCGTTCAGTGGCGTATATACAATGGTGAAGTCCTTGGCCATTGATTTGACCAGGTCGCTGTTCAAGGACTGCTCCATAACTTTTTTCATGTACTCATCATCGAAGCTTTCGGGAATTATATTGTATAATCCTGCTTTGATGGCTTCGGCCTTGTCCATTTTCTTAATGGAATTGAAATCCGTAACGGCGTTTACCTCGTCGATGATCTCCTTGTCCTTGGGCGCGCTTACCTGGCATCCGTCGCTCCAGTACGCTTTGTATCCGTTGTACTCTCTGGGATTGTGGCTGGCCGTTATCATGATTCCTGCGGTGCATCCGTAATAGCGCACAGCGAATGAAAGCATGGGAGTGGGGTGCAGTGTTTCAAAAACATATGTCTTGATTCCGTTTGCGTTGAGAATCAGTGCGGAAAGCTCTGTGAATTCCTTGGACATATGCCTTGAGTCGAATGAGATTGCAACTCCTTTGTCCTGCTTGCCTTTTTTGATAATGTAGTTTGCCAGACCTTGATTTGCCTTGCCTACGGTGTACTGGTTCATGCGGTTTGTGCCTGCGCCGATAACGCCTCTTAATCCGGCTGTGCCGAATTCAAGGTCCTGAAAGAATCTTTCCTCGATTTCAGTCTCGTTTCCCGCTATTGAGCGGAGTTCCTCTTTTGTAGCTTCATCTATTGACGGATTTTCCAGCCAATTCAAATATCTTTCCTTGTAATCCATATTTCTTAATCCTCCTCTATGGGTGTTAAAACGCATTCTACGGACTGATGCTCGCCTTTTACGTCGGCATAGTCGCTATAGGACTTGTACCCTTCTTTTTGTACTGAAACATGATAGGTATCGTATTCAAGTGTTTCTATATAAGGCGTTACGCCCTTATAATCTCCGTTAATATATACTTCCGCCTCGTCAGGGTTGGAAACCACGGTCAGCGTTCCTGTATGGACGTCCTTTTCCAGAGTTGCCTTTACCTCGGCGTATGCGTTGGAAACATCCACGGTTGTCGTGAAATTTCTGTATCCTTCCTTAGAGATTGAAATCGTGTGTGTTCCGGGCGGAACGATCAGATTCTCGGAAGGATTATAGGCCTGAGGAGCTCCTCCGTCTATGGATACATAGAAATCGGACACATTGGCCTTTATGGAAAGAGCGCCTGTCTTTTTGGGTATTTTAGATATATCCAGTTTGTATGAATCTCCGGAAGAAACGAAAGCTTCCGTGGAATAAGCGTTAATGTTGGAGCCTGTAAGACTGATTTTGTGTGTTCCGGGAGCCACATTCACGGAAATATTTCCCGTTACGGGAACTGCGGCGCCGTCGTCAATCACAAGCTGTCCTTCCGTGAGTGTAGAGGCGTTTTCCAGAACAATGGTTCCATGAGCCTTGTCGACATTTACGAAAAATACAGACTTGTCCAGTCCGCTTATGGAAATCACATCGTGCTCATCCAGCGCGGAAATATCCGTAATCTCGTTATTCAGGGTGAATATGGTTTCCTTTGTCACATTGTAGCTTTGTGAATCGGATTTAATAGCCGAACCTTCCGCGTCATAAGAAAATCCGGTCAGCTCCCCGAGCTTGAACGAAGAGTTGTTTTTGGATATTTTTTCCAGCTTCGACAGATAAAGATTAGCCGAAACATCAACAATATCCCCTTTGCTGAATTCCGAAAGGCTCACATCGTCCGCAGGATAGAGCGTTCTTGTGATATTTCCGGAAATATCGTAAAGGGTCAGAGCCTTGTCCGAAGAATCGGGCATTGATTTTATGAGGGCGGAAAATTCAGTCAGAGTATTCTGATATTCTTCCTTCTGCACCTCGTCGGCCTTGATGGTTTCCTCGTATTTATCCGTAATTTCCGATGCATTCCGGCTTGTCTTTTTATATGCCAGAGAGAATACGATTATAAAAGCGGCGATACACACGATAATTATTATAATTGTGAAATACCTGAAGGGCTTCGGATCCTCCGGTTTTCTGCCGCGGGCGGCTCTTCTTGCCGCTGCCTCCTCCGCTTTTTTGTTCTCCTCGTGTTTTCTTACTTCTTCATTTATTTTATCAAGCTTTACAGTCTTGTCGAAATCTTTATTAGGCTTTTCAAAGTTGTAACCTTTCACAGTATAACCCCCTTGATAAGTATACAAATATTGTATAATTTTTTCACAAAAAAAACAAGGGCTTTAATAAGGTATAAATATAAGCGTTATCGATATTTTGCATGGGAAAATCCTTAAGAATCAGCGCATAACGGGTCGTGAGAAATACTAAGCTCTTCTCTTGGGTCAAAATGTTTATATAAAATTCAGGAAATTGTAAGTCCTTTGCGGCGAAATGAAAGAAAAATTTAAGCCAGTCTCCATATTTTCTCCAGCAGGCGGTCTTCCCGGGGTATGCGGTTTACGCATTTCATGAACCTTTCGCAGACAGCGTCGGAAACATAAACTCTCCGCTTGTTGTAATGCTCGTTCAAAAGCTTCATGAATTTATAAGGATAGGTCAGAAGTCCGGAAAGGACTTTTATATCCGGGTCGGATAAGGGACAGGTTTTCCCGTATTCAGTAAGTATTTTTTCTATAACGGAAAATTCCGGATCGGTGTTTTTCATGTACCTTCTTATATATTCCGAAAGGTCCGTAAGCTGAACGTCAACTGCGCATTTTGAAAAGTTCGTTATGAGGATGCTCTTTTTGTTTTCCGATATTCGTATGCTGTCTCTTTTGAAGGCTCCGTGTACGAATCTTTTTTCCGCGGCGGATTTCTCCCATAAAGCCGGATAATCGGAGTTTTTCAGAATATCCAGAGCTTTTTCGGCTCTGTTCAGATAATACCCATAGTTTTCCTTTATGATTATGTCTACTTTGGACGGAGAGACGGACTGAGAGATCCTGTTCCGGATCTTTTTCATCTCCCGAATCCTTTTTTCATAAAATACAATGAGATTTCCCGTGTTGGGCACTTCAAATTCCGAAAACAAACCCTTTGCCGCCGAATGGAACTGCCCTAAAAGCCGAGCGCATCTCAGAAGTGCGCTTTCCTTTGATAAATCCGCGCTGGAAGAGGGAAAATAATCAGTCAGAACATAATTGGTATCCTCCAGAAAGGAGTAGGGCAGGCCTTCCAGAGCGGGAATAAATGTTTCCGCGGGGAAGCCCGAGGCAGCGAGATGGTTTCTGGCGTCGTTTTCGAATAAAATCCGTTTTGGATCGGATGTGTTTTTCTTCAGCTCCTTAGTTCCCTTTTCCGTCTGTACAATGAAATTTCCTCTCTGCCTGAAAAAGCTCAGAGCCTTTAATCCGTAACTGTTTTCCAGCAGTGTGATATATGCCGTATCCATAATTTCGGACCTCCTTAAACATATTTTAATCTATGCGGGAAATCTTCGGTTTATACGGCAAAATCCATTGACAAAACTTTAGTAAAGGAATAACATGGATTTCATATATAATCGGGAAAGGAGGAAAGCGGATGAAACGGGGAAGAAACAGCCTTTTTTACATAATGTTCATAGTAATCGTCTGCCTTTTGTGGGGCGTCGGCAATCCTGTAATCAAAATCGGTCTGGGCAGTCTGGACGTATTTTACGCCCTTGGCCTGAGATACGTTATTGCCATAGTCATCTTTTTCGCCGTGTTCAAAAAAGACCTTGTGAAAAAGCTGAAAAGAGCGGACAGAAAACCCCTTGCGGCAGTTTCATTCATGACGGCGGCCGAATTCATAACGGGAAATCTTGCCATTATGCTTTCCTCCGCAACAGTAGCCGGATTCCTCATGTGCATTTCCATCATATTCACACCTTTTTTATCGGGTCTAATGCTGAAAACCAGAATGGACAGAAGGATCTTCCCTGTGGTCATTCTCTGTGTTATAGGCCTTTATCTCCTTTGCTGCGGTACCGGCAGTTTTTCATTCGGCTGGGGCGAGGTTCTGGCTCTCTGCTGTTCCTTAACGACGGCAATTTCACTTATTATGAGCTCAAAATTTCTTGAAACCCACGACGCGGTGACTCTTTCCACGGGCCAGTGCGTTGCCACGGCGGCAGTAAGCTTTGTTCTTGCGGGAGTCCGCGGCAAAATAATAAACCCCATGGCAATTAATGCCACAGGGTGGTATTGTGTTATCTATCTCGCGCTGGGCTGCACAGTCCTTGCGTATATGCTCCAGAACGAAGCTATCGGAAAGCTTTCGCCTGTCTACGCGTCCGTAACCTTCTGCCTTGAACCCATATTCACAGCTCTTGCCGCAGGAATCCTTTTGAAGGAAAAACTGCTCCCATTAGGAACATTGGGAGCGGTCATGATCGTCATAGCAATCGTGATTACATCTGTAATCATTTCACTGGACGGTATGAAGAAAAAGGCATAGCCGTAAATCTCTAATAATCTGAATTTTAGCCGGGAAATTGTGAAGCCGCATGAGCTTCTTAAAGTGAAAAGATTTAATATAGCCGATAACCTTCCCTTGCTTATTCCACGGGGTCAAGGAATGAAATCCCTTGCGGGGTTCTCAGGGGCAGCGCCCCTGAGCCGTCGGAGACAAGCAGGGTTTGGGGCAGCGCCCCAAGTCTCCTTACTTCGAGGTTTTGGTATATAAAACCTTTGAGCTTATGCCGTTCAGCTGACCCAGCTTTCCGGAAATAGTGCTTATAACATCACCGGGCGCATCCACAACAACACTGATAATATTAATCCCCTTGGGCGAGTATGGAATCCCCATCCTGCCTATTATGTACTGATTGAACTCGTGGAGTATGCTGTTAACCTCCGTTGCGGAATTAATATCCTCCACTATTATGCCTACCAACGCTACTCTCGTTTCCATGCTGTCAACTCCTTTTTTGTATTTATAACCATTATTTTAACTACTCAAATAAAATCTTCGAAAGCTTAAGCAGTATCTCATCCCTGCGCTTTATGGCCTCGGCATCCTTTCCTTCGCCATAGTCATAGAATCCCTTCTGGGCCTTAACACCGAAATGCCCGCTATCAACCAGCTCCGATAGAAGCGGCGAAACTTCAGCTGCGTTGCATAAATCGGGAAATAACCCCTTTCCAATGGAATGGAATGTGTCCAGTCCGCCTAAATCCACAACCTCGAAAGGCCCGAGGAACGCGTATCTGGGCCCGATTCCGTACTTCATCACCTTGTCCAGATCCTCTATGGATATAACGTCATTTTCCACTAAATGCAAAGCCTCTCTGAGCACAGCCAGCTGTATCCTGTTGGCGGCGAACCCTTTCACGTCTTTCTTGACAACAACGGGCTTTTTGCCTATTTTTTCGGATATGCCGTAAACCGCATTTACTGCATCATCACCGGTTTTGTCTCCTCTTATAATCTCGATTAATGGAATAAGATTGGGCGGATTGAACCAATGCATCCCCAGAAACCTTTCCGGAGCCTTAACGGCTTCCTGTAAGTCCGTAATAGGCAGAGCCGATGTGTTTGTGGCAATTATGGCGTCTTCTTTTGCCAAACCGGAAACCGTCCTGTAAAAGTCCTTCTTGATATCAGCGTTTTCGACTATTGATTCCACTAATAAATCAAAATCCCTGAAGCAGTCCTCGGATGCGGTGTATTTAAGGGAATTCAAAGCCAAAGCCCCTTGCTCCCCGGTAATCTCGCCATTTTCCACAAGTGTCTCCATAGCCGCATTTATGCGGTTTCTGGCCTTCTCCAGAGTAATCTCCCTGTGATTATACATGGTAACGTCAAAACCCTTGAGGGCAAATGCCTGCGCCATGGAAGCACCCATTATTCCCGCGCCAGCGATAACTATTTTCCTGATGTCTTCCGAATTCATTTATGTCCTCCTCAAAAAAAGTTTTTCAGGGTACGGAAAAAATCCATACCCCGTGTATTTTAATGCTTTTATACTTCCATTATTATAGGTAAAATCATAGGGCTTCTCTTTGTTTTCTGCCATAAATAGTTCTTCAGAGCGTCCTTAATGATTCCCTTCATATATGTCCAGCCCTTTCTCTGGCTGCATTTTTCCAGAGCGTCCACAACGACCTCTCTGGCTTCTTCCATAAGCAATTCCGCCTCACGCACATAAACGAAGCCCCTTGAGATAATGTCCGGTCCGGCAACGATCTCTCCGGACTCCGTGTCGATGCTGACAACCACCACCATAAGTCCGTCGTTGGAAAGATGCCGTCTGTCCCTAAGCACAATGTTTCCTACATCTCCGACGCCAAGACCGTCCACAAGAAGGTATCCCGCGGGCACTGTTCCCGTGATTTTCGCTTCCTTTTTGGACAGCTCCAGAACCTCGCCGATCTGCATGAGGAATATGTCCTCTTTTGGAATACCCATGGAAAGAGCAAGATTTCTGTGGCTCAAAAGATGCACGTATTCCCCGTGTACGGGCATGAAGAATTTGGGTTTTGCCAGAGCAAGCATAAGCTTCAGCTCCTCTGAGCAGGCGTGTCCCGAAACGTGAATATCCTCGATTCCTTCGTACACAACATCGGCTCCCCGTTTCAGAAGCTCGTTTATTACCTTGGAAATATCCTTTTCGTTTCCGGGAATGGAGCTTGCGGAGATAATGATCTTGTCTCCGGGATGAACGCTTACCTGCTTGTGGTCTCCCCATGCGATCCTTGAAAGGGCGGACATTGCCTCGCCCTGGGAGCCTGTGGATATAATAACAAGCTGGTCGTCCCTGTAATGCTTTATATCATTAATATCAATGAGAGTTTTGTCCTTGATGGAAAGGTAATTGAGCTCAGTTGCGGTCTTTACCACATTGAGCATGCTTCTGCCTATGATTGCTACCTTTCTTCTGTTGGATTCCGCCGAATTTATAACCTGCTGGATACGGTGGATGTTGGACGAGAATGTAGCGACAATGATCCTGCTGGAGGGAGTTTCCTCGAAGATCCTGTTCAGGACATAGCCTACGGATTTTTCGGACATTGTGTATCCGGGCCTTTCCGCGTTTGTACTGTCGGACATGAGAAGAAGAACGCCTTTTCTGCCCAGCTCCGCGAATCTGTGAAGGTCGGCAACGTCTCCGTCAATGGGAGTGTAGTCGATTTTGAAGTCTCCTGTGTGGAGCACAACGCCTACGGGCGTAGTTATAGCCAGAGCCATTGAATCGGCGATTGAATGGTTTGTGTGAATGAATTCCACCTTGAAGCTTCCCAGCTTTATTTCATCTCCGGGACAAACCGTGTGTTTTTCCACCTCATTAAGAAGCTTGTGTTCCTTGAGCTTATTGTCCAGAAGGCCCAAAGTGAGAAGAGAGCCGTAAACTGGCACTCTGAGTTCACGGAGAACATAGGGCAGAGCGCCGATGTGGTCTTCGTGTCCGTGGGTAAGGATAATTCCTCTTATATTTTCCATGTTGGCTCTGAGATAGCTTATGTCCGGGATAACAATATCAACTCCCAGCATATCGTCCTCAGGGAAAGCCAGACCGCAGTCGACAATTATAATGTCCTTTCCGTATTCGAAAACAGTCATGTTCTTTCCGATTTCATGGAGTCCGCCCAAAGGAATTACCTTTAATTTCTGTTTTTTAGATGCCAAAACATGAGCACCTCCTTATTTTTTTCCATAAGTAAAAATCTCAAAAAAGCATATAAATCCGAACAGTTGTTTTTGAGATTTCAGTCTTTTATGTGTGTAGATTTAATTTATTATCATGCGTATCGCGCAATAGATTTCCCATTTAAGAAATTTTGCCGGAAAACGGTTAACATTTCTGATTTGCCATACTGTCAAGATACCCCTGAAGGATATGCACCGCCGCTAACTTGTCCAGAACGGTCTTCCGTTTTGTTCTGTCCTTTGAGAAATTTCCCTCGTCCAGCATTTTTGTCACGCTCAGAGTGCTGAGACGCTCGTCCCAGAGGATTACGGGGATTTTTTCGTTCTGGAACCGCTTTTCCAGCCGTTCCTTGAACTCGTTGGTTTTCGCGCAGCGTTCACCCTCGGTATTATCCATGTTTTTAGGATATCCGAGAACGATTTTTTCCACATTGTATTCCTGTACGATTTCAGCGATTCGCCTCAAAGGTTTTTTGATTTCGTTTTCCGTTTCTTTTTTGATGGTTTCAAGGGCCTGAGCCGTCCAGCCGAAAGGATCGCTTATGGCGACTCCGATATACCTGTCGCCGTAATCAAGGCCTAAAATTCGCAATAATATCAATCCCTTTTAGTCAATGGTTATCCAGATAGAATTTTACAAGCTCCTCAAGAAGCTCGTCTCTTTCAAGTCTTCTCACAAGGATTCTGGCGTTGTTGAAGCTGGTAATGTATGTGGGGTCTCCGGAAAGAATGTATCCCACGATCTGGTTTACGGGATTATAGCCCTTCTGAAGAAGAGAATCCGTAACGCTCAGGATAATGTCTCTGGCCTCGTTTACGCTGTCCTTTGATATTGCCGAAAATCTTGTTGTTTCGTTCAGTTGTCTGTCTTTCATAATGTTTCACCCTGTAAAAATGTTTTAAATAATCCGCTTAATTAATAATATAATAAATGCATTGCATTTTCAATTACAAATTTGTGCTCATTTATCTTAAAATTATCCTGCCTTCCGCCGATTCTCCCCGTATTCCCGTTATTTCGACATCAAGGATCCGGTTCTGTATATCATCTTCGCTTTCGGCAAGAACGTGTATATAGTTTTTTGTATATCCGGAAAAAAGTCCGTCCTCATTCCGCTCCTCAAAAAGCACCGGAAAAGTTTTTCCAATGTATGAGCCAATGAAATTTTCCGTGCTTCGGGCGCTTATTTCAATAAGCCGTTTCGCTCTTTCGTTTTTGATTTTTTTAGGTATCTGGGGACTCATTTTTTCCGCTTTGGTTCCTTTTTTAGAGGAGAAGGGAAATACGTGTATCTTCAAAAAGCCCATTTCCCTGGCGAATTCAAGGCACTCATCAAAATCCTGGTCCGTCTCTCCGGGGAATCCCGCGATAATATCCGTTGTGAACGCGGAATCGGGAATATTTTTCCGGATAAGCTCAAGCGCTTTTCTGTAATCTTCGGAAAGATACCGTCTGTTCATTGCCTTCAGAGTTCTGTCGCAGCCGCTCTGCAGAGAGAGATGGAACTGAGGACAGAGCTTTTCGATTTTTTTAAGCTCCCCAACGAATTCTTCCGTAACTATATAGGGTTCGATGGAGCCTATGCGGATCCTTTCTATTCCTTCGATTGAGTCGATTCTTTTCAGTACATCTATTAAATTCGCGTCCTTTGTATCCTTTCCGTAGGAAGCGATATGAATGCCGGTTATGACTACCTCCTTAAACCCGTTTTCGGCAAGGCAGGCCGCTTCTTTTTCGATGCTTTCCATGTCCCTGCTTCTGACGGGTCCTCTTGCGTAGGGGATAATGCAGTAGGAGCAGTATCTGTCGCAGCCGTCCTCGATTTTTATATAAGCCCGTGTACGTCCTTCGGGAAGGCCTTCCGTTAAAGGCTCGAATGTTTTTTCGTGTTTAATGTCCCGAACGATTTTCATGCGGGTGTTTTTGTCAAAGTTTTCCTCGATTATATCTACAATTTTGGATTTGTCATTTGTGCCTAATACAAGATTTACGCCTTCTATTGCGAAGACCTCGTCGGGAGCCACTTGTGCATAGCATCCCATGACCGCTATAAACGCGTCGGGGTTCAGTCTTTTGCATTTTCTTATTAACTGGCGGGATTTTTTGTCTCCCAGATTTGTAACCGTGCAGGTATTTATAACATATATGTCTGCGGAGCAGTCAATGTCCGTGAGGATGTATCCTCTTTCTCTGAAGAGGTTTCCCACAGCCTGGCTTTCATATTGATTCACCTTGCAGCCCAAGGCGAAGCTGGCAACTTTTAAATCTGGCATAATCTTTTAATTTCCTCCGCGACAGCAAATCTGTTATTGTCTCCGGCAACGAATTTTGCACGGGATTTTACGGCGTTGCTGGATTTTTCCATGGCATAGCTTCTGCCTGCCTCCTCAAACATTTCCACATCGTTTAAATTGTCTCCGAATGAAACTGTTTCCTCGGTGGTTATGTTCAGACGTTTTTTCAGAAGTCTGAGCGCGTAGCCTTTGGAAACTCCCTTGTTCATGAAATCCATACAGTTGAATCCGGAAATGGTAATTCCGAGACGGTCCTTGTACTTGGGAGCAAGCTTGTCATAATATCTTTGCATTATGTTATAATCGTCAACAACGGAAATCTTTATAATATCTTCTTTTACATCAAGTATATCGTCAACATATTCGGAATTGTACTTAAACCAGCTGCTTTTCATTTTTTCGACGGTATATTTTTTGTCTGTGAATGAATTATATTTTCCGCAAAGCAAAACAGTGTATTCGCCCATGGAAAGGACATTCTCCAGGATCTCCCGCACAAACTGGGGTTTCATAACGCTGGAGTATATTTCCTCGCCTTTATAGGTTATCATGCCTCCGTTTTCCGCGATAAGAGGCATTTCCTCGGAGTAGGGCGCGAAAAATCTTTCCAGAGAACATACCTGTCTGCCGCTTGCGGGAACGAAAAAAATATCTTTTTTATTCAGTTTTTCTATAATATCGAACATATCGGGCGGTAATCTTTTATCATCGGTAAGAAGTGTCCCGTCTAAATCGCTGGCAACGAGTTTTATCATAAGAAATGCTCCTAATCTAATCTGGCAATGAGAGGAAGAATAATCAGCGCGCTTTTAACGTCTTTTCCCGAAAGCCACATAATGTAAGGGCGAAGCTTTGCCCATTTTTCATCGAGAGTATTTTCTGAAAGACAGATTTTTTTGATTTCTTCCAGTTTCATCAGTATGTCTCTTTTTGATGCGTCCGAAATAGAGTCCAGAGCGTTTATATCGTAAACCGCGCCTTCAAAAAGCTCTTCGATTACTTCGGGATCCTTTACATAGCTTTTGGAAAGTCCTTCGCATTTGTTGGCGAAATAGTCCTCAAGCCTTTCTTTCATGATTTTTATATTTGATACATAAGTCTGAATATCGCTTAACTCATCGTCATATTCATTAACTACCTGAAGGCCTTTGGAAAATCCCTCTACATCCATGTAACGGGGAAAGATTTCATAAAAAGCCGCCGCTAATTTTTCTTTGTCTCTGGAATGATTTTCCAGAACATCCCCGCATCTTGCTATATCACGTTCTACAGTAAGAATGGAATTATATCTGCTCATAGTCTGACGCAAGCCTCCTTCCGAACCGGCAAAAATAGGTTTTTCTTTTAATAATACCATATATTTTGTTATTTTTCCATTATAATCATTATAAATTATGAGGATTCTTTTTTATTTTTGCGCTCATGGAAGGATAGGTCCGGGCATAACTATTGCGGAATCCGATTTATGGTGGTAAAATATAAAAAGAAATTTAATTTTGCTGAAAGGATTGACAAGGATATGGCGAAGGCGTACGCACAAAAGAATAATCATATATATATATACGCGGTTACAGCTTTGTTGATTTTTGAAAATTTCAGGGATAATTTAAGCATATTCTGAAAGGCGGAAGACTTGCGGAGTATGCTTTTTTTGTTTTTATTTTCAGCAAACGGAAAATGGAAAGCGGAAATTTTAGAGTTAAAGGAGGAATAAAAATGAAAGGATTTAAGAAAACAGCGGCAATGCTTATTGCCGGAGTAATGACTGTTGCGGCCTTCGCGGTGCCGGCAATGGCGGAAAGTTTGAAGGATATGACCTATACCGCGCCGTCGGGATACTCGTCGAACAAGTATGATTCGGGTATTTCTCAGCAGCAGTATACGTACGAGAACGACAGGGTAAAGATTACTTATAGTGACGGAAAAACGTCCAATGCTGACGCGCAGATTTATGTGTCCGGCAATGACTGGGGTATGAATAAGGCGATTTTCCCCGGAGAAAAACTTACATCCGTTCGGGACAAGACCGAAAAGCAGTGGAAGGATGCGCTTGAGCAATACTTAAATAATCAGAACTGCACGGTAAGCTTTAAAACCATCAACAACCAGTATGAGTTTTTGCATACTGAGGTGGGGCAGCCGGCAGGAGACCAGACTGTATATTGGGATATCTATCTCTATTTTGACGGAAACGGAAACAGATACGGCTTCAGCTACTATTCTTTGAATTCCGCCAAGCCCAATCAGAGCGATTTCGACGCTATGATGAAAACAGTAAGCTTCAAATATCCGGCTAAATCCGGAGGCTCATCTTCATCGAACAAACCTTCATCGTCAGATGTAATCAAAATATATGTTGACGGCACACAGGTATACCCCGACGCGGATCCTTTTATAACCAACGGACGTACAATGGTGCCTATACGTGTTATTGCGGAAGCGCTTGGATACAATGTGGGATGGGACGCGCCAAGCAAATGTATTACTCTGACCAAAGGAAATTATGACGTTCAGATGATGATCGATTCAACATGGCTTACAAAGTATAAAAACGGCCAGGTATCCGAATACGGACAAATGGACGTAGTACCCTGCATCAGAAGCAGCCGTACATTCATTCCTCTCCGCGCGGCTGCAGAGGCAATGGGCTGTTCCGTAGACTGGGACAACAACACGAAAAGCGTATTTATTACAGGCAGCGGAGCCATGGGCTGATGACCCTTATGGCAGATATAAAAAATAAATAAACCGGCGCAGGAGCAATTATCGAAAAGGGTATTTGCTCCTGCGTTTTGTTATGTGTGAAAATATGCGGATATTTGAAATTCTGCAAAATTATATGGATTCTTTTTTTGATTTCGCTTTACAGGATTTATTTTTTTGTATAAAATAAAGTATTGACAATGTTTAAACTTAAATTTGCCCTGAAAATATTTTTATTTACGGGTTTGAAAATACAATTATAAACTGAATTTGAAAGGAAGATAGCGATATGACAGTCAGAACAAGATTTGCGCCCAGTCCCACTGGATATATGCACATAGGAAATTTGAGAACCGCGTTATATGAATATCTTATAGCCAAGCATGAAAACGGAACATTTGTTTTAAGAATAGAGGATACGGACCAGGAAAGATTTGTGGAAGGCTCTGTGGATGTGATTTTCAATACCCTTGAGCTTACGGGTCTTGGATATGACGAAGGTCCCGGAAAGGACGGCGGATACGGTCCCTACATCCAGAGCGAAAGAAGAGGCATTTACATGGAATACGCCCTTCAGCTCATTGAAAAAGGGGAGGCTTATTACTGCTTCTGCGACAAGGAAAGGCTGGAAAGCCTCAAAGACGGAAAGGGCTTCGGAAAGTATGACGGACACTGCGCCAGCCTTCCCAAAGAGGAAATAGACAAAAATCTCAAAGAAGGAAAACCCTTCGTAATCAGACAGAAAATGCCCAAGGAAGGACAGACGTCCTTTGATGATGTGGTATACGGACACATTACAGTTGACAATGCGGAGCTGGAGGATCAGATTTTAATCAAATCCGACGGAATGCCCACATATAATTTCGCAAACGTAATAGACGACCATCTCATGGCAATTACCCATATCGTAAGAGGAAGCGAATATCTTTCTTCAACCCCTAAATATAACCTGCTTTACAAGGCATTCGGTTGGGATCTTCCCACATATGTTCATGTTCCCGCTGTTATGAGGGACGAGCATCACAAGCTTTCAAAGAGAAACGGAGACCCTTCATTTGAAGATCTTCTTGCAGAAGGATACGTTGTAGAGGCTCTTGTAAACTATATCGCCCTTTTAGGCTGGGCGCCTTCCGACAATCAGGAAATATTCAGCCTCAAGGAGCTTTGCGAGAAATTCAATGTTTCCGGCCTGAGCAAATCTCCTTCCATTTTCGATAAAAAGAAACTCACATGGATGAACGGGGAATATATCAAAGCCATGGATTTCGATAAATTCTGGGCTCTGACGGAGGATAAATTCAAATCCACTATTACAAAGGACAATGTGGATATCAGAAAGGTTGCGGAAATGGTAAAGACCCGTCTTGAGACACTGAACCAGATTCCGGAGCTTGCGGGATTTTTCAATGAGCTTCCCGAATACGGCGCTGACCTTTACACACATAAAAAGATGAAAACGAACAGCGAAAATTCACTGGCAAGCCTTAAGGCGGCGATTCCGGTTCTGGAAAACCTGAACGACTGGACAAACGACGGTATTTACGGAGCTTTGGTTGACCTTGTGAAGGAAATGGGAATCAAAAACGGACAGATGCTCTGGCCTGTAAGAACAGCCCTTTCCGGTCAGCCCACATCACCCGGCGGAGCCAGCGAGTTAGCGGAGATCCTCGGAAAAGAAGAAACAATAATCAGAATGAAAAAAGGAATAGAAATTTTGGAGAATGCCCTCAATGCTTAAAAATAAGGGCATGAAAAAGGCGGTGGCGTATTGAAGAAGAAACCGGATTACGGAAACGACAGCATTTCTTCGTTAAAAGGCGAGGACAGAGTCAGAAAAAGACCGGGAGTAATTTTCGGTTCAGACGGAATTGACGGATGCGAGCATTCATTTTTCGAAATACTTTCCAACTCCATCGATGAAGCGAGAGAGGGCTTTGGAAATGTCATAAGGGTAACACGTTTTTCCGACGGCTCGATCTGCGTCAAGGACTACGGCAGAGGAATTCCCATGGAATATAACACCGAAGAGGAAAGATATAACTGGGAGCTGGTTTTCTGCGAGCTTTACGCGGGAGGAAAATACAACAACGCCGCAGGCGGAGACTATGAATACAGTCTGGGACTGAACGGTCTGGGAGCCTGCGCGACTCAGTACGCTTCCGAATATATGGATGTTGCAGTAAAAAGAGACGGAGCAATATATGAGCTTCACTTCGAAAAAGGCAAAAATGTAGGCGGCTTGAAAAAGACGGAAGCCTCGTTCTATAAAACAGGAACGGAAATAAAGTGGAAACCGGACCTTGAGGTCTTTACGGACATAAATATTCCTCTGGATTATTATCTGGATGTGCTGAAAAAGCAGGCCGTAATCAACGAAGGCGTGGAATTCATTCTCTATGACGAACCTTCCAAAGAGACATACAGATTTTTGTATCAGAACGGTCTGGAGGACTATCTGAAGGAAATAAACGAGGATAAAAACTTTACGAATGTAACTATTTTCGAGCATGAAACCAGGGGCAGAGACCGGGAGGACAAGCCGGAATACAAGCTGAAATTCAAAATGGCTTTCTGCTTCAACAATTATGTTAGCAGGATAGAATATTACCACAATTCCAGCTTTCTGGAATACGGCGGTTCTCCCGACAGAGCAGTGAAATCGGGTTTTCTGACGGCTATCGACAGGTATCTGAGGAATAACAATCTTTACCGTAAGGACGAGAAGAAGATCATGTTTTCCGATATTGAGGACAGCCTTGTTCTTGTGGTGAATTCATTCTCAACATCTACAAGCTACGAAAACCAGACAAAAAAATCCATTCAGAACAAGTTCATTCAGGAAGCCATGACGGATTTCCTCAAAGAAAAGCTGGAGATATACTTCATAGAGAACAAAATGGAAGCGGATAAGATAGCCGCTCAGGTTCTGGCAAACAAAAGAAGCCGCGAAACGGCGGAAAAGACCCGTGTTGACGTAAGAAAGAAGCTTTCGGGAAACGTTGACTTAAATAACAGAATAGAAAAATTCGTAAACTGCCGTTCCAAGGATGTTGACAGAAGAGAGCTCTACATAGTTGAGGGAGACTCGGCTCTGGGTGCCTGCAAGCTGGGCAGAGACGCAAGATTCCAGGCCATAATTCCCGTCAGAGGAAAGATACTCAACTGCCTTAAGGCGGATTACGGAAAAATTTTCAACAGCGACATAATCACAGACCTGCTCAAGGTCCTGGGCTGCGGAGTGGAGATAAAGACCAAGCACAGCGAAGGCATGAGCACATTTGACATAGAAAAGCTTCGGTGGAGCAAGATCATCATCTGCACCGATGCGGACGTGGACGGATTCCAGATAAGGACCCTCATACTTACCATGCTTTACAGGCTGGTGCCAACTCTTATTGAGGAGAAGAAGGTGTTCATCGCGGAATCGCCCCTTTATGAGATAACAACGGGCAAAAATACATATTTTGCCTATTCCGACAAGGAAAAAACAGACATCCTGAAAAAGATAAAGGGCAAATACAAAATACAGCGGTCCAAGGGCTTGGGCGAAAACCAGCCGGACATGATGTGGCAGACCACCATGAACCCGGAAACAAGACGGCTCATACAGGTCATGCCCGAGGACATTCAGGAAACAAAGGAAAAATTCGAGCTTCTTTTGGGCGATAATCTGAGCGGCAGAAAGCTCCATATTGCCGAAGAAGGACATAAATATCTGGATATGATAGATTTAAGTTAAGGAGATAAAACGCATGGCGTCGGGAAAAAAGAAAAAGGGACAGGAAGACTTCCCCAAGGACAATTTCATAAGCGAGCAAAGGATAACGGACACTCTTGAAATCAACTATATGCCCTATGCTATGAGTGTTATTGTGTCTCGTGCCATCCCTGAGATAGACGGATTCAAGCCTTCTCACAGAAAGCTCCTGTACACAATGTACCAAATGGGACTTATAAAAGGCGACAGAATAAAGTCCGCCAATGTAGTGGGACAGACCATGAAGCTGAATCCCCACGGGGATCAGGCGATATACGAGACAATGGTCCGTCTTACGGAAGGCAACGAGGCGCTTCTTGTGCCCTTTGTGGACTCAAAGGGAAATTTCGGAAAGGTCTATTCAAAGGATATGGCGTACGCGGCGGCGAGATACACAGAGGTAAAGCTTTCGCCGGTCTGCAGAGAGATTTTCAAGGATATTGACAAAAACACTGTGGATTTCGTGGATAACTACGATTCCTCAATGCAGGAGCCTCTCCTTCTGCCCACAACGTTCCCCAACATTCTGGTGAACCCCAATCAGGGTATAGCCGTGGGTATGGCAAGCTCATTCTGCGGATTCAATCTGAAAGAGGTCTGCGATACGGCCATAGCCTACATAAAGGGAAAACCCGACTGGTTAAGCAATCTGAAGGCTCCCGATTTTTCCACAGGCGGAGCAATTCTGTATAATGAGGCGGAGATAAACAAGATTTACGAAACGGGCAGGGGAAGCGTAAAGTTAAGGGCAAAATACCGCTACATAAAAGAAGAAAGCGTAATAGAAATATACGAGATTCCTTATTCCACCACCATTGAGGCTATCGTGGACAAGATAATCTCGCTCATAAAATCGGGCAAGGTGAAGGAAATCACCGACATCAGGGACGAAACGGACCTGAACGGACTGAAGATAACCATGGACATCAGAAAATCGGCGGATCCGGATATGCTTATGCACAAGCTCTTTTCCATGACGCCTCTTTCGGATTCAGTGAGCTGCAACTTCAATCTTCTTGTAAAAGGAAGTCCCGTTACACTGGGAATCGAAGGTATTCTGCGGGAATGGACGGATTTCAGAATGGATTCCGTGAAACGCCGGATTTCATTCGATATAGATAAAAAATCCGAAAGATACCATCTTCTGGAGGGTCTTTCAAAAATCCTTCTGGACATAGACAAGGCCATCGCCATAATCCGAAACACGGAAAAAGAAGTTGACGTAGTGCCAAATCTTATGGCAGGCTTCGATATAGACGAGGTCCAGGCGGAATATATCGCGGAAATCAAGCTCCGCAACATAAACAAAGAATACATTCTGAAAAGAGTTTCGGAAATGTCCGAGCTTTACGATGAAATCGTCGATCTGAAGGGAACTCTGGAAAGCGACAGAAAAATCAAAAACATAATCTGCAAAGAGCTTGCGGAGGTTTCAAAAAAATACGGAAAAGACCGTAAAACGGAGATCCTCACCGGTGAGGATACCAAGATAATCAAGCCTGAGGAAATGGTTGCGGATTACGGAATACGGCTTTTCCTCACAAAGCACAATTATTTCAAGAAAATATCCCTTGTTTCCATGCGTTCCGCAGGCGCGCAGAAGCTAAAGGATGACGATGAGATAGTCGGAGAGGGCGAGACCACCAACAAGTCGGATATACTGTTTTTCTCCGACAAACGTGCTGTTTACAAGCTTAAAGCGAACGACATTCCCGACTGCAAGGCGTCCAGCCTCGGAGAATATCTCAACAATATCCTCGGAATGGAGGAGGACGAGAGAATTCTGGCATTCATCGCGGCGGAGGATTATTCAGGAATGCTTGTTTTCGGCTACGACAACGGCAAAATGGCAAAGGTGCCTCTTTCCGTATACGACAGCAGCAGGAAAAAGCTCATAAAGGGATATTCCGCGAAAGGAAATCTTATAAAAATACTTCGGATTCAGGAGGATACGGACGTTGTTCTTGTGCGTGATTCCGACAAGGCAATGCTTATCAATACGGAGCTGATTCCTCTTATGACCACAAAATCCGCGGCAGGTGTTACGGCATATACACTGAAAAAGAACAGTCTTGTGAGCCGGATCTGCCTGAAAGATGAATTCGAGTCCGAGAACGCGGAGTTTTACAGAGCGGCGAAAATCCCCGGTACAGGCAGGTTTATCGCTGACGAGGACAAGGATAAAAACGATATATCGAGACAGATGAAACTTTTTGAATAAATACGACTGGTATCCCGTTTGTAAATTCAGGCGGGATATTTTTGTGTCCGAATGGAGTGTTTTATGCTTTGTTTGTGATACAGCTGCCGAGATTAAAGTGATATAATTATAATATCTTATAATAAAATCAATTTTACAGAAGTGAAAAGGCTTGGAGCATGGTCTTTTCCATTGTTTCCGGAGGAGGAAAACAAGTGCAGTATGTGATTTCGTTTATGGAAGGTATAATAACATTCATATCTCCCTGTCTTTTGCCCATGCTTCCCATATACGCTTCCTATTTTGCGGGCGGCGGAGAAAGAAAAACGGGAAGGACCCTGAAATGCGCTCTGGGTTTTGTGACCGGATTTACTGTGCTTTTTGTGGCGATGGGTGCGTTGGCCGGCACAGCGGGAGGCTTTTTCGCATCTCACAGAATGGTGCTGAATATAATTTCCGGGCTGGCGGTAATATTTTTTGGGCTAAACTATCTGGGAGTGCTGAAATTCAATCTTTTCAGAGGTGTGCAGGGCTCTGTAAACACGGATAATATGGGATTTTTCTCCGCATTCGGATTCGGAGCGGTGTTTTCCGTGGGCTGGACGCCCTGTGTGGGAGCATTTTTAGGCTCGGCCCTTATGCTGGCGTCTCAGCAGGGTCATGCGGCGGAAGGTATGCTTATGCTTCTGGTATATTCCCTGGGTCTGGGGATTCCTTTTGTTTTGAGCGCGGTCCTCATTGACAGTCTGAAATCCGCGTTTGATGCGGTAAAACGCCATTATAACGTGATAAATACAGTCTGCGGCTGCCTTCTGATATTTGTAGGAATACTTATGGCAGCGGGTATCCTCGAAAGATTTCTGCGGACGCTGAGTTAAAGGAGTGAGATAATGAGCAAAAAGAAAATTCTTATAATCATAATAGTTGTACTTGCAGTGCTTTTTGCAGGAATCCGGGCGCTTTACAATAAGCTTGCCGGAAGCTATGAGACAGAAAGGATCGCGGTTCAGGAGACAGATGAAAATACAAAGGAAGAAAGCTCCTCCGGAGGCAGAGAAGCCGCTTCCGATTTCACATTCTGTGACGCAGACGGGAATGAATTCCGGCTTTCGGATTTTTACGGCAAACCGATAGTCCTCAATTTCTGGGCGGACTGGTGCGGTCCATGTCTGGCGGAGCTTCCCGAATTCAACGAAAAATATAATGAGACAGGCGAAGATGTGAACTTTATTATGGTAAACCTGCTTTCAGGCGGAGATACTATTGAAAGCGTTATGGACTTTGCTGAGAGCGAAGGTTACACTTTTCCTGTGTATTTTGATAAGAATTCAAGCGGAGTGAAAGCGTATGAAGTATACTATATTCCCGCAACCTATTTCATAGACAGGGATGGAAATATTGCCGCAAGCACAGTGGGAAGCCTTGACGGGAAAAGCCTTCAGGACGGTATATCCCTGATTAATGATTGAAAATAATGAAAACAAAAAACAGCCGCCTGTACATTGAGTATAAGCGGCTTGATTTTATTCTGTGAAATTTTGATTATTTGAATTCTTCTGCCTTAACCTCGCGTTTCATAAGATCCTTTTCAAGGATTCTTACGTCGGCATTGTCGAATAAGACCTTGTAAACAGCCTCTGTAATGGGCATCTTAACATTATATTTCTGAGCGAGATTATATGCCGCTGTTGACGCAGAAACGCCTTCAACTACCATATGCACTTCATCCAGAGCTTCCTGGAGGGTCTTGCCTTGTCCCAGAAGAACGCCGGCTTTGTGGTTTCTGGAATGCTCGCTGATACAGGTAACGATCAGGTCGCCCATGCCGGAAAGCCCGAAGAAGGTCTCCGTATGGCAGCCCATAGCTTTGCCAAGTCTTGCCATTTCGGCCATGCCCCTTGTCATAACGGCGGCTTTGATGTTGTCTCCGAAGCCGATTCCGTCGCAGATTCCTGCGGCAATGGCGATAATGTTCTTCAAAGCTCCGCCTAAGCCTACGCCTTTAACGTCCGTAACAGTGTATAACCGGAAATTCTCGTTTGTAAGCTCATGCTGAAGCATTTGCGCGCATTCCTCGGATTTGGCCGCTACTATGCAGGCTGTGGGCATACTGTTTCCGACATCCTCAGCATGGCTGGGTCCGGAAAGGACAGCTACGGTGTTCTTGGGGAATATATCCTCCAAAACCTCTGAAAGAGTGAAGAATGTCTCGTCCTCAATACCCTTTGAAACGTTCAGAAGTATCTGGTCTTCTTTTATATAAGGCACGAATGCCTCCATGTTCAGTCTGAGGTATTTTGAAGGAATGGCGGTAACGATAATGTCCGCGCCTTCAACAGCCTTTGCTCTGTCGGTAACGACCTTAAGGTTTTCGCCCAGCTTAACTCCCGGAAGGAATTCCACGTTTTCCCTGTGGGCGATAATACTTGCCGCTTCTTCCTCCTTCCATGACCAGAGGGTCACATTGTGTCCGTATTTATCGAACATATACGCCAGAGCCGTACCCCAGCTTCCTGAGCCTATAACAGATATGTTTTTCATATAATTACCTTCTTTCGCTAAAAACAAGTAAAATTCAGGATGTATGTTTCTTTTTGTTGAAAAGTTTGTTTTCGTTTCCGTTTTTAAGTCTGATTATGTTTTCCTTGTGCTTAACCAGGGTCAGAATGGCGATTCCCACGGTTATGAGCACTATTTCAAGACTGTAATGCATGAGGGCAAGCACAATGGGTATGGTCACAACGAACACCATTGAGCCAAGGGATATGTATCCCGAAAGGCCGAAGCATACGCCGATTACAATAGTGATTATCGTGGCGAGATTCCAGTTTGCTATCATCATGCCTATGGCAGCGGCAACGCCTTTTCCGCCTTTGAATTTCAGGTAGAAGGGGAAGTCGTGCCCCAGAATTGCTCCTGTCGAGCCGTAAAAAGCGGCCGTAAGAGCGTCTGTCTTGAAAAGGTTGTAGCAAATGTAAAACGCGGCGATGGATTTTGCCAGATCCAGTATAAAATTGATGGCGCCGTATTTTTTGCCCAGTACTCGAATTGTATTGGTGGTTCCCAGGTTTCCGCTTCCTTTCTTTCTAAGGTCCGTATGCTGGGACCTGCCTATGAAGTAGGCGAAGGAAATGGAACCTAAAAAATATCCTATGATTAAAGATACTATGCGAAACATTTTTATTTTTCTCCTTTTTCCCTTACGATAAAATGAATGGGCGTTCCCTCAAATCCGAAGGCTTCCCGGAATTTGTTTTCCAGATAGCGCTTATATGAGAAATGGAGAAGCTCTCGGCTGTTTACAAAAAGGATGAATGTAGGCGGACGAACCGAAACCTGTGTAACATAGTATATTTTGAGCTGTCTGCCTTTGTCTGCGGGAGGCTGCTGATATGCCAGAGCCTCGGCGAGAACATCATTCAGAACGCCTGTGCTTATCCTCAGGGTATGATTCTGCCAGACAACCTTTATCATGTCCAGCATTTTGGGGATCCTCTGACCCGTAAGAGCGGAAATGAATACCTTCGGGGCGTAGGGCATATAAGCCAGCTCCGTGTCGATATCCTTAATGAAATTATTCATTGTTTTGTTGTCCTTTTCAATCAGATCCCACTTGTTTACGGCGATTATGGCCGCTTTTCCTCTTTCGTGGGCTATTCCCGCGATTTTGGTGTCCTGGTCCGTAATGCCTTCCTTTGCGTCTATAACAAGAATTACTACCTGCGCCCGTTCAACAGCGGAAACTGCGCGGATAATTGAGTATTTCTCTATGTTTTCCTTGATTTTGCTTTTTCTTCTGATTCCGGCGGTGTCAATGAAAAGATACTTGTTTCCGTT
>JAFWDD010000052.1 GCA_017534115.1 Bacillota bacterium | reverse complement strand
TATTGTATGTGATTAGATAGTAGGCCATTTTATTCATATAATTGTAACAAAAAAAGATCTGATAACAGTTGAGTTGGCAAATAAAACGCTTATTAGGAGAAAAAGTCTCTGAATAGTAGATTTTTGTTGTATTTTTTTTGCTGATGTAATATAATGATATAGCAATCAAATAGGGAGGAATGCAGGTATGTTGATCAAAATATCTATAGAAAATTTTAAATCTTTTGATCAAAGAGAAGAGCTTTCAATGATTTCTTCTAGCAAAGTACATGAAAACAAAAACCATCGTATACAAATTAAACAGACTACTTTGTTAAAAAATGCGGTTATATATGGTGCCAATGCATCTGGTAAATCAAATCTGGTTGTTGCTTTTGAATTTATTAAAAAAGTACTTATGGAAGGGCTTCCAGTAGAATGTATAAATGATTTTTGTAGGAATAGGGAAGAGAACAAAACAAAAGAAAGCTTTTTTGAATTACAATTTACCGTTGGTAATACTTTTTATGCTTATGGTTTTTCTGCCATACTTAGCCAGCGAAAAATTACAGAAGAATGGTTATACGAACTTCTGCAAGACGGAGAATCTCGCCAATTATTTATAAGAAAAGCGAATGAAGTTACACAGCTGGGAGATATAGGTAAACTTAGCGAAGCTGAAAAAAGTAGGTTTGCGGTTTATTCAGAAGATTTTACAGGGCATGATACACAATTGTTTCTTGCGGAGATGAACAGAGGTAAAAAATATGTTAAAAAGTCAAAATTGCTATTTTTTCAATATGCATTTCGCTGGATAGTAAATAATATTATCATTATAAAGCCCAATATGGGCATATCCAATACAGAAGCATATTATAATGATGAGTCGCTGGAAAATATTAGTGAGTTGATACAGACTTTTGATACAGGTATTACGGATATTAAGACAAAAGTAATAACTGTAGAAGAAATGGAAAAAATGATCCCAAGAGAAATTGTGTATGGCATATTTAGTCACTTGAAGCAACAAATGCAGGCGACAAACTCAACAAGTATTCAAATGACTTGGCGGTTAAATGATGGCTTTTTTAATATTCGTATACTAGATAATTATGCTGAGCCAGAAATTACTACGCTTGTATTAAAACATGGGAAATCGGTATTTGATTTTAGTTTTTCAGAAGAGTCTGATGGTACGAAAAGGTTATTTGATTTAATTGATATGCTCCTTACAGATCGTCCGGATACAACATTTGTAGTAGATGAATTGGAACGAAGCTTACATCCAAAATTAACAGAGCATTTTTTGAAATTGTTTATGAAAGCGCACGAAGATACCAGTATGCAACTTGTTTTTACTACACATGAGGCTTCTATCATGGATCAGAGTTTATTCAGAAGGGATGAAATCTGGTTTATAGAAAGAGATGCAGATAATGCAAGCAAAATCTATTCTTTGGATCGCTTTAAAGAAAGATATGACAGAAAGTTAAGCAAGGCTTATCTTGAGGGGAGATACGGAGCTATCCCTGTTTTTAGGAGTTTTTCTTTTTAGAAAGGGGTGTAGTTATGCCGGTTCATACGTATACAAATTGGAATAGTAGACCATCTGATAAAGAGGAGCAAATAGAACCTTTCCGCAAATATTTTTTTATTTGCGAAGGTGCTAATACGGAACCCTTTTATTTTAAAAGCCTTATTGATCTTAGGAAGCAGCTGGGTATACACCCTTTAATAGATATTCGGTTGTGGGAGAAAACAGGTAAGGATAAAGATATAACATATCCTAAGAAGTTGATTGATTTTGCAAATCAGGAAAAGATGAAGCTTGAAAATGGATTTGACGAAGAACGTGATAAAATGGTTATTGTCTTTGATGGTGATATATTTGAAGAAAAAGTCAAAGGGTATGATCAATTAATTGCCGATATTGAAGAAAAATACATTGCGGCTGTTACAAATCCGAATTTTGAGTTGTTTTTAATACTTCATATAGAGGGGAGTTATGAGAATTATATTAAGGATAAAGAGGGTGATTTTCTTCAGAAGGATAAGAAAGGAAAATACAGTTATGCTTATAGACTGCTCCGAGATCTGCGCGGCATTAATGCAAAAAAAAATCCTAAGATAGGGGCGCTTGCAGAGTATGTGTTTATTGCTATTGAACAGGAAAAGTGTATTAATCAAGATATACACAGATTGAAAGGAAGGGTGAGTAGCAATATAGGAAAGATAATTGAATCTATTATACAAGATGAACCATATGTCTGAAGAAAACAAGCGTTTACAGAAGATGATACTTATTATTTGGGTAAAACCCAAATACAAAATGAAGTCATAGGTAGAAAGATTTAATGATTAAGTATGAGGTCAAAGAAAAAAGAAGGCGTGACTTTAATTCACACCTTCTTTTTTTTGTGAGCTTATTGCGAGCTTATAAAGATATTTTGTGGGATTTTGACGCTTTTTGTATTAGGCAGAAACGCCTATATAATGGGATTTGTTTGCTTATGAATACTTGTAAAATCTTGATTGAAAAATTATATCATTATTGCCGGTTTTGTCAACACAAAATCCCGATATGAACGAAATCTGCATAAATATGAATCCAAATTCAGGCGAAAAAGTTGAAGATTTATGCATTTGTAGTATTGAATTCTTGAAGATTATGCAGTATAATTAGTTGCGACTAAAAATTATTAATAAAAAAAGAAAAAACAGGAGGAAGATAAAAATGAAAAAATATTCTAAAATAATTGCAGTAGCAGCTGCAGCTTGTCTCATGGTCGGAGCATTATCAGGCTGCGGCGCAAAGGAAGAAGCTGAGCAGGCAGCAGAGGCTGTTAAGGAAGAAGTTAAAGACGCAAAAGAAGAAGCAGAAGAAAAAGTAGAAGAAGCTGTTGACGCAGGCAAGGCAGTTATCGCTGGCGATACATATGTAATGGGCTGCAGCGCAGACTTCCCTCCTTTCGAGTCATTTGATGACGACGGAGCTACAATCGTTGGTTACGATGTTGATATGATGAACGAGATCTGCTCAAGACTTGGCATCGAGCTTGAAATTCAGGATATGAACTTTGACTCAGTTGTAACAGCTGTTCAGACAGGCAAAATCGACTTCGGCGTATCCGGAATGACAATCACAGAAGAAAGAAAAGAAAACGTAGCTTTCTCAGATCCTTATTTCGAAGCTTACCAGGCAATCGTTGTTATGCCCGACTCAGAACTTAAAACATATGACGACCTTGTAAACGGCGAATACAAAGCAGGTGTTCAGCTGGGAACAACAGGCGACATCATGGCAACAGACGTTTTAGGCGAAAGAGTAAGCCAGTACGAGAAATACAGCGACGCTTTAGCAGCTCTTCTTTCCGGAAAAGTTGACTGCATGGTTCTTGACCTTAATGTAGCAAAAGCTTTCGCAAAAGCTAACGATCTTGTTCTTCTTGATGATCCTTTCGGCGGCGAAGAGGATATTGAATACTACGGAATCGCAATGGCAAAAGAAAACACAGAATTACTTGAAGCAGTTAACAAAGCTCTTGCAGATATGAAAGCAGAAGGCTTCTTCGATGAATTAGACGCTAAATACGCTGAGGAATAATTTTTACAAAAACCAATTAAAAGACAAAAGAGTAAATATTGCATCACGGTGTTTATGCCGTGGTGCAGTTTTTATCATTTTTCTTTTATAAACAAACAATATGGATTATTTTTTTGTGCTGCTTGTTTATAAAAGAAAAAGAAGGAGTGTGTGATATGCAGTTTATGATAAACCTATCTCTGCTTGCCGCATCCGGCGGATGGTGGGACAAGGTGAAAGCGGACTTCGCGCTGAACTTTATCCAGGCGAGCAGGTGGAAACTTATAGTAAGCGGTCTGGGCGTAACCGTCAAGGTAACCCTTCTGGCCATGGTGCTGGGACTTGTTCTCGGCGTAGTGGTGGCGGCGGTAAGGTCCTCATACGACCTGCAAAAGGATGAGGCGAAGAAAAACAAGGCATCATGGGTGATCCTTTCCATATTCAATGTAATATGTAAAATCTATCTTACCGTTATAAGAGGAACGCCTGTTGTTATCCAGCTTCTTATCATTTATTTCATTATTTTTGCGGCCTCGGACAACGGAGTAATGATCGCGTCTCTGGCATTCGGTATCAACTCAGGCGCATATGTAGCCGAGATTTTCCGAAGCGGAATCATGTCCATCGACAAAGGCCAGATGGAAGCAGGCAGAAGCCTTGGATTCAACTATATGCAGACAATGCGCTACATAATTATTCCTCAGGCTTTTAAAAACGTACTTCCGGCTCTGGCAAACGAGTTCATAGCCCTTCTGAAGGAGACATCTGTTTCCGGTTACGTTGCCATTCAGGACCTTACAAGGGCCGGCAACATCATCAGGGCGAAAACATATTCGGCCTATATGCCTCTTATCGGCGTGGCAGTCATATATCTTGCCATGGTAATGGCGCTGACCGCCGGAGTATCCCGTCTTGAAAGGAGGCTGAGAAACAGTGACCACTAATGAACCTTTAATTAAAGTAACTGATTTAAAGAAGCATTTCGGCGATATAAAGGCTCTGGACGGAGTTTCCGCCGAGATATATAAAGGCGAGGTTGTCGTTGTAATAGGACCTTCAGGAAGCGGAAAATCAACATTCTTAAGATGTCTCAATAGGCTTGAAGCCCCTACGGGAGGCACTATTCTCTTTGAGAATGAGGACATAACGGATAAAAAATGCGATATCGACAGACACCGCCAGAAAATGGGAATGGTGTTCCAGCATTTCAACCTTTTCCCTCACATGACGGTTCTGAAAAATATGACAATAGCTCCCATGAAGCTGAAAGGCCTTTCGGAGGAACAGGCAAAGGCCGAGGCAATGGAGCTTCTCAGAAAAGTAGGTCTTGAGGACAGAGCGGAGGCATATCCCTCACAGCTTTCCGGCGGACAGAAACAGAGGATCGCCATAGTGCGTGCCCTTTGTATGCAGCCCGACGTTATGCTCTTTGATGAGCCCACATCAGCCCTTGACCCGGAAATGGTAGGCGAGGTTCTTGAGGTAATGAAGACCCTTGCGCTGGAAGGCATGACAATGGTCGTGGTAACTCACGAAATGGGCTTCGCAAGAGAGGTTGGCTCCAGAGTTATTTTCATGGACGGCGGAGTTATAGTAGAGGAAGGCACACCTGCAGAGATCTTCGACCATTCCAAAAGCGACAGACTTAAAAGCTTCCTTGCGAAAGTTTTATAAAAAAATCCACCCTGCGGAATACAGTTTCTGCAGGGTTTTTTGTATTTGCGCACATTTTGGCTTTAATATGGTAATTTGTTATAGTAAAAAATCGGAATATATGATATGCTGAATAAAATATCGATTTGAATAATATAAATTTTAGCCGAGAATCTGCAGGAGTGCGTGAATATCTTAAAGTGAGAAGAGGAGATATAGCCAAGAAATTTCCCTTGCATATTACACAGGGTCAAGGGATGAAATCCCTTGCGGGTTCTTAGGGCAGAACCCTAAGCCCTCGGAGAGCGGATTCTTAAGGCAGAGCCTTAAGCGGGTTCTAAGGGCGGAGCCCTGAGCCGCCGGAGGCACATGGGTTCTCAGGGCAGAGCCCTGAGCCGCCGGAGGCACAGCCCTGACCGCCGGAGGCACACGAGGAGGTGAGTTTTTTAATGTCAGACAACAGAAACCCCCTGAATATATATTGCAGGAACTGCGGCGCTCCAGCCGGCTTCGATATCCTGAACCAGACCTACCGCTGTTCCCACTGCGGCGAGCTGACAGGCATAGAGGAAGCCAATACCCGTGTCATGGAATGGAAAGCCCTTCATAAAGAGAACAAATGCAGTAACCAGGACGCCCGTACCGCCGAAGAACGTAACTGCCCCAACTGCGGCGCAAAAGTAATGTTCGCTGAGGGCGAAGGCTCCGAAACCTGCGACTTCTGCGGCAGCAAACTGGCAAGGAAAAAACTTCTTAATCCCAGCCGTATCCCCGACATCATCATCCCGTTCTTTATCACACACGAAGAAGCGCGGGAAAGAATGCTGAACTGGGGCAAAGCCCATAAAATGACGCCGGAAGGCAGAAGCATTGTCTCCAGCATGGGCAATTTCAGAGGCTATTACCTGCCGTACCGTCTTGTAAGAGGCCCTGTTCAGGGTCTGGTAAAAAGAAACGGCGGCGAGAGGCTCTATAACTGTAAAGGCTTCTTGAACGGCACCGCAGTCAATACATCCCAGCAGCTGGATAACCTTGTATTGAACGAAATGGAACCCTTCGACTGGTCCGAGGCAAGACCATTCGAATTCGGATATATCGCGGGCCATAACGTAAAGCTGGAGGACATCCCGGACGCCCAGATAGACCGCCGAATAAAGGACGAGGTAGCGGAGGACTTCAGACCCGATGTGGAAAAGGTAATGCAGACCCCGGAGCTGGATTTGAGCGTCAGCACCGGCAAGCTCATGACGGTAAAAGCCCTTCTGCCCGTGTATTTCATAAAATCCGGCAAACTGACCGCTGTCATGAACGGCCAGACCGGCAGAATAGCCGTGTCAAAGGAGCGTAAGAAAAAAAGAGCACTCTGGGCCATTGAGCCTTCTATAATTACAGCGGTTTTGACATTCCTCATGGGTATGTGGAGCCATTTTAATTTGGAAATGATGATTTTATCCGCTCTGGTGTTCTCCGCCATAGTATTCGCCATAATGGGCGACGGCAGAAAATCCATTGTCCGGAATATTGTCTATAAAAGCAATACATCCAAAGCAAAGCGTGATGACGGCAAGCTGAAAATCCGGGAAGGCAAGGACATACTGACAAACTCTTATGACAATACACCTGTGTTTTATGAGGAGGACAAGGACGGCGAATCCGTTCCCGTTAAGATAAAATTTTACAGTGTGGGCAGATGGATCTCCATAATTCTGAGAATACTGATTATGGTGTTCCTTCCGCTGATAATAGGCGCGTTTCTCCTGTGGGCGAACCTTCCGGAGGGCGCCAGCTTCTCGGAGGTCTTCCATCCCGAATACGGCGGCGCATGGTACATAATCACGGGCTTTGTGGCGCTTATATATTTTGTAAAGGGCGTCCGCAGGGACATATACGACCATCCGCTTATATATAAAATCCTTCCCAACGGCAAAAAACGCCTCATGGGCAAACGACGGGACAGGAAAATCGGCATTCTCCATATGTTCGGAGTAGGCGAAACAGACGAGGACGGAAAGCGTGTCAGCCTTTTCAGACTTCTGAGAGATATCGGCGGAGCCGGAGTATTCATAATAATCGTGTTTGTTGGGATTTTTATCGGCTGCGTAGCGGCGATAGCAATGCCGTAATTCAGAAAAAAATACAAAAATAAAGCACTTCGTACAGTATCAATTACTGCCGGAAGTGCTTTTTTTATGTTTAGAAAAACAGAGCCCTGTTCAAGAGCTCTGTTTATATGTAATTTACTTTCTGATAACCTTCTTGAGCGCTTTCCAAAGAGGATAGCTGATAATAACGATAATGGCGCCTTTGAGCAGGTTGAAAGGTCCAATACTGAAAAGAACGAGAGTTTTCAGATCCACAACGTGGCTGTTGAACTCCTGAGCCATTCCTACGAAAGCCTCAATGGGCGCTCCGAAAAGAGCTGAGAACAGAGGAATGAGAATATTGTAGTTTAAGAGACATGCAACAGCTGCCATAACGATAACGCCTACTACTGAGCCAAGTACATAGCCTTTGAAGTTTTTGAACTTTCTGAAAATAAGGCAGAGAGGTATGCAGAGAGAGCACGCCATAACGAAGTTCGCGAAATCGCCTACGCCGCCTGTGGTCGTTCTTGTGAGCTGAACAAGGTTTCTGATGAGAGTTACCAGAATACCGCCTATGGGACCGAACGCGATTGCGCCGATAACGGTGGGCAGATCCGCAATATCCAGCTTAAGGAATGACGGGAATATGGGTATCTGTATCTCAAAGAAGGATAAGATAATGGATACCGCCGCCAGCATGGCGATTGTTACCATCTCACGGGTTGTTATCTTCTTTTTGCCGGCTTCTTTTGAGTCGGTTGTTAAACCGTGTTTAACGCTTTTAGCCACGTCCTGGGTTCTGCCTGCAACATTATCTCTGACGCCTTTAGCCATGTCCTGAGTCTTGCCCGCAACATTATCCTTAACGTCTTTTGCGAAATCCTGAGCTTTGCCGGTCACATTATCCTTAACGTCCTTGGCGATGTCCTGAGCTGTGCTGCCAACATTATCCTTAACGTCTTTTGCGAAGTCCTGAACCGTTTTGTTCGCTGCGCTGTCCTTGATGTTCTTGACCATATCCTGAGTTTTGTCCGAGATATTATTCCATGTGCCCTTAGCCGCGTCCTGAGATGCGCCGCCGATATTATCCTTAACATCCTTAGCCATATCCTGAGATGCGCCGCCGACGTTATCTTTAATGCCCTTGGCCATGTCTTCCATTTCTCCGGCAATCTCCTTTTCTAAATTTTCCATTGAATTTTCATTTGAATTTTCATATTCCTTTGACATTATCAATTCCTCCTAAAAATTTTGAATTTTTATCGGTTGAATTCCACTCCAAAATGCTTCACATTCATTATGTTCAGCTCCGCCGTTTTTGGGATCCCGATGAGCCTCACATAAATCATGGGTATCTATAAAGGTGTTTTTGGGTAAAAAAATCAACCTGAAAATCTTCAGGTTGAATAAAAGCAATACAATTAATTTTAAAAAACAGAATAATTTATCCGAGGAAAGACCTAAAGGCTTCCTCCGGTGTATTGTTTAAATTCTTCTTCCATCCAGACTATAACTGTCGGTTTTGGAATTTCACCAAATCCCGAGCCTAATAGGCTCCTGCTTGCAAAAAAGCTCGCGGACTTTACCGCCGATCGGGAATTTCACCCTGCCCTGAAGAATAATTTTTCATAAGTCCATTATAGAACCACTGAATGTGATTCGTCAACACTATTTTTTAATCCCTGCGCTGCGGGAAAAATCACGTAAGATAAATCTTCACTTAATTAATACATTAATTTCATGAGAGATTTAAGCAAATCGGAAGAATCCGAGCCGGATTTTTTGGATTTTGATCCTCCGCCTCCGAGGAATGAGCCCAAAATGTCGTCCATACCCGATGAAGATGATTTGGAAGAGGAGAGTTCCGAGATGTCTCCGCCCATGAGAGCGTCAAGCATACCCATGCCTGATGATTTGGATGCTGTTTTCTTTGAAGAAGATGCGCCTGAGCCGCTCATGCCCATTAATGAACCCAAAAAGTCATCCATGCCTGCTGAAGACCCTTTTGATGATGAAGCCGTCTGAGCTCCGCCGAAAAGCTGAGCAAGCTCGTCCATATCCAGACCGTCAGAAAGGTCGATGCCTTTTTTCTGGTTCTTCTGAGCTTTTGAAGCCGCCGTTGTTGTTGCGGAAAGGCTGGAAAGCATAGCGGGAGTGATGTTTGAAAGCACACCTGAAACCTGGGATTCGTCCAGTCCTGTCTGATTGGAAAGTCCGCCCAAAACACTGGAGGAGTTTCCGCCTAAAATATGGGAAAGGATCTTGCTTCCGTCAACAGTATCCGCATTGGCTATCTGGCTTTCTATGGAAGCTGTTGATGTGTGCTGTCCCAGAGCTCCCAAAAGCGACTGCGCGCCCTGCTCGGATGAAGCGTTTGAAGTGAGCTGGGCGATGAGCACGGGAATAGCCTTAATCAGAAGTTTTGTTATATCGGAAGAATCGATTCCGGATTTCTTTGAAATTGAATTAACGGATGACTCGGAAGTCATTGAATTTGTAAGTAAGCTTAAAAAGTCCATAATTACCCTCCTTAATTTTTGTCGATTTTTCTGCTAACCCTATTTTACTACAAACCACTGGG
>JAFWDD010000051.1 GCA_017534115.1 Bacillota bacterium | reverse complement strand
GAAACAAGGATCGTGTTAAAACTGGAAAGCCCCTTGGAGCGTAAAAACTTCAAGGGGTCTATATTTTGGATTTAGGGAGAACTGTATCAAAATCCGATTTTTTAATCAAGTATATTTCCGTCAAGCGTAATGGTCACTACCTGCCAGGGGATGAATTTTTCGCTTGCTTTCAGGGCGTTTACAGCCGCTCGCTGGATTCCGCCGCAGCAAGGAACCGTCATTCTTACAACAGTAAGGCTCTTTATGTCGTTATTTTTAATGATTTCCGTGAGCTTTTCCGTGTAGTCGCCTTCGTCCAGCTTTGGACAGCCTATCAGCGTAACCTTGCCCTTGATGAATCTGTTGTGGAAATCTCCGTATGCGTAGGCCGTGCAGTCTGCGGCGATAAGAAGGTTGGCTCCGTCAAAATATGGAGCTTTTACAGGCGCAAGCTTTATCTGAACGGGCCATTGTGTCAGCTGGGATACGGGGCCTTCGGCAGACGCAGGTTTTGCTTCTTCCTTTCTTACAAACGTATGGGATTGGGATCCGGGACATCCGGGATGAAGGGGAGCCGCCTGAGCTTTTTTCAGCTTGTTTTCGGCAACAGCTTTTTCATCGTATGCGGCCGCTTCTCGTTCAACAAATGAAATGGCATCCGCAGGGCAGGCAGGGAGACAGTCTCCGAAGCCGTCGCAGTAGTCGTCCCTAAGGAGCTTTGCCTTTCCGTTTACCATTCCTATGGCGCCTTCGTGGCAGGCATCGGCGCAAAGTCCGCAGCCCGTGCATTTTTCTTCATCTATCTGAATTATCTTTCTGATCATAGTATCCTTCCTTTCCAACAGGTCTTTCTCTGTTTTTTTGTTTCTGATTATATGATAGCGGAAAAGGAGAATAGAGTACGTTGCCTGAGCAACGAAAATGAGGTTTTTTGAAGAGTTTTTGGGGTCTTATTTCTCAATTTCCATGGATCCCAGCTGTAGAGCCTGACTGCGAGCAACATAGATAACCGCTGTTATTTGAACTTTTCCGGCATCTTTATCGATCCAGAAATATACATAATAATTCTTTACCCGCATTTGATGAATTTCTTCGCTTCTCCACGGTTCCTCATCAGTCAGTCTAATTCGCTCCGGCATAACAGAAAGACTTTCAATTTCCTTTTTCAATGCGGCCATTGTGTTTATGGCAGAATCCGGAGCAAGGAGATCTTCTGAAATGTATTTTCGTATGCTCCGAAGATGCTCCCGCGCCTGTCTGGTGATTTTTACAGTATATGTCTTCATTTGTTAATCCTCCAGCTCGGCAAAAACTTCATCTATGCCAAAAGAATCATCGTCCTTTGCCTGTTGAAGGCCTGTGTCCATCATTTGATTAAACTGCGCTGTTGTCATTTCGTCCCTTGCGGGTACTGTAATCGGAAGAGTCAGAGAAAACGGTATGCCGTTGTGAGCGATAATTTGTCTGTAATACATATCAATGGCAACGGAGCGAGGAATTCCCAAACGGTCGAGAATGGCCTCTGCCTGCTGTTTTATATCAAGTTTGATTCTGGAATTTACATTTGCTGTTTTAGTAGCCATGCCATGCACCACCTTTCTGGTTTTATTATAAACAAAAGTGATGCAGAATGCAACACAATAGATATACAAACAGAGATTTTGCCGTTTTGGAAAAGAATGGAATTTTTAGCAGGGTGCAGAGATCTTGCTGAAAAAACAAAGCTTACGGGCAATAAAAAAGCCCCGATGAACGGGACTTGCAAGTTACATATTTGAAAGATATTCTTCGCAGAAGGTCTTAAGCTCAGGAATGTCGTTTACGGCGGCATCCCAAACTATGGCAAGCTCGATTTTTCCGTAATGATGAGCAATAATATTACGCATAGCTTTGATTTGCTGCCAATTCATATCTTTTGAGGTGGCATTGCGCAATTCTTCAGAAATACCGCTCGAAAGTTCTCCGATTTGGAGTATTCGGAAAGCCACAACATCATGATAATCCTTATCGGATACAAAGATATCGTAATTATTACCAAAACGCTCTATTACAGCTTCGATGTCATTGCAGTAGTTTAGTATACGCGCGATTCGCAGAGTGTCACGCAGCTGCATAAATCATCATCCTTTCCCGCATAACAGTTTCGTTAAACTGCTTTTCTGTTGCGTGCTCAGCAGGCTGATTTAAGCAGGCAACTGTAATAAGATCGATTTCGGTTTCAAGAGCCTCTTCCAGGTCGTTATAAAGTCCGCCGAAAATGAATCCTCTCACAGAAGACCCCGTAAGGTCCACAAGGAGATCTATGTCGCTTTCGGCCGTGGCTTCTCCTCTGGCGTATGAGCCGAAAAGATAAACGGCGGCAAGATTGTATTTTTTGGCAACAGGAGTTATCCTGCGCTTTATTTCGTCAATAGTGTAGGGAAGCATCCGCCTCACCTCCTTCTGATTAGAGTATAACCAAAAACAGGGAAATAATCAACCATAAGTCGCCTGTGGCGCAATGAAGTTTGCTTCGCAAATGAAGGAATGAAGACGCTTTGCTAATGAAGCCGCCCTTTTATAAAGGGCTAATTATGGTAAGAATCCGCAAAGGCGGATTCAATAAAAGTGCTTCGCACGGAAACAACAGAAAGCATTGCTAAAAATTCAATTTTCGTTAATTTTAAACATAGCCGATAACCTTTTCCTGCATATTACACAGGGTCAAGGGATGAAATCCCTTGCGGATTCTTAAGGCAGAGCCTTAAGCCCTCGGAGAGCCGCCGGAGGCGTATCCAGAGGGCCTAAGCCCTCGGAGAGCGACAAAAAAACCCGAAGAACTTTTCGTTCCACGGGTTTTATTGCTATTATTAATAATTATCATGTCTTTCTTCGATGATCTCGTTTTCAGGTACGGTATGGGAAACGAGCTTTTCCTCGTCCTCAGGAGTCTTGAGGGGAAGTACAGCGTTAAGTATAATTCCCGCGATGATCCCCAGACCAATACCGGAGAAACTGAAATCGGGACCGCCGATGGTAGCTCCGCCGATGGCCAGAACCAGCATAATTGCGGCAATGGAAAGATTCCTGTTCTTGGTAAAGTCAACGTGGTTCTCGACCAAAGTCCTTAAACCGACGGAAGCGATCATGCCGTAAAGGACTATACAGGTTCCGCCTAAAACGCAGTTGGGCATTGTCTCAATAGCTCCGATGGCCTTGCCTATGAAGCTGACTACAATGGCGATTACAGCCGCCGCACGGATAGCCGAAGGGTTGTAGTTGCCTGTCGTGGCAAGAACGGCAGTATTCTCGGAATATGTGGTATTGGAAGGTCCGCCGATGAATCCCGCGAGGATAGTAGCGAGACCATCGCCCAGCATTGTCCTGTGGAGACCGGGATCCTTAACGAAATCCTTGCCTACAACAGCGCTGTTGGCATATACGTCTCCGATATGCTCAACGCAGGTAACAATGGCGATCGGCGCGATCATTGCTATGGCTCGCCCGTTAAAGGTCGGGAAGGTGAACTGAGGCACCTCAAACACTGCTCTGGCAAGACCTCTGCCCTGTTCGGCAAGTCCGCCGAAATCCATAAGCCCCTGAGGCGCAAGCCCTGTTTTTACCAATATAAGCGTGACAACGTATCCTATTACCAGGGCGAGGAAAATTGATGCCATCTTTACCATGCCCTTTCCGTAGCTGGAAAGGCATACCGCCAGGATACAAACGAAAATCGCCAGACACCAGCTCCATACATAGCCTGAGCTGAACATCTCAAAACCGTTGTTGGCCTGGATATTGTTTATAGCTGATACGGAAAGATTGAGTCCTATAATGGCGATGCCGACTCCGCGGACAACAGGAGGAAATACCCTGTCTATGAATTTGGAGCCGAAGCCTCGTATTACAAAGGAAATGATAACGTAAATCAAACCGGCTATGATAATACCGCCCATGGCCGCAGATATTTGTTCTGCCTTGGAGGCTCCGAAGGCGTCGTTTCCGATAATTCCGCACAACGCTGAGATGAACGAGAATGAGCTTCCTAAGAACGTAGGCATTTTACCTCTGGTTATAATGTGGAACAGAAGCGTTCCGGCGCCGGCCGCGAATAACGCAACGCCTACGTCCAGACCTGTGAGCAAAGGCACCAGAATGGTAGCGCAGGACATGGCAAAAGCGTGCTGCAGACCGAGGGTCCATGTTTTTCCCAGACTGTTGGGCTCATATTCCTTTGAGCCGGGAAAAAGAGTAGTTAACAGACTCATATAAATCCTCCTTTTTTTAGTTAAAAAGCTTACTTTTCCGCAAAAAAAAACAGTAAATTTCAAAGATTTTCCCTCTGAAGCCTGTTTTTTTGTATTCCGCGGTTTTCTTCCTGTATTTAATATAAATTTTTATTCGGATTTTGTCAAATAGACCCGTTGGGCCGAAATGCCCCGGGGATAAATCGGACCCGCGTTTTTGTAAGTTGCTTTGTGTATTTTGTATATGGGTTTTCGGATATTTTTTTGTGGATTTTTATTTGCAAAGTTTTATTGGTAAAATCAAATAAGACTGACAAGACTTTTGTTTCGCATTTTCTGTCAATATTTTTTATAAAAAAAACCGCTCCTTTTTTTGGGAGCGGAAGTTTGCTTACATAAAACTTTTGTCGCTTTTGTCATCGGCAGTTTTTCCGGGAAGTACGCTGTTCAGGATAATTCCCGATATTATGCCCAGACTGATTCCCGTAAGGCTGAAATCAGGACCGCCTATGACGGCTCCGCCGAGAGAAAGGACCAGCATAACGGCCGCAATGGAAAGATTTCTGTTTTTTGTGAAATCCACTTTGCTGTCAACGAGAGTTCTTAAGCCTACGGACGCGATCATTCCGTAAAGGAGAATACATATGCCGCCTAACACACAGCTGGGCATTGTCTCGATCACGCCTACGGCCTTTCCGAAAAAGCTGATGCCGATAGTTATTACGGCGGCCGCTCTGATGGATGCGGGATTAAAGTTTCCCGTTGTGGCAAGTATGGCGGTATTTTCCGAATATGTTGTATTTGAAGGCGCTCCGATGGCGCCGGCTAAAGCTGTGGCAAGACCGTCGCCGAGAATGGTCCTGTGGAGTCCGGGATCCTTTGCGAAATTCTTTTCGGCAACTGCGCTTATGGCGTAAATATCGCCTATATGCTCAACACAGCTCACAATGGCTAAAGGAGCTATCATGGCGATGGCTCTTCCGTTGAAGACCGGAAATGTGAGCTTGGGCATTTCGATCAAGGCTCTGGCAAGGCCTCTGCCCTGCGCCGCAAGACCTTCAAAATCCATAAGCCCCTGAGGCGCCAGACCTGTTTTTACGAATATAAAGGTAACGGCGTATCCGGATACCAATGCTATGAATATGGAAATCATTTTCGCCATTCCTTTCCCGTATGCGGAAAGATACATGGCAAGGATTAGTACGAAAAGGGCTATGCACCAGCACCAGACATAGCCTGAACTGTAAAGCTCGAATCCGTTGTTTGCCTGGATGTTTTTTATGGCTATTCCGGCGAGATTAAGACCTATGAGGGCAACGGCAACACCTCTCACCAGCGGCGGTATGAGCTTTTCTATGAAGTTTGTGCCGGACACCTTGATTATAAAGGACACAATAACATATATTATGCCCACAAAAATAATGCCTCCCATGGCCGCGGCTGCGCGTTCACGGCTTGTTGCGCCGAAAGAAGGGTTTGCCATAATTAAACATATTGCGGCGATGAAGGTGGATGAGCTGCCTAAGAAAGCGGGTACTTTGCCTTTTGTAATTATATGGAATAAAAGTGTCCCTATGCCGACTGAAAAGAGAGTTATGCTGACGTCCAGACCTGTAACCAGAGGCACCATGATCGTGGCGCAGGCCATGGCTAACACATGCTGGAAGCCAAGAGCCCAGATTTTTCCGGTGCTGACGTTTCCGTATTCTTTTGAGCTGGGAAAGAGGGTGTCCAGAAGTTTCATACAAGGCCTCCTTTTGGCGAGCGCGGAAGGCGGACGCCTTCGGCGCAATGAAGCTTGCTTCGCAAATGAAGGAATGAAGCCGCTTCGCTAATGAAGCCGCCCTTTAAAAAAGGGCTAATTAAGGTCGGAATCCGACAAGCGGATTCAATAAAGTGCTTCGCACGTGAAATGTTGTATAGTATGGCTGAAAATTCGATTTTCGATAAGCATATTTTTAGCCGATAACAATCCCTGACATATTACACGGGTCAAGGGGCGAAGTCCCTTGCGGGTTTTTAGGGCAGAGCCCTAAACGGGGTTCTTAGGGGCAGAGCCCCTAAATCCATCGAGAGATTTTTTACTTCGTGCCGAAGATCCTGTCGCCGGCGTCTCCGAGACCGGGACGTATATAGCAGTTTTCGTCTAAGCACCTGTCCAGAGCGCAGGTGTAGATATCCACATCGGGATGCATAGCCTGTACCTTTTCAACGCCTTCAGGCGCGGAAACCAGACACATAAGCCGGATATTGGTGCATCCGCTTTCCTTCAGCATGGAAATAGCGTCGCAGGCGGAGCCTCCCGTAGCCAGCATAGGGTCGGTGAGAATAACAAACCTCTGATCAATATCCGAAGGCAGCTTGCAGTAGTATACAACGGGCTTGTGTGTCGTCTCATCGCGATAAAGCCCTATATGCCCGATCCTCGCAACGGGCAGAAGCTGTACCAACCCGTCGATCATGCCGATGCCTGCGCGTAAAATAGGCACAATGGCAACTTTTTTACCGGAAATGGTTTTAGCCGTCATCTTCTCCAAAGGCGTCTCTATCTCTACATCCTCAAGAGGAAAATCCCGTGTGACCTCATAGCCTAAAAGCAGAGCTATCTCCTCCAGAAGCTCCCTGAAATCCTTTGAACCTGTGTTTTTATCCCTCATTATAGTGAGTTTGTGCTGTATAAGAGGATGATCTATAATATGTAATTTTCCCATTTTCCTCATGTCTCCTTCTGATTCGGGTCTGACGCTGTTTTTTTTGCCGCCCGAAGTATTTTTTTGATTTTTCTTACTATTATTGTATTATTTTTTACGGTACTTTTCAATAAGCGCAAAAAATATTTTGAAAAAACAGCAAATTCATGAAAACCACGCGGAAAAACAGCTGTCTTAATGACGTTGTGTTGAAAATATTCCGGCATAAGGTATAATAATCTGTGAAAGAATTTATCCGTAACAGTCCCTATGGGAAGGCTGAGCTTTGACAAATTCCCGTAATGGTATATAATTATTCTGGATAAATTTGAACTTTTGATTATTATTCTTAAATAACAGGACAGGAATGAATTTTTTATGAATATTATTATTGTGGGATGCGGAAAGGTAGGCGACGCCCTTGCGGATAACCTGAGCAAAGAGGGCCATAACCTTACCGTTGTGGACACAAAGGTGGAAAACGTGGAGAACATATCCCTTAAGTATGATATCCTCGGAGTAACGGGAAACGGCGCCAGCTATAACGTGCTTATGGAAGCGGGAGTTGAGGATGCGGACCTGATGATAGCCGTTACGGACTCCGACGAGGTGAACCTCCTTTGCTGTCTTATCGCGAAAAAAAGAGGAAACTGCAAAACCATAGCCCGTGTAAGGAATCCGATATATAACCAGGAAATAGGCTTTCTGAAGGAAGAGCTGGGTCTTGCCATGGTAATTAACCCCGAATTTACGGCGGCCGATGAAATCGCCAGAATCCTTAGGGTTCCCGCGGCTATTGAAATCGATACCTTCGCCAGAGGCAAAATGGAGCTTCTGAAATTCAGGCTTCCCGAGGATAATGTCCTTGTGGGCCATCCTCTTATGGATATTACGGGCCATTTCAAATGCAATGTCCTTGTATGTGTTGTTGAAAGAGGCGACGAGATAATCATCCCTGACGGAAACTTTGTTCTTGAGGCAAAGGATATTATCTCATTTGTAGGCGACAAAAAGAGTACGGCCCGTTTCTTCAAAACAATTAAAATCAGGACCAATCAGGTAAGAAACGCCATGATAGTAGGCGGCGGAAAAACCGCGTATTACCTGGCGCAGCAGCTTATTTACATGGGAGTCCGCATAAAGATAATCGAAAAGGACAGGGAAAGATGCGAACAGCTTAATGAACTTCTGCCGGAAGCCCTTGTTATCTGCGCCGACGGTACGGACAGAGAAGTCCTTATGGAAGAAGGCATAGAATACACGGACGCGTTCATCGCCCTTACCAATATGGACGAGGAAAATATTATGCTGAGCTTTTTCGCCAGAAATCATTCAAAAGCAAAGCTTGTTACCAAGATAAATAAATTTGACTTTGGCGAAGTAATAAACCAGCTGGATCTGGGAAGCACGGTCTCCCCTAAACATCTGACGGCAAGATATATTATAAAATATGTAAGAGGCAGACAGAACTCCATGGGCAGCAACAACATAGAGGCCCTTTACAAAATCAACGACAACAAGGCCGAAGCCGTAGAGTTTTATATCCAGAACGATTCCAAAGTAACGGGGATACCTCTTATGGATATGAAAACAAAATCCGATGTCCTTATAGGCGGTATCAGCAGAGACGGAAAGATCATTATCCCCAGAGGCCACGATATGCTTCTGAAGGGCGATTCCGTAATAGTTGTTACCTCGGATATGGGTCTGGGAAACATAGAAGATATAATTGCGAAAAATTAGAGGATAGTTATGAATGTTGCAGCGATAATTTATATTTTAGGTTATGTGCTGACCATCGAGGCGGCGTTTATGCTGCTTCCCTGTATCACAGCCATAATATACGGAGAAAAACAGGGTATAGCCTTCCTGATCGTAATGCTTATAACCCTTGCCGTGGGTACATTATTCAGAAGGAAAAAGCCTAAGAAAACGGGATACTACGCAAGAGAAGGCTTCCTTATAGTAGCCCTCAGCTGGATCGCCATGAGCGCCTTCGGATGCCTGCCCTTTGTAATAAACGGAGACATCCCCAATTTCATAGACGCTCTTTTCGAGACGGTTTCCGGATTTACCACTACGGGAGCAAGTATCCTGAGCGCGGTCGAGCCGCTGGCCAAGTGCAGTCTTATGTGGCGAAGCTTTACCCACTGGATAGGCGGTATGGGCGTTATCGTATTCCTTCTTGCCATCATACCACTGGCAGGCGGTCAGAATATACAGCTTATGAGGGCGGAAAGTCCGGGTCCTTCGGTGGGCAAGCTGGTGCCGAAGATAAAGGAAACGGCAATGCTCCTTTACAAAATATACATGGTGCTTACATTTGTTGAAATGGGACTTTTGATAGCCTGCAGAATGCCGGTTTTCGATTCCATAGCAATCGCATTCGGCACAGCCGGAACAGGAGGCTTCGGAGTAAGGAATTCCAGCTGCGGAGAGTATACGCCTCTTCAGCAGAATGTAATAACCGTGTTTCTGGTGCTTTTCGGCATAAACTTCAATATGTACTATTTCATCATAGCCAAGAAATTCAAGCAGGCCTTTAATATGGAAGAGGTCAAGGTCTACCTTCTGATCATAATATGCTCGGTCTTCATTATAGGCATGAATATTATGAGTCATTTCCCGTCTGGATACGAAGCCTTCAGGACAGCGGCGTTCCAGGTCGGCTCCATAATCTCCACAACGGGATTCTCGTCGGCGGACTTCAACGCATGGCCGTGGCTTTCAAGGTCCCTTTTGGTCGCCATAATGATCGTGGGCGCCTGCGCCGGCTCCACGGCAGGCGGAATAAAGGTTTCCAGACTTATAATCCTGCTTAAGGGCATTAAAAAGGAAGTTTACAAAATATTCCATCCCAGAAGCGTTCAATGCATTACCCTTGAGGGCAGACCCATAAGCGAGGTCGTGGAAAGAACAGCCTTTGTGTTCTTCGGCGCGTATATAATGATTCTTCTGATTTCGTTTGTTGTAGTCGCTTTTAACGGATACAGCTCCACAACGAGCCTGACGGCGGTCATCGCCTGCATAAGTAATATCGGTCCCGGTCTGGACCTTGTCGGACCCATGGGAAACTACGGGTTCTTCTCAGTCCTTACCAAATCGGTGCTTATATTCGATATGCTGGCCGGAAGACTGGAGGTATTCCCTATGCTTCTGCTGATCATGCCGGCCGCATGGAGGCACAGCGGAGATAAGGGAAGACGAAAAGGTAAAATTAAAGATGAGTTTAATTAATATGGAAAGAGGATCGGACGATAAAGCCGGTTCTCTTTTTTATGGAGCGAAAGGCGGCTTCGCCGAGCTAAATTCCCTTTTGGGAGCGAAATTGCTCTTCGAGCAGCGAAATTGCACAGGCGCAGCTTAGGTCAAAATCCGCCTTCGGCAGATTTAATTTATGTGCTACGTACTTGAAATATCATGTATTTCGACCGAAATTTCGATTTTCGGAAAACTTGCCTTTAGCAGATAACCGTCCCAAACATACTACACGGGGTCAAGGGGCGAAGTCCCTTGCGGGGTTCTTAGGGGCAGAGCCCCTGAGCCCTCGGAGAGCGCAAAAAAAGAGCGGTAAACCGCTCTTTTTTATCTTATTTATATCTGTCGATGGTGAATCTGTACATTTTAAAAGTCCTTTTCATGGAATCGGCGTTAAGCTTCCGCAGAACGTCATCCACCTGGTCGGCAGGAGTCTTGATTCCCGTGGCGCCGGGCAGTACAACGGCCTTAATATTACCATTGGCGATTACAAGCCCGTGTTTTGTAACGTCCTGATCCGATAAATCGAAAATCTCCTCAAGAGGCGAAATTACGTCCACAGTGTAGTCCAGATCCTTCAGCTCGAACAGCTTAACGGGGTTTCCGGACTTGTCCTCACGGGCGGCGAATACAACGGCGTCCATGATCTCCTTGTAAATACTGGATGTTTTCGGCTCAATAGTTCCCATGCATCCAATATACTTTCCTCTCCAGCGGAGCGTTACGAAAACACCGCTCCTGATCCTGAACCGTTCGGGAATATTCCTGGGCGCTGACATTTTCCTCTTCAGTTTCTTTGTAATGAAGGTCTCCAGAGTGCCTCGCGCTATCTGCACGTACTCCGACTCGTTGTAACGATCTATTGCGTAGGGGTCAACAGTCTTTTCCTCGTCCACAGTGTATGTGGCGATGGCGAAACCGGAGCCGTTTACCTTCTCGTATGAAAGCAGCTCGGAATCGAATACCTTTCCGTCCAAAGCTCCGCCTAAAACAGCCAAAGGCTTGTATATATCGGCGCCTGACTCAATGCAGAAATCCTCTTTTGTGGTGATAACGGATTCGAAATCACCCTTTTTCATGTAATTGCACATACGCTTGTCAAACTCCGCGCCCTGGGGAGCATAGCCCATGAGGGAATCCTTGGAAAGTCGGGGAGACATATCTCCGCTGGCGATTATGGCCGCCCGTCTGTTGTCAAAGCCCGAAAATACGTCGGAAATGCATTTGCCCAGTCTGTAATGGTCCTCCATGCTCTGTCCGGAGATGGAGATTCTGATAATGGCAAAGGCCCTCTGCCTTTTTGCCACGAAGGTGAGCGGCACGACGGAGCCGTAATCCAGCATTTTGCTTGTCATGGTCTTGTGGAAGCCTACGTGGATCTTGCTTTCCGCGCAGTAAAGATACAGGTCTTTCGCTGTGTCTCTGTCGCAAAGAGCGCGGACAGCCACGTTTCTCGCTCCGAAGGGAGCCAGAGAACCGGTTGCCCAGTTTCCTGTGGGGAAGTAAAAATATCCGTTATAGTTTTTGGAGTGCGGGCTTATTATCACGATGGTGTCGATGTTCTTTTCGATCAGTTTCTGCGCCGCCTCGTCATAAGCTTGTAAAGTTTTTGCGTATTCCAGATGAGCGTTGGGATTTACCTCGGGAAGTATATTCGGCTCATGAGGAACAGCCATTCCGAAAACAACAGGCATGCTTAATGTCCTCCTTTATATTAATGCCCTTGGGCATAAAAAATTCATTGATTTTAAATAGTATAGCACAAGAGAGGCAAAGGCGCAATAAGAGGCTTTTTGCCTAATGAAGTTTGCTTCGCAAATGAAGGAATGAAGTGCTTCGCTATGAAGCCGCCCTCTGCGAGGGCTAATTATGGTCAGAATCCGCCTGAAGTCGGATTCAATTAAAGTGCCTTCGGCACAGACGCCCAAGGGGCGCGGCGATTGCCGCCTTTGGCGGATGATAGTTTGCTTTACAAAGCGATGGGTCCCTTCGGGACGCGATATTGTGCAAAATATAGTTGGGAAAAGTTTTATCGGTTTTTTGAATTTGCAGGCATTGTAAGATTTACAGTGTGTATTATGCACAGTTTCGGCCAGAATCCGACAAGCGGATTCAATTAAAGTGCCTTCGGCACAAGAGTGAATATAGCCGATAATCTTCCGATGCTTATTACACAGGGTCAAGGGATGAAATCCCTTGCGAGTTCTTAGGGCAGAGCCCTGAGCCGCCGGAGGTATAGCCAGCGCTTCTGAGCCCTCGGAGAGAAAAAACCATACCTTTCAACCAAAAAAGGTTGACACCGCAGTCAAAATAGGTTAGAATATTCAGGTATCAATCAAAACTGGTTTACACCCTTGGGGAGCTGACATCATAAAGAGGAGTGCGTCAAATGGAGAAAATTCTTGAAAACACGCTGTTATACGACTTTTACGGCGAGCTTCTGACCGAGAAGCAGAGGAAACTTTTCGAAATGCACTTTTACGATGACCTTTCACTGGGTGAGATCGGAGATATTGAGGGAATCAGCCGTCAGGGCGTGTCCCGACAGCTCAAAAGGGGAGAAGAAGCCCTTCGCGAGTATGAGGATAAGCTCAGACTGGTGGAAAAATTCCTGAAAATAAAGGAGAAGACCGAGGCTATGACGGTAATTCTTGAGGACATCCAGAGAGAAAAACCGGAGGAAAGCGGGAAAATAGACCGGCTTAAGGACATAGCTTCATCCATAGTTGATTTGATTTAGGAGGACCGTTTTATGGCTTTTGAGAGTTTATCGGGAAAGCTTCAGGAGGTTTTTAAAAAGTTAAGAAGCAAGGGAGTTCTTTCCGAGAAGGACGTTAAGGAGGCCATGCGTGAGGTCAAGATAGCGCTTCTGGAAGCGGACGTAAACTTCAAAATAGTTAAGGAGTTTACCAAAACCGTTACAGACAGAGCTGTGGGCAGCGGAGTTCTGGAAGGACTTAATCCCGGACAGCAGGTAATAAAAATAGTAAACGAGGAGCTTATAAACCTTATGGGTTCCGAGGACAGCGCGCTGGTGTTCGAAAAGCATCCGCCTACGGTTTATATGATGGTAGGTCTTCAGGGAGCTGGTAAAACAACGACAGCCGGCAAGCTGGGAGGCCTTCTGCGGAAGCAGGGCAAAAATCCCCTTCTGGTAGCCTGCGACATATATCGTCCGGCGGCTATCAAACAGCTGCAGGTTGTGGGCAAAAACTACAATCTTCCCGTTTTTGAGATGGGCGACCAGTACCCTGTGTGGGAGATCGCCAAAAAAGCTATCGAGCAGTCGGAGAAGGACAAAAACGACGTTATCATCCTGGATACGGCAGGACGTCTCCACGTAAACGAGGAGCTTATGGACGAGCTTCTCACATTGAAAGAGGCTGTGAAACCTACGGAGATACTTCTTGTTGTGGACGCCATGACCGGTCAGGATGCAGTCACTGTCGCGGAAGCTTTCAACGAAAAGCTTGGAATCAGCGGAGTAATCCTTACCAAACTGGACGGCGATGCCAGAGGCGGAGCGGCTCTTTCCGTTTCAAAGGTTACGGGCAGACCTGTCAAATACGTAGGTATGGGCGAGAAGATGGAGGATCTTGAAGTCTTCCACGCAGACAGAATGGCTTCGAGGATACTGGGAATGGGCGATGTTCTCACACTCATCGAGAAGGCTCAACAGAACTTTGACGAGAAGCAGGCTCTGGAGGCCAGCAAAAAGCTCATGTCCAACGAGTTCGGACTGGACGACTTTTTGGAACAGCTTCAGCAGATAAAGAAGATGGGACCTTTGAAGGACCTTATCGGAATGCTTCCCGGAATGGGACAGATGAAAGTTAATCCAGATGACTTCGACAGCAAGAAAATGGGTCATATAGAGGCTATAATCCAGTCCATGACTCCGGAGGAAAGGAGAAATCCTTCCATTCTCAACGGACCCAGAAAGAAACGTATCGCCATGGGCAGCGGAACGTCCATCGCGGAGGTAAACCGTCTGGTCAAGCAGTTCGAGGAAATGAAAAAGATGATGAAGCAGATGGGCAATCTGAAAAAGGGCAGAAAAGGACTGAGAATGCCGTTCTTCAGATAAAAGAGAAAATAAGCTCACGGGAATCCGACCTTGGGCAGAGCGCTTCAGTCAGACAGAAATTTCGCGTAAGCGGAAGAAAAAAGATTATAAAGGCGGAAAAAATCAGCCTTGAAAATACAACGGAAATGTGCGCAGTTAGATTGGATCGTTTTCGTAAATATATTAAAAAAATAAACATACAAAGAAAATACACGGAGGTAAATTTATTATGGCGACAAGAATCAGACTTAAAAGATTAGGAGCTAAAAAAGCACCCTTTTACAGAATAGTGGTAGCTGACTCAAGAACAGCAAGAAACGGAAAAACAATCGAGGAGATCGGATATTACGACCCCACAAAAGAGCCCGTTGTTCTTAAAGTAGACGCAGACGCAGCTAAAAAATGGCTCTCAACAGGCGCTCAGCCTTCCGACACTGTTAAGGCTTTGCTTAAAAAAGCAGGAGTTATTGAATAATCTTCTCTGAAGGAGGATTTTTTATGAAAGAATTATTGGAAGTTATTGCCAGAAACCTGGTGGAAAAGCCCGACGAAATCAGTGTTACTGAAGTTGAAGACGAACGTTCAATAGTTTTGAAACTCAAGGTTGCTCCTGAGGACATGGGAAAGGTTATCGGCAAACAGGGCAGAATCGCCAAGGCTATAAGAACAGTTGTTAAAGCGGCATCCGTCCACGAGAATAAAAAGATTGTTGTTGATATCGTGCAGTAATCGAAAAGAGGTACTCCATAAAGAAAAAAGGCGCTGGAAGCTTTGCATAATCCAATCTGTGCTTCCTTAAGCCGTTTACCCCTTAAGGGCTTCTTTATGAAGTGCCTCTTGTGTTTTGGCGAAAGATTTTCGGCTTGAGCGGAAGGATATTTTTGGCGAGAATACAAGAGTTTTGCTTATGAAAACAGAGTGATATTACAGCTCGCAGATCGAAATTCTTGCGGGAACAGGCAGTTTTTTACTGCTGTACGAGGTGAATTATGGAAAACAGATTTTTTGAAATAGGCGTTATATCCAATACCCACGGGATCAAGGGCGTTTTGAAGGTATTCCCCACAACGGACTATCCCGAAAGGTTTAAGAAACTGAAAAAAGTGTTTGTGGAGCTTCGGGGAAAGACCGAGGTCCATAATGTGGAAAATGTAGGGTATCATAAGCAGTTTGTGCTTCTTAAGCTTTCCGGAATCGATTCCATGACGGATGCGGAAGCTTACAAAACAGGCAGGATACTTATTGAGGAGTCAGACGCTGTGCCTCTTGAGGAAAACGAATACTATGTGCGCGACCTTTATGACATGGAGGTTTTTACAGAGGAAGGAGAGCTTCTGGGCATTATTAAGGATGTTTTCCCCACAGGCGCCAATGACGTTTATGTGATTTCCAAGGAAGGCGAGCCGGATCTGCTCATTCCCGCCATAAAGGACTGTATCCTCAATGTGGATGTTGCGGGACGGAAAATGACTGTTCGGCTGCTGAAAGGACTGAGATAATTGAAGTTTCATGTTTTGACCCTGTTTACGAAAATGGTGGACGACGCTCTTAGCGAAAGCATAATCGGCAGAGCCAGAAAAAACGGGACTATTGAACTGAATACAGTGGATATACGGGATTTTTCCGAGGATAAGCACAACCATGTGGACGACTATCCTTATGGTGGCGGAAACGGAATGGTCATGCAGCCAGGGCCCGTATACAGAGCGTACAAAAGCCTTGGAGTTCCCGAAGGCACGAGAGTGGTCTACATGACGCCCCAGGGCAGAGTTTTCAGCCAGAAAATAGCGGAAGAGCTGTCCAAAGAGAAGGAGATAGTCATACTCTGCGGACATTACGAAGGTATTGACGAAAGGGTCATCGAAGAAATTGTGACGGACGAGATTTCCGTGGGCGATTTCGTGCTTTCCGGCGGAGAGCTGGGCGCCATGATAGTGGTGGATGCCGTCAGCAGACTGATTCCCGGAGTTCTGGGCAACGATGAGTCCTCGTCGGACGAAAGCTTTTCCGGAGACGGCCTTCTGGAGTACCCGCAGTACACAAGACCGCCGGAGTTTCTGGGCAGGATTGTGCCGGAGGTCCTTCTTTCCGGACACCACGCCAATATAGATAAATGGCGCAGAAGACAGTCCTTTTTGCGGACTTTGAAGAAGAGACCGGATCTGATAGACAGGGAAAAGCTTTCGGATGAGGAGAGAAGGATTTACGAGGAGTATGTTTCCCGTGAGGAGAAATAGGCAAAGAAAGCTAAAGTGCGCCTGCGGCGCAGGGAAGCTAAATTCGGCTTATAGCCGAGCGAAATTCCTTCGGAGCTAAATTCGCCTTCGGCGAGCGAAATTGCGCAAGCGCAGCTAAGGAGAGAATCCGACAAGCGGATTCAATAAAAGTGCTTCGCACTAAAAGACGGATTTATATTGGATAAATTACTGAAAATGAAAAGATTAAATACAGCTGATAACTATCCCTAACATATTACACAGGGTCAAGGGGCGAAGTCTTATCCCAAAATGCTTCCGCTTCACGTTGTTCCGCTCCAGCATTTCGGGAGCCCCGAGCTTGCGGATTCTTAAGGCAGAGCCTTAAGCGGGTTCTCAGGGCAGAGCCCTGAGCCCTCGGAGAGCCGCCGGAGGCACAGCCCCGAGGAGAGGTGAAAAGAATGCTTGATAAATACAGGACAATTACACAAAACGCTCAGGCCGAGTTCGTGGAGAAGAAATCCCGATTCATCGCATACGTGCGCAAGGTCTCCACGGAAGAAGAGGCGCGCGCGTTTATAGACGAAATAAAGAAAAAACACTGGGACGCTACCCATAACGTGTTTGCCTATCAGGTGGGCGAAAAGGGCGAGATCCAAAGGTTCTCCGATGACGGCGAGCCGCAGGGCACAGCAGGAATGCCCGTGCTTAACGTGCTGAAAGGCGGAGACATCAGGAACACGGCCATAGTTGTCACAAGATATTTCGGCGGAATTTTGCTGGGCACAGGCGGTCTGGTCCGCGCATACGGCAAAGCGGCGTCTCTGGGCATAGAGGCGGCCGGTATCTCCGAAATGGTCCTTATGCATGAATACGAAATCACCGCGGATTACAGCCTTTTCGGCAAGATAGAATATTACATCCAGACGGAAGGCTTCATGATAAAGGGCATCGAGTACACGGATAAGGTGACGGCCAAAGTCCTTATGGAGCCGGAATTCGAAAGCGGATTTATGAAGAAAATGTCCGAGCTCTCCTCCGGTCAGGATATCGTGAAAATGATCGGCGAAGAACGGGTGGCAAGAAGGGTGAAATAGCAGGTCCCGGCTAAAGGTTGAAGAAGGCAAGCCCCTATGATATAATTAAATGGTAAGTATTTTGTCCGATGCGAACAGAGAAAGGATGAAACCCATGAGAAATATGCGTAAATTTGGTATAGCGGCAGTTTGCGGGATTCTTTTTCTTTCGGCCTGCGGCCAGAACAAGACGCCCGTGAGCTCGGTGAACATGGAGAGCGAAATTGCGGAAAAATTTTCCGTTACAGAAGACAATAAATACCTGCTGGAGGACAGCGTTCAGGACGTATATGCGGAAGAAGAAAAGGACGGAGCAACTCTTCGGGTGCTTCAGACTGTGGCATATGAGAACATGATATGTATCCTGGCGGAAGCTGACCTTGACGAAGAAATCGGAAAGGTGACGGATGGTTACACCATAAACGCAAAGTTTGAATTTTCAGTGGAGGACAGGGTGTCTCTGCATCGTTCGGGGTCTTCGGAATTAAGATACGATGAGGAGAAAAATTCCCTGACATATTTGGGCACCTATGCTTTCGATACACCTGAATTGGAAGAAGAAATGACTCTGAATTTACAACTGTCGGAGATTTCCCAAAGTAAAGAAGAATTCCCGCCGGAAGCCTATGACGAAAACGGTGAAATCAGGCAGGACTATGAGTTGGATGAAATTATCTGGAAGCCCGATGAACCTCTGACGGTTTCATGGACACTGGAAAAGGTCGGAAAATCGGTGGAAATGGATATTGACAACGAAAACATTCTCGACGGCAAAATAGCCCTTACTCCTCTTTATGTGTATGTTTCGGCGAATAAGTCCGATTATGCGAGCTGGTTTTACCCTGAAAAGCAGCCCGAAACCGACGAGGAACGGTTTTTGTGGGCGCAGGCCGACCCCAATTTCGCGAAAACCGTGCGTCTGGGACATAAAAACGGGTATTATATAGACGCTTACAGCAGAACAGGCGTGAAATTGCATGACCTGTCGGATAGTACGGGAGCCTTTAAGGTGCTTAAGGCTTTTTTCACAGTGCTGAACCCGGAAGAGGTGGAGTATGTGGAGATTGCGCATGAGAAATATGAATTGAATAAGGAATAGTTCTTTACAGGACAAAATGTGTTGGTAAAAATCGCCGTAATCATCATGGAATAGATGGTTACGGCGGTTTTGTGTTTATGCGCCTGCGGCGCAATGAAGTTTGCTTCGCAAATGAAGGAATGAAGTCGGGATTTCAGCCCTAATGAAGCCGTCCCCGGTGGGGACTAATTTCGGTGAGAATCCGTCTGAAGCCGGATTCAATTAAAGTGCTTCGCACCAGCACCGTAAAGGTGAAGCTAAATTCGGCTTTCAGCCGAGCTAAATTCCTTCGGAGCTAAATTCGCCTTCGGCGAGCGAAATTGCGCAAGCGCAGCTAAGGTGGGAATCCGACAAGCGGATTCAATAAAGTGCTTACGGCACAATTCAGAAGCCTCGTGAGATTCCGAAAGTGAGAAGCTAACGTATATCCGATAACATTCCCTTACTTACTACATGGGGTCAAGGGGCGAAGTCCCTTGCGGATTCTTAAGGCAGAGCCTCTGAGCCCTCGGAGAGCCGCCGGAGGCACAAAAAAACCGCTGAAAGAATTTTATCTCTCAGCGGTAAAATGAAAGGAAGATGATTTTTATTTACATTAATTAAGTCAGCTCGAACATACCTGTATAAAGCTGGTAATATCTGCCCCGCTGCTTCAGAAGATCGTCATGATCCCCTCTTTCGATAATCTGACCGTCCTCAACAACGAGTATGGCGTTGGCATTCTTAACAGTAGACAGCCTGTGTGCAATAACAAATACCGTCCTGCCCTGCATGAGCTTGTTCATACCCTTCTCAATGAGTGACTCAGTCCTTGTATCAACTGAGCTTGTAGCCTCGTCAAGTATAAGTACGGGCGGATTAGCCACAGCCGCTCTGGCAATGGCAAGAAGCTGTCTCTGTCCCTGGGAGAGGTTCGCTCCGTCACCGGAAATAACCGTCTGATACCCATCGGGCAGAAGATGTATGAATGAATCGGCATTAGCCAGCTTAGCGGCCGTCATCACCTCTTCATCAGTAGCGGAAAGCCTTCCGTAACGAATGTTTTCCATTATAGTGCCTGTGAACAGGTGCGTATCCTGAAGCACCATAGCCAGCGACTTCCTGAGGTCAGCCTTCTTAATATCCTTAATGGGTATCCCGTCATATGTGATGGACCCGGAATTCGTATCATAGAACCTGTTGATAAGGTTCGTAATGGTGGTCTTGCCGGCGCCTGTGGAGCCAACAAACGCGATTTTCTGACCGGGCTTCGCATAAAGACTTACGTGATGAAGCACAGTCTTGTTTTCTTTATATCCGAAGGTTACGTCCTCAAAGCGTACATCGCCTCTGATCTTAACCAGCTTGAATTCCTTGCCTTCGTCATCAAGAGGCACTTTCCATGCCCAGACGCCTTCGAAATCGGGAATCTCCGTAAGAGTACCGTCTTCCGCTTCTCTCGCGAATACCATGGTAACTCTGCCTTCGTCCACTTCCGGCTCTTCATCAATAAGATTGAATATTCTCTCCGCGCCTGCAAGAGCGTTGAGTATTGAGTTGAAAAGCTGTGAGATCTGGGAAACGGGCATTGAGAATGTCCTTGTGTACTGGAGGAAAGAGCCGATAGCTCCTATATCCAGAGTACCGCCTATTACAAGGAGCGCGCCTACCATAGCCACAATGGAGTATGTGATGTAGGACAGGTTTCCCATAATGGGCATGAGGATGTTGGCAAGAGTGTTGGCTTTTTTGGCTGTCTGTCTTAAATCCTCGTTTATTCCTTCGAAATCGTCTTTTAATATCTGTTCGCGGGAGAAGATCTTAACGACCTTCAATCCCTCTGTCATTTCCTCAACATATCCGTTGAGCTTGCCTAAATTTCTCTGCTGTTCGACGAAAAGTTTTCCGCTTCGTCCGCCGATAGTCCTGATACAGAGAATCATAACGACAAGAATTCCTATTACTATGAGAGCAAGAGGCACGCTTATGATGAACATCATTACCAGCACGCTTATCATGGATACAGCAGCCGCTATGAGCTGAGGCAGACCCATGGAAAGCATTTCTCTCAAAGTATCCGTATCGGTCGTGTATCTGCTCATAAGCTCACCGTGAGTATGAGTGTCGTAATACCTGATGGGCAGATCCTGCATATGGGTGAAAAGCTGTGTTCTTATGGTCTTCAGTATGTTGGAGGATACGCGTACCATTATCTGCGTATACATAAGCGAACACAGAATACCCATAACATAAACCGTAATCATGATCCCTATCATGTGTATGAACCCTGTAAGGTCAGGATTCTGTTTTCCGATTAAAGGCACAATATAATTGTTAAGCAATGGCCTGAGAAGGTAGGTGCCTGCCACACTTGAGGCCGTTGAACCCAGAATACCTATGAACACCAATACAAGCTGGGGCTTGTAATCTCCCAAATAGGACAAGAGTCTTTTAAATGTTTTCTTTGTATTCCGGGGTTTTGACATTTTACCTGGAGCTTGACCGGGACCGGGCATAGTTTAAGCCACCCCCCTTTGTGAATAATAAACTTCCTGATAGATTTTATTATCCGCCAGAAGCTCGTCGTGAGTTCCAATGGCGTTGATCTTTCCGTCATCCATAACGATGATTTTGTCCGCTTCGATAACGGAGGAGACCCTCTGCGCGATTATTATCTTTGTTGTTTCCGCGTGATATTTGCTGAAGGCTTCTCTTATTTTCTTATCCGTCGCCGTATCTACTGCGCTGGTGGAATCGTCCAGAATAAGTATCTTCGGGTTTTTAATAAGGGCTCTCGCGATACAGAGCCTCTGCTTCTGTCCGCCGGAAACATTAACGCCGCCCTGACCTAAGTCGGTATTATACCCTTCAGGGAACGAGTTTATGAAATCGTCGGCGCAGGCGGATTTGCACGCAGCTACAACTTCCTCGTGAGTAGCATCGGGATTGCCCCATTTCAGGTTTTCCTCAATGGAGCCGGAAAAGAGCACGTTGTTCTGAAGAACCATGGAAACGCCGTCTCTGAGGGTCCTCAGTGCGTAATCTTTTACATCGTGTCCGCCCACGAGTATTGTTCCGCTTGTGGTGTCATAAAGCCGTGGAATAAGCTGCACCAGCGTGGACTTGGCGGAGCCTGTTCCGCCGATTATTCCGACAGTCTCGCCGGATTTGATTGAAAGATTTATATTTGTCAGAACCAATGAGTCCATGGACTTGGCATAGCTGAAATCCACATCTTTAAACTCGATTGAGCCGTCCTCAAGCTGAACGGTTGAGTCGGGATTGTCTTTAATATCAATTTCCTCATCAAGGACTTCCATGACCCTGACAGCGGATGCCCTTGAAAGAATAATGCTTACGAAAATCATGGCGATCATCATCATGGACATAAGTATCTGGCTGGAATAGCTTATGAAGCTGAAGAACTGACCGGCGTGCATGGTTCCCACCATAATCTGCCTTCCGCCGAACCAGGCGATGGAGATTACGCTGGCGTAAGTAAAGAACATAAGCACAGGGAATATGAAGAAGGACCGGCCTTCGGCCTGCATCTGGGTCGTTCTTACGTTTGTGAGCGCCAGAAGGAATTTGTTGTTTTCATACGCTTTTCTTACGAAAGATTTTACAACTCTGATTCCGATAAGGTTTTCCTGAACGGACTTATTCATTGAATCATAGTGAGTCAGCATTTCCTTGAATTTTCTGAATGTAGCGTATCCGATAAGACCCATGGCAATGGCCAGCAGGGGTATTATAATAAGGAAGACCCTTGAAAGAGAAGGATTTATCCTGTAAGCCATTACGGCTGAGCATATAAGCATAACGGGAGCTCTCATGAGGATTCGGATTATCATCATAAATGAAAGCTGAATGTTGTTTACGTCCGTTGTTGTTCTTGTAATTAGGGACGCTGTGCTGAACTTATCGATATTGGCAAAGGAAAAGTCCTGGATCTTGCTGAAAAGGGCTTTTCTTATGCCCTTTGAAAGTCCTGTGCTGGCAATAGCGGCGAAAACTCCGCTGAGCACGCCAAGGAGAAGGGCGATGACCGCAAGAACGATCATGAGTATTCCCATTCGCCGTATGTAGGCCATATCCATGTTGGGAATGCCTACGTCCACGATTTTTGCCATGAGGAATGGCAGGTAAACCTCTATTATAACCTCTCCGATTACAGTAATAGGGGAGAGAATGGCGTATTTTCTGTATTGTTTCTCTAAAAAGGCTAGAAGACGTTTATCCATTTTCCACCTCCGCGTTGTTGTTATTTTTTGTCATTTTCGCTTCGTTCAGAAGGTCGAAAAATTCCTTGTCGGAGTTTATTTTCTTTCCGCCTGAAGTGTTTTCGTTCATCCTTCTGAGGAAGGAGCAGAAAGTTTCCAGTTCATCCTGTGTAAACCCTGAAAAAATGCTCTGGGTGTATAAATCCAGCTCCTCGCGCCACTTTTTGGAAACCTCTTTTCCGTGTTCAGTAACGTGAAGGCTGTTGCACCGGAGATTGTGCTCGTCCGTCTTTTTCTCTATGTATCCGGCCTTCTGCAGTCTCTTTGTGGAAAGAGCTATGGAGGCGGGAGTTACATTGAAAAACTCGGCAATGTTCTTCTGGGTGCACCCGTCGTGGTAGAGTATATATTCGATAATGGGCGGCTGGCCGTAATAAAGGCCTACGTCATTACACATTTTCGCGACTGAAATTTTTTTCAAAAGAGTAAGAGTATCGATTTCACGAACAATACTTTTCTGGATATCTGTCAAAAAATCCTCTCCTTTCAAAAAAATAAATAAGCGTTAAATAGTTAAGCGTTTAATTAACACTTTAATTATAGCGATAAAACGCCTGTTGTCAAGAGTTTTTTCCTATTTTTAATCTTTATTTTTAAGAAATTTTTAAGAGTTTTTTTCAATCCGCAAAAAATGGCGGAATTCAGCGCAAAAACAGGACCGAAAACTTTGAATTTCCGGCCCTTTGGATTATTAAATTTTCATTAGATTTTATAATTCGAAAAGAATTGCCTCTCCGGCGTCCAGACTTTTCTTAACATCCACCAGTCTCTGGTTACGGCTGCCCTTGAATTTCAGCTCCAGAGAGCGTTCGTCCTTCTTAAAGGGACCGTCAACCAGAACATCGGCCTGGCGGAGAAGATTTATCTTTGCCTCGTCGCCGGACGCCAGGATATCCTCGAATGTGTATCCGGAATAGATCCAGATGTTTAAATTCATTTTCTTAACGGCTTCAGCTATTTCGATGAGAGGCTCCGGCTGAAGAAAAGGCTCTCCGCCTGAAAACGTAACTCCGTCCAGAAGCGGATTTTCGGAGATTTCCTTTATAAGAGCCTCAGTATCCATGAAATACCCGCCGTTCAGATCGTGGCTTTCGGGATTGTGGCAGTCGGGACAGTCCATGAGACATCCCTGAACGAATATGGAAAAACGGAACCCTTTTCCGTCTACTATTGATTCCGGCGAATAGCCAAACATACGTATATTCATAATGTAATCCTTCCTTTTATATTCTGTATGCGAGTGTTTAAAAGTATAAGCCATAGAGGAGAAATAATGAATAATGAATAGTGAATAGTGAATAATTGAGGTCGGAATCCTCCTAAAGTCGGATTCAATAGAGTGCTTCGCACTGCCGGCTGAAATTTTTTGACAAATTATAGCTTTTCGTAAAAAATGTACTGCTATAATTGTGCCGAAGGCACTTTAATATGAATCCGCTTCAGCGGATTCTATCCATAACTGTTCATTATTCAATATTCATTATTCATTTGCACCCTCACAGGGTGCATAAAAAACCCAAGAGCACCTGTTTTAAGGTGCCCTTTTCGTTGGTTTTTTCCTGCGTCCCATCATCACAGGAATTTATTCGAATAAAATATTATAAAGAATTATTCATAGTCTTCGGAGCAGGCTGAGCAGGATTCATTTCTCGCGAAATGTTTAACTCTGTCGCGCTCTTCCGCTCTCTTGGCGTTGTTAAATCTGTCCAGAGTACCTACAAGGTAACCTGTGATCCTGCGGATCCTCTGGAACGCGGGACCGCCGTCATCCTCGCTTCTTCCGCAGTTGGGACAGGTATCCCCGATAATTCCGTTGTATCCGCATACGGGGTCTCTGTCAACGGGATGGTTGATGGAGCCGTATCCGATTCCGGACTCTTTCATGCAGCGGATGATCTTCTCGAAAACTTCCAGGTTCTGGGTGGTGTCTCCGTCCAGCTCAACATATGTGATGTGTCCGGCGTTCGTAAGCTCGTGATAAGGCGCCTCAAGCTGGATCTTCTTGTAAGCTGAAATAGGGTAGTATACGGGAATATGGAAGCTGTTTGTGTAATACTCTCTGTCCGTGATTCCGGGGATAATACCGAATTTCTGTCTGTCCAGTCTGAGGAATCTTCCGGAAAGTCCCTCAGCGGGAGTTGCCAGCAGTGAGAAGTTAAGTCCTGTTTCTTTGGACTTGTCGTCCAGTCTGCGGCGCATATGGCTGATAATGTCAATACCAAGGTTCTGAGCGATCTCGTCTTCACCGTGGTGTTTGCCGATCAATGCCACAAGTGTCTCCGCAAGACCGATGAATCCGAGAGAAAGTGTTCCGTGTTTCAGGATCTCTCCGATCTCGTCGTCAAATCCAAGCTTGTCGGAATCTATCCAGACTCCTTCGCCCATAAGGAAGGGGAAGTTGCTTACTTTCTTCTTGCACTGAATAGCGAATCTTTCAAGAAGCTGATCTATAACAAGGTCGATCTTTCTGTCTAATTCCTCGAAGAACCATTCAACGTTTCCGTTGGAGCGCAGAGCGATTCTGGGCAGGTTAATGGATGTGAAGCTAAGGTTTCCTCTGCCGTAGCAGGTCTCTCTGGAAGGATCGTAAATGTTTCCGATAACCCTTGTTCTACAGCCCATGTAAGCGATCTCTGTTTCGGGTGTTCCCTTGTAATATCTTAAGTTGAAAGGCGCGTCTATGAATGAGAAGTTGGGGAACAGTCTCTTTGCGCTTACCTTGCATGAAAGCTGGAATAAGTCGTAGTTAGGGTCGCCGGGATTGTAGTTCACGCCTTCCTTTACCCTGAATATCTGGATAGGGAAAATAGGTGTTTCGCCGTGGCCGAGACCTGCGTCCGTAACGAGGAGAATATTTTTGACTACCATTCTGCCTTCTGTGGATGTGTCCATACCATAGTTAATGGAGGAGAAGGGTGTCTGAGCGCCGGCTCTGGAATGCATTGTGTTCAGGTTGTGGATGAACGCTTCCATTGCCTGGAATGTAGCTCTGTCTGTCTCGTCGTATGCTTTTGTTCTTGCGAAGGCTCTTGCCTTTTCTATCTGTTCGGATGTGAAGCCCAGAGATGCCAGATATTCGGTCTCTTTGTTATTATATGCTTCGTCACCGTCGATTGTGGGTCTTAAGCTTTCTGATTTATAGAGTGTTTCAAGGAATGCCTTGAATTCTTTTTCGATGTCCTTGCCTGCTGTAAGCTCAAGAGCGTAGGAAAGGGCTTTTCTGTATCTTTTAACGTATGTTTTCTTAACACCTTCCGCAAGGCCGTAGTCGAAGTTTACGATGGACTGTCCGCCGTGCTGGTCGTTCTGGTTGGACTGGATAGCGATGCAGGCGAGAGCGGAGTAGCTTGCGATGTCGTTGGGCTCTCTCAAAACTCCGTGGCCTGTGGAGAATCCGTCCTTGAACAGTTTGATTATATCTATCTGGCAGCAGGTGGTGGTCAGTGTATAGAAATCCAGATCGTGAATATGGATGTCGCCGGACGCGTGTGCTTCTGAGTGTGAAGGTTTAAGAACGAACATCTCGTTGAAGTGTTTCGCACCCTCGGAGCCGTATTTCAGCATTGCGCCCATGGCTGTGTTGCCGTCGATGTTGGCGTTTTCACGTTTGATGTCGCTGTCGTTTGCGTCGGAATATGTGATGTCCTCGAATGTCTTCATCAGGCGGTCCTGCATATTCCTGATCCTTGTTCTTTCGGCTCTGTAAAGGATGTATGCCTTTGCGGTCTTTACAAAGCCGTTTTTCATAAGTGTTTTTTCTACTATATCCTGTATATCCTCAACTGAGGGCTGAAGCATTTCGTTTTCTACAAGTGTGTCTGTTACCTGCTCCGCAAGCTTAAGGCAGATGGAGTAGTCCTTGTCGCCCGTTGTTGCGCTGAACGCTTTTGATATTGCCGTAGCGATTTTGTTTATATCAAAATCCATTGTACGGCCGTCTCTCTTTGTGATCTTCATCAGAGAAACAAATTCAGATGTTTTCGCTGTCATATTTATACCCCTTTCTTTCTCTCCGAGGGTGTGCCTCCGGCGGCTTAGGGCTCTGCCCTAAGGACCCGCAAGGGACTTCGCCCCTTGACCCCATGTAATATGCTGGGGATTTTTTTTGCCTTCGGAATGTTTTGCGAATGCTGTTTTTGGCGCATCGGAACATATGGTTCCGCTATTCTGTACCCGTGCCGAAAACACAATATATAGGTGTTTGAATAAGGAATTTTCTCTAAATATTGTACATGGTATACTATAATTAGTCAAACAAAAAAAGAAACAATCTTTATATAAAATTTACGGTATACATTGAGCAAGATTACCAAATGGGAATTTAATCAAGCCCTTTTTTCATAAAATTTAAAAAAGATGATGAGGAGAAGAGAGGATGCTTGAAAAGTACAGTATTTTCAAGGAAAAGGTGTTCATCGACATACACACGGGGAATAAATTCGGGTATATTTCCGATATGGAGATAGAGCTGACAAGCGGCAGGATCTGCAAGATTTTTCTCACAAAGGAAAAGGGATTTTGCTGTTCCTTCCTCTGCGGGAAGAAGGAGCGGGAGATAATAGAGTGGAGCGAGATACGCAAAATCGGGGACGACGCTGTTTTGGTGGATAAAAAAGGTCCGCCGCGTCCGCCTTTTGCCCGCTGAAATCAGAGCTGTCATGGGGCTCTGGCTATGCCTCCGGCGGCTCAGGGGCTCTGCCCCTAAGGACCCGCAAGGGATTTCATCCCTTGACCCTGTGCAATAAGTAAGGGATGGTTATCGGTTAAAATGACACTTTCCGAAAATCGAAATTTCAGACAAAAAACACGCTATTTCAGTGCTAAGCACTTTAATTGAATCCGACTTCAGGCGGATTCTGACCTTAATTAGCCCTTTGCAAAAGGGCGGCTTCATTAGTGAAGCGTCTTCATTTCTTCATTTGCGCAGCAAACTTCATTGCACCGAAGGCGCACCTTTAATCGTTGACCATAAAAATTTTTTATAGTATACTATATGTAGTGTTTTTTGGTGAAATAAAATCATGTTTATGTGCAGATAAAGAAAAAAGGAAAAAATTTCGGAAAGGCGGGAGACATATGAGATGCCCTTACTGCGGTTATGACGATACAAAGGTAATAGATACTCGGAGCCACGACGACAACAGAATTATAAAGCGCAGAAGGCTTTGCGAGAAATGCGGGAAACGGTTCAATACCTATGAAAAGGTGGATACTATCCCCGTTACGGTGGTTAAAAGGAACGGAACCCGTGAGATTTTCGATAAAAACAAGCTTCTGAACGGAATCATAAAATCCTGCAACAAACGTCCCGTTACCATCAGCCAGATGGAAGGCATTGCCGACGAGATAGAGAACATCATTTCCTCCGGACACAGCCGCGAGGTGGAAAGCCGCGAGCTGGGCAACATGGTTATGGAACGACTCAAGGATATAGACGAGGTGGCATATGTGCGCTTCGCTTCCGTTTACAGACAGTTCAAGGATATTAACACATTCATGGATGAGCTGGCGAAGCTCATGGAGGAAAAAAGCGGAGAAAAGAAAGAGAAAGAATAATAAAAAGACATCGTAAGATGTCTTTTTTTGTGCCTTGAAAAGCAAATAAGGCCGGCGGGATGAATACGCCTGCGGCGCAATGAAGTTTGCTTCGCAAATGAAGGAATGAAGACGCTTCGCTAATGAAGCCGCACCTTTCAGGTGCTAATTGCGGTCAGAATCCGTCTTTGTCGGATTCAATTAAAGTGCTTCGCACCGAAAGACGGATTTGTATTGGATAAATTTCTGAAAGTGAAAAGCTTAAATATAGCCGATTACTGTCCCAAACATACTACACAGGGTCAAGGGATGAAATCCCTTGCGGGTTCTCAGGGCAGAGCCCTGAGTTCTCGGAGAGCGGATTCTTAAGGCAGAGCCTTAAGCGGGTTCTTAGGGGTCCCCAAAATGCTGGAGCGAAACATCGTGAAGCAGAAGCATTTTGGGGTTGAGAGTCCTAAGCCCTCGGAGAGTTATGCATCGACTCGTTTTATGCGCTTAACCTCTTCTTCCCGCGGTGTAACATAAATCGTAGAATTGGTCTCATAAATCACCAGACCCGGCTTCGCGCCCGAAGGCTTTTTCACGAATTTTTTGAACGTGTAGTCCACAGGCACTGAAGACGACTCCCTGCCCTTGCTGTAATACGCCGCCAGAAGCGCGCCTTCCTTTATGGCGGTTTCCGGGATCTCCGTGTTGTTGGACACAATGATAACATGGCTCCCCGCGATCTTTTTCGTGTGCATCCATATATCCCTGGGCTTTGCAAACTGCATTGTCAGATAATCGTTCTGTGTGTTGCTCTTGCCCACAAAGATATGGAACCCTTCCGATGAAATAAAATGCATGGGCGCAGACTTGCGCGGACTTTTCTGCTTTTTACCCTCGTTCTGCCTCTTCAGGAACCCTGTCTCGCCCAGCTCCCGGCGTATCTCCCGTATGTCAGCCTCGTTTTCCGCCGTGTCAATAGCCGCCGAAACCCCTTCAAGATACTCCATGAGCCTTTCGTTCTCCTCTAACTGTACCGCCAGAGCCGTCTCCGTGCGTTTCGCCTTGTTGTACTTTGAAAAATACTTCTGGGCGTTCTCCGACGGCGTTTTCTGGGGATCCAGAGCGATCTCCACCTGCCGTCCGTCCTCGGAATAGAAATCCGTCAGGGAGATCTTCGTCATACCTTTTTTTACTTCATATATATACGCTGTGAGCAGCTCGCCCTTGAGCCGCCAGCTGTCCTTGTCCTTAATGTCCTCAAGAGTCTTCAGCTGAGCCTCCTTCTTCTTCACGCACCGCTCATAGGCGTTGGTCACGATCTTCTTCAGGTCGTGAGTCCTCTGGTTCAGGTTATAGGATGCGTCCCGCTGGGCGTAAAAGCCCTCGAAAAGCTCCGATATACTGCCGAACTCCTTCTTCTCGCTCAAAGAGAAGATCAGAGACTTCAATATGGCGAAATCCTTTATCTTCCCGTTTTCATAGTACATTGCGGGATGGAAGTCCTCCGTTTTAAGCTCGCTGAAATACTGGGCGAAGGCGGAATAGAGCTTCTCCAGGTCATTCTGTGACACTCTTTCGGGACAGTCCGAAGGATCCAGATCCGCGCGAAGTACGATTTCCGACGCGGAAACAGGACTGATGCCCGTGTATGACTGGTATATTATATTCTGGAGCTTCTGGGCGCTTTTCTGTGAGCAAAGCTCCAAAAACTCCGGTTTTTCCGCACTAAGCGGGTTCTTTTTGTCGTTGGGCGGAAGAGTGTATTCTCTGCCGGGCAGCACCTCGCGGACCGAGCTTTTTTCATGGGTGATCCGTTTCGCGGAATCAAGAATAATTCTCTTGTCGTCGCAGAGGATGATATTGCTGTGCTTGCCCATAATCTCCAGTATAAGGCGTTTTTCGCTCAGGTCGCCCATTTCGTTGGAGGATTCTATGTCTATAAATACGATACGTTCGAAATCCGGCTGGGAGATACCCGTAATCCGTCCGCCGGAGATGTATTTCCTCAGGATCATGGTGAACATAGGCGGAGTCATGGGGTTTTCCTTCTGTATGGATGTTATATGGATCCGCGGATGGCTTGGGTTGGCGGAAAGCAGAAGCTTCTGAGCGCCGTTTTTTCCCCGCAGGCTTAAAACCACCTCGTCCCGGTAGGGCTGGTGGATCTTGTCGATTCTCTCGCCGATTATATTTTTTTTCAGTTCGCAAAGAACTCCGTAAATGGAAATACCGTCCATTGACATAGGTAGTCATCTCCCTTTTTTTACCACTCTTCAGCTCTTCCGTGGTTCGCAAACACGGTGTACGGAAGAGGTTAATGAATAATGAATATTGAATAGTGAACAGTTATGGTCAAAATCTGCCCTAGGCAGATTTATTTTATGTGCTTCGCACCGGATATTGTAATTTATTTTATAAATTTTAGTTTTTCGTAAAGTTTTAGATTCTGCATTAACTCCCTCGAAGAGGGAAATGCTCTTTTCCCCTGAAGTATATCATAAAACGAAAAATTTTTTTACAATATTATAAATAATTTTTCTTTCTATTGATATAGGTGTATAATTTAATATATAATTAGTTTAATCTTAACACAGGACAGAATAATAAAAAAGGATGACTTAAATTATGATAAGAAGCATGACAGGCTACGGCAGAGGCGAATTTGAGAAGGACGGAAGAAAGTTCATCGTTGAGATGCGTTCCGTGAACCACAGGTACGGGGATATTTCCGTAAAAATGCCCAGATTCATGATGTTCCTTGAGGACAGGATAAAAAAGACCGCCGCTGCACGGGTGATCAGAGGCAAAACAGATATATATATAAATTTCGAAAGCAGTTACGAAGGCGACGTTGAGGTTATATTCAACGAGAATCTTGCGGACTCCTACATGGAAAAGGTGCGTCAGATAGAGGAGAGGTACGGCGTTACATCTCCCGACAAGCTTACCCTTGTGGCAAGATACCCCGATGTTATTACTTCCAAAAAAGCGGAAGAGGACATGGATATTATCTGGGAGACCCTTTTGCCCGCGCTGGACGAGGCGCTGGACAAATTCATCGAGATGCGCGAGGCCGAAGGCGAGAACCTGAAGAAGGATATCCTTGTGAAGAATGACAACATAGCTGTTCTTCTGAAGGCAGTCGAGGAAAAAGCTCCTCTTGTTGCGGAGGAATACAGACAGAAGCTCATGCAGAGGCTTGCGGGTCTTCTGGACGAGACGGAGATCGACGAGCAGAGGATACTGACAGAGGTAACCATATTCGCGGACAAGGCCTGCATTGACGAGGAGATAACCCGTCTCAAAAGCCACATAGACCAGTTGAAAAACATTTTGGAAAACGGCGGACAGGTGGGCAGAAAGCTGGATTTCCTTGTTCAGGAGATGAACAGAGAGGCCAACACAATCGGCTCAAAATCCAATAACATAGACGTTACCAAAAAGGTAGTTGAGATAAAGAGCGAGATAGAGAAGATCAGAGAGCAGGTTCAGAACATCGAATAAAAGGGTTTCTGAATCCGTATACGGAAGAAAATAAGGGAGGAATTTTTATGGACAGCAGAGGAGTTCTTCTTATTATATCCGGTCCGTCGGGCTCCGGAAAGGGCACTGTCGCGGAGATTCTCACGCGGGAGGACGATTATTTCCTTTCCGTTTCCGCTACAACAAGAGCGCCCAGAGATTACGAAATCCCCGGGGAGCATTATTACTTCATGACAAAGGAGGAGTTCCTTTCAAAGGTGAGGGACGGCGAGTTTCTGGAGTGGGCGGAGTTCTGCGGCAACTGCTACGGAACGCCTAAAAAGGAAATAATGGAAAGACTGGATAAAGGTCAGAATATAATACTGGAAATAGAGGTACAGGGCGCGCTGCAGGTTAAGAACGAATACCCTGAAGCGGTGCTTGTATTTATGATACCGCCTTCCGCCCAGGAGCTGAAAAAAAGGCTTGCGGGCAGAGGCACGGAGACCGAGGAGGTCATTCTGGAAAGGCTGGAAAGAGCCCTTATCGAGCTGGACGTGGCCAATATGTACGATTATCTCGTTATAAACCACGTTTCAGACCAAACGGCCGAGGACCTGAAGGGCATAGTTATGGCCGAGAAACAGAAAGTATCAAGGAACAAAGAGATCATACAGGAATTTAAAGGAGAGGTGTTTTAAATGTTGCGTCCGTCATATACAGATTTACTTGAAATAATATCCCAGGATCAGGAAGATTCTTTTGAAACAGGAAGCCGTTATACAATAGTTATGGCAACGGCAAAAAGAGCCAGAGAAATAGTGGACCACGCTCCCATTCTGACAGAAGGCGGAGACGCGGATAAACCTGTTTCCACAGCAGTTAAGGAGCTTTACGAAGGCAAGATAAAAATAGGCTACGCGGAAGGCGGCGAGCTTGAGATCGAAGAGCCCGAACTCGATTACGAGAACATTTCCGTAGTATCAGACGATATGTTCAAAGAATCAGAAGAAGCTGACGCGGAGGAAGCGGAAGATGCGCCGGCGGAAGAAGAAGCGGAATAGAGAAAAGCTAAATTCGGATCCGCCGAGCTAAATTGCGCAAGCGCAGCTGAGGCGCGCCTTCGGCGCAATGAAGTTTGCTTCGCAAATGAAGGAATGAAGACGCTTCGCTAATGAAGCCGCACCTTTCAGGTGCTAATTGTGGTAAGAATCCGCCTTTGTCGGATTCAATAGAGTGCTTCGCACTGAAATAGTGTGTTTTTCGGCTGAGATTTCGATTTTTGGAAAACTTGCCTTTAGCCGATAACCGTCTCAAACATACTACACAGGGTCAAGGGGCGAAGTCCCTTGCGGGTTTTTAGGGCAGAGCCCTGAACGGGGTTCTTAGGGGCAGCGCCCCTGAGCCCTCGGAGAGACGGTCGGGGTTTGGGGCTTAAGCCCCAAGAAAAGCGGATGGTTTGTATATCCGCTTATGTATTCTATGGGGATATTTTCCCCGGACGGGAAGGAGGTATTCTTGAATGTTCGGCAAAGTTATCATAATGAATAAGTCAACAAGAGAGGATACCGTTTTCGACTACCGGATACCTGAGGAATACGAGAAAGAAACACTTCTCGGCAGACGCGTTCTGGTTCCCTTGGGCCCGAAAAACATACGCAAAGAAGGCTATATCATAGATACATCGGAGATCACCGAAGTTCCCGAAGACAAAGTCAAGGATATAATCTCGTTTTCCGACGACTTCCCGCTGTTCGACAAGAAAATGCTTGAACTGGCGCAGTGGCTCAGCAGAGAACACTCCATCGGCCTTGTAGGTGCCTTAAAGCTCATAATCCCGGCGGGCATCTCCATGAAGGAAAAAACATATGTCAGATTAAAAGGTGATTATTCCGGACTTTCTGCCGAGAAGACAAAAATCTGCGGCGAAATATCCCGCAAAGGCGGACTCTGCCAGCTGTCACAGCTGAAAGACAGCGAGCCGGTTATAAAAGAGCTTGAAAAAGACGGAATTGTAGAAGTATTCCGCGCGCTGCAGGAACCCGTCCTGAAGCGGAACCGCCTTTTTTGCGCTCTCACCGAAAAAGGCGAGGAGTCAGGCGAAGAGATCCTTTCCGCCAGCAAAAGACTGAAGACCCAGCTGGAACTCTTCCTTTTAATTAAGGAAAGAAAAGAACTTCCGATGAGGAAAATCACTTCGAGATCCTCACTGAAAGGCCTGAAGGACAAGGGTCTTGTGCGGACATTCGAAAAAGAGGTAATGCGGGACGCGGTCCTTTATGAAAAACCGGAGGACGTTCCCGAGCCGGAGCTGACCTCTGAGCAGAAAACAGCTCTGGACAGAATTTTAGACGAATACGAAAAAGACAGCAAAAAACCGGTTCTCCTTTTCGGCGTAACGGGAAGCGGGAAAACGGAAGTATATATAAGACTGATAGAAAGGATCCTTTCCGACGGGAAACAGGTGATCCTCCTGGTGCCGGAAATCTCTCTGACACCCCTGATGACAAGGCGGATTTTCTCCAGATTCGGGGACAGAGTGACCATAACCCACAGCAGAATGACTGCGGCGGAAAGATTCGACCAGTGGAAAAAAGCCCGAAGCGGCAAGGTCTCCGTAATAATCGGACCTCGTTCGGCGGTGTTCGCTCCCTTTGATAATCTGGGCGGAATAATCGTGGATGAGGAGCATGAGGACGCCTTCCATTCGGAAAACCTGCCGGCCTATGACGCCAAGGAGATCGCCCGGTTCAGGTGCAGACAAAATAACGCCGTATACCTTGCGGGAAGCGCAACGCCTTCCGTGGAGACGTTTTTCGAGGCTGAGCAGGGAAATTTCCTTCTTTGCGAGCTGACGGAAAGAGTCGGCGGAAGACCTCTTCCCAAAATGGAGATAATCGATATGCGGAAGGAGCTTCACGAAGGCAATAAATCCATGTTCGGCGAAGCTCTGAGGTCCGAGCTGAAAAACTGCCTTGACGAAGGCAGACAGGCCATGCTTTTCATAAACAGAAGAGGCTACGCTTCCTTTGTGTCCTGCAGGAACTGCGGATATGTGGTGAAATGCGAAAGATGCAGTGTTTCCATGACGCTGCACGCCAATGAAAACGTCCTTCTGTGCCACTACTGCGGAAGAAGAGCGGCGATCCCGAAAAAATGCCCCAAGTGCGGCTCAAAATATATAAAGAGCTTCGGTACGGGAACCGAACGGGTGGAAGAGGAAATAAAAAAGCTTTTTCCCAAAGCGAAGACCCTGCGGATGGACGCCGATACCACAAAAGGCAAGTACGGCCACGAGAAGATACTTTCCGCATTCGCCCAAAAGAAAGCGGACATTTTGATAGGGACCCAGATGATAGCCAAAGGCCACGACTTTCCCATGGTTTCCATTGTAGGCATCATTGCGGCGGACCTGTCTCTGAACACAGGCGACTTTCGGGACGGAGAGCGAACATACAGGATAATAACCCAGGCGGCCGGAAGAGCAGGAAGAGGCGAATTCCCCGGAAAGGTCTTTATCCAGACCTATTCGCCGGAAAATTACGCCGTGCGAATCGCGGCGGAAGGCTCATACAGGGAGTTTTACAGAAACGAGATTATGATAAGAAAGACGTTCTGTTATCCGCCCTTCAATAACTTTTTCACAATTATGCTCTGGGGTCCCGATGAGAAAAAAATTATTAAGTCAATACATGAATTTTATGATATAATAAAGTATTACAATACGAAGAACGAGTTTCAGGTTCTGGGACCGGCTCCGGCGTATAAATCCAAAATCAAGGATATGCACCGCTGGCGGGTAACTCTTACCGGTCCTGACCCTGAGAGGCTCAAAAGCTTTGTATACTTCGTAATAAGAAGATTTGAGGAAAAAGGTTACAAGGATGTTTATATATATCCGGCGTTTAATCCATTAAGCGTCATTTAGGAGGTAAAAATTTATGGCATTCAGAAACATAAGATATGAAGGGGACGCGGTACTGCGGAAAAAATCCCGTCCTGTACCGGAGGTCACAAAAGGCGTAAGGACCCTTCTGGACGACATGGCGGAGACCATGTACAGAGCCAAAGGTGTGGGTCTTGCGGCGCCTCAGGTGGGAATTTTGAAAAGAGTAGTGGTCATCGATGTGGGAGACGGGCTTATGGAGCTTATCAATCCCGAAATAATCGAGACAAGAGGCGCGGATATTCAGGAGGAAGCCTGCCTTTCCCTGCCAAACAAATCCGCATATGTGGAAAGACCGGAATATGTTAAGGTAAAAGCGAAAAACAGAGATTTCGAGGATGTGGAGTACGAGGGAGAAGGCCTTCTGGCGAGAGCTTTCTGCCACGAGATCGACCATCTGGACGGAATTTTGTATATAGACAAAAAAATAGACGAAGAGGACCTTATTTTTGAGGAGGAAGATGACTGATGCTGAAAGCGGTATTTATGGGAACTCCCGATTTTGCCGCAAGGTCTCTTGAAGCCCTTTATGAGAAGCATGAAGTGCTGGCGGTGGTAACACAGCCCGACAAGCCCAAGGGCAGAGGAAAAAAGATGATTCCTTCGCCTGTTAAGGAGCTTGCTCTCTCACACGGCACGGACGTTCTTCAGCCGAAAAGCGCAAAGGACGGTGAGCTTCTGGAAAGTCTGAAGGCCTATAAGCCTGATGTGCTGGTGGTTGTGGCCTACGGAAAAATTCTTCCGAAGGACATTCTTGAGTACGCGCCTTACGGGGCAATAAATATCCACGGTTCCATCCTTCCCAAACTGAGAGGAGCCGCGCCCATACAGCGGAGCATCATCAACGGGGACAAGACCTGCGGAGTTACGTCAATGCTCATGGACGAAGGTATGGACACAGGCGATATGCTCATAAAAAGAGAAGTCCGGATCGGAGAGGACGAGACCTTCGGAGAGCTTTTCGAAAGGCTTTCCCATGTGGGAGCCCAGGTCCTTCTGGAAACGCTGGAAGGTCTGGAAGCCGGCACGCTGACTCCTGAAAAGCAGGACGATGCGGAGGCCACTTACGCTCCTATGATAGATAAGGAAACAGAGCGGATAAACTGGAACGATTCCGCTTATAATATAATAAATCTGGCGAGAGGTCTTGACCCTCAGCCGGGAGCCTATTCCACGTGGAAAGGCCAGAATATCAAATTTTTCAGACTTAAAGAGGATTCCGGAGAATACGAAGGTGTTCCCGGACAGGTTGTACACACAGATAAAAAATCCTTCAGCATTATGACTGGCGAAGGAGCCGTAAAGGCCGGAGAGGTCCAGCTCCAGGGGAAGAAACGAATGGACGCAGGCTCTTTCATGAGAGGAAACAAAATTGAGATCGGGGATGTCTTTGAATAGGACTTTCCCAAAGAAAGCAGAATTCAAGACTGCTTGAGCGGCTGAAATGCCATGAATGCATATCGCAGGCGTACTAAGCTACAGTAGAGGTGCATTCGTGGCATAGGCGGAAACCCTCAGGGTTTAATATGCGTGAAATGTATATTTTCAGGAATATATAATTTAGGCGGACAAATATTTTTTATTATTAACTTTTTCCGTCGGTTCAGGCCTTTTTATGCAGTCGGTTAGAACATCAAAGGAGGCGGTTTGTGTGTATTGGGGATATATAAGCATGGCAGGCATGTGGATTTTGATTCCTGCCATAATCTTCACAATGGTAGCTCAGGCAAAGGTAAAATCGGCGTTTAACACATATTCGAAAGTTGCGATAAAAAGCGGACTTACAGGCGCCGACACGGCAAGAACGATTATAAACCAGAAAGGTCTTTACAATGTAACGGTGCACAGCATAGCGGGTAATCTTACGGATGACTATAACCCGTCGGCTAAGACACTGAACCTTTCGCAGGGCGTTTTCGGTGCCAGATCCATCGCGGCATCGGCAATCGCGGCTCACGAAATGGGCCACGCTCTTCAGGACGCCGAAGAATACGGTCCTCTGAGACTGCGTTCATTCTTCGTACCCATTGCGAACTTCGGCTCAAAGGCGGCAGTGCCCCTTATAATAATCGGTTTGCTGGCAGCGTCAAGAGTTGGCGGAGACGGACTCATACTTGCCCGTATAGGCGTATGCTTCTTCTCATTTTCCGTAATTTTCATATTCATCACTCTGCCCGTAGAGTTCAATGCTTCGAAAAGGGCTCTGGTGGTGCTGGAGGAAACGGGAATAATGGCGCCGGAGGAAATACCTCACGCGAAAAAGGTTCTGGACGCGGCGGCTCTTACCTATGTAGCGGCGGCGGCATCAGCCTTAGCTAACCTTTTAAGACTTATGATCATAGTAAACGGAAGCAGAAGGCGTTAGAGTATGATAAATATCAATCCGAGAGAAATCGCGGCGTCTGCCCTTTTCGAGATTCTGGAGAAGGGCGGATATAATAATGTAGTTTTAAAAAGAAGCCTTTCGGCCAACGGCGCAATGCCTGCCGAGGACAGAGGCTTTGTTACGGACTGTGTCAACGGGACTTTGCGGAACGTCATATATATTGATTATGTTCTGGAGAAGGTCTCGGGAGTTAAGGTAAAAAAAATGAAGCCTTACATCCGCACAGTGCTCAGAATGTCTCTTTATCAGCTTGAGTTCATGAAAAAATCGCCTTATGCCGTAGTGGACGAGGCGGTCAAGCTGGTAAAGAAAAGAAAAATGGGAGGACTGGCTCCCTTTGTAAACGGAGTTCTCAGGAATGTCTTAAGGACTCCGGACGCGTTCGATGTGAATGAAAACACAAACGCGAAAAGACTTTCCATTCTATATTCCCATCCGGAATGGGTGGTAAAGTCATGGATAAAAGCATACGGGGTGAAGTTCACGGAGGACCTTTGCGGAGCGGACAATACTCCGCCGGAGGTAACGGCTGTTGTGAACACCCTTTTGTGTGATAAAGAAACCCTTGAGAAGGAATTTTCCGCTCAGGGGATCATGGCGGAGGAAAGCCGATTCTTTCCTATTATAATAAAGCTTTCCGGAACAGCGGATATTTCCAGACTGGACAGCTTCAGAAAAGGGCATTTCCATATTATGGACGAGGCCTCCGCGGCGGCGGTTTTCGCACTGGACCCTCAGCCGGAAGAAAGGATTCTGGATGTCTGCGCCGCTCCCGGCGGCAAAAGTATCCTTATTGCGGAGCTTATGGGAAACAAAGGAGAGGTGGTCTCCCGGGACATAAGCCTGCTTAAGCTGGAAATGCTGGAGGATACGGCAGACAGGCTGAAGCTTGACATAATCCGGACGGAGGAAAAGGACGCCTCTGTCCTCTGCGAAGAGGATGTTTCCGCATTCGACAGGGTCCTGGTTGACGCTCCCTGTTCGGGACTGGGACTTCTCAGGAAAAAACCGGACATCCGTCTTAAAAAAACAAAGGATGATATAGGCGCTTTGGTTGAGATCCAGAGAAAGATTCTGGAAACGGCGTCAAAATACGTAAAGCCCGGCGGAAGGCTCCTATACAGCACCTGCACACTGACAAAAGAAGAGAACCGGGAAAACTTTCTGTGGTTTTTAGAGAAAAATCCCGGTTTCGAGGACATTGACCTGAATGAGGTCCTGCCCGAAGCCATGTGCGGGAAATCAGGGAAGTACGGCTACGCGGAGCTTTATCCAAACGTTCAGGGAACGGACGGATTTTTCGTTTCGGCGGCACGGAGGAAGAGCGATGATTGATTTAAGAGGTCTTTATATTGAGGAAATGGAAGAGCTTTTTAAAGAAAGAGGCATTCCCCGGTTCAGAGCGGCCCAGATTTTCGGCTGGCTCAACAAAAACCTTGCCGAATCCTTTGACGACATGAAAAATATTCCAAAGAAGCTGAAGGAACAGCTTTCGGCGGAATTTTATATCAGCGAAGGAAAAATAATCCGAAAACTGGTGTCATCCGCCGATAATACGTGTAAATACTTGTTTGAATTTGAAAATAATACTATAATAGAAGGAGTGCTCATGAAATACGGGTACGGATACGCGGCCTGTATTTCCACTCAGGCAGGCTGCAACATGGGCTGTAAGTTCTGCGCTTCCGCCATCGGAGGCAAAGACAGGAACATGACTGCGGGAGAGCTTCTCAATGAGGTTTACCTTATGGAGCGTGACTGCGGCGAGAGGATCGGCCATGTTGTGCTCATGGGAAGCGGCGAGCCTTTGGACAATTTCGACGAGGTGATAAGATTCATCCGTCTCATAAATTCCGAAAAAGGCTATAACCTGAGCCAGAGAAGGATAACTCTTTCTACCTGCGGTATTACAGATAAAATATATGAGCTCATGGAGGAAAAACTGCAGATAACCCTTGCGGTGTCTCTCCACGCGCCAAACGATGACATAAGAAAAAGGACTATGCCCGTGGCGAAAAAGTATCCCATGAAGGAGCTTGTTGACGCCTGCGGAGCGTACGCTGAAGAAACAGGAAGAAGAGTTACGTTTGAGTATGCTCTTATAAAAGGGATAAACGACTCGCCCCAATGCGCAGGTGAGCTTGGGGAGCGTCTTAAGAATATTCTCTGTCATGTGAATCTCATACCCGTAAACGATGTTAAGGGAAAGGATGAGGTGTTCACAAGAAGTTCCGACAGGGATATAAAGGATTTTTGCGCCATTCTCAGGTCGAAAGGCATAGAGACCACCATCCGGCGGGAGCTGGGCAGCGATATAAACGCCGCCTGCGGCCAGCTGAGAAAGGGTTACATTGAGGATAACGCATGAAAATGTAGGAGGCATATTAATGATTGCTATCGGAAGAACATCTGAGGGTCGTGTCCGGGAAAACAACGAGGACGCAATCTTTATTTCAAAACCTAATGATATTCTAAAAAAATTGTGCATAGTCGCCGACGGAATGGGAGGCCATCTGGGAGGAGAGGTAGCAAGTTCTTCCGCCATATCGGCTTTCAATGAGTACATAGGCAAAAACTATGACCCCAAGAACGCTCCGGAAGAAATTCTGGAAGCAATGGTAGGCGGTGTGCAGTATGCCAACAGAAAAGTCTGCAAAATGGGATTTATGGACCCTGAGCTGGAAGGAATGGGAACCACATTCACGGCTGTTTGCATACATAACAAGAAAATGTATTATGTCCATGTTGGAGACAGCAGGATATATGTTTTTAATTCGGGGAAGCTCCAGCAGCTGACTCACGACCACTCCTATGTAATGGATCTGGTAAAAATGGGTCAGATCACTGCGGATGAAGCGAGAGTACACCCCAAACGGAACATCATCACAAGAGCATTGGGAATTCCGGAAAACATAGATGTTGACACAGGCATCTATACCGTGAATTCGGGAGATCTGATTCTCCTCTGTACGGACGGACTGAACGGAATGCTTACTGATGAGGAGATTTCGGAGATTCTCGGCACAGAAGAAAGCATCAAGAAGAAGGCTGACGAGCTTGTGGCAAAGGCAAACGAGCTGGGAGGCCACGACAATATTTCTGTAATTTTACTGGGATAAGGGGGACATAATTTATGACGCTTAATAAAGGTGATATGTTAAGCCAGAGATACGAAATAGTCGAGAAAATAGGCGTTGGCGGTATGTCTGTTGTATATCTGGCGAAGGATACAAAACTGGGAAGAGACGTGGCGGTAAAGATCCTCAGAGAGGAGCTTGCCGCGGACGAGGATATAAGAGCCCGTTTCGGAGACGAAGCGAAATCAGCGGCAAGTCTGATTCATCCCAATATCGTAAACGTATACGACGTTGGAGAGGATAAGGGCTGCGATTATATAGTAATGGAGTACATAGAGGGCAAAACTCTGAAGGATCTTATAAAGGAAAAAGCTCCCTTCAATTCAATAACCACCATAAGCGTAGCTCTTCAGGTGGCAAACGCTCTTTCATACGCCCATAAGAATAAAATAATTCATAAGGATATAAAGCCTCAGAATATTATGATCGCCAAAAACGGCAATGTAAAGGTCATGGACTTCGGCATAGCCAGAGCGGCCAACATTTCCACGCTTACAAACGTGGTCAGCGCCGTAGGCTCTGTGCATTATCTGTCGCCGGAGCAGGCCAGAGGCGGTTTTGTGGATAACAAAAGCGATATATACTCGCTGGGCATAACCATGTATGAAATGGTAACGGGAAAAATTCCCTTCAGCGGAGAAAATTCCGTTTCAATCGCCCTGAAGCATATAAACGACGACCTTCCGGATATGAGGGAATACAATCCTTCCATGAACAAGAGCCTTGAAAGTATAATAAGGAAGGCGGCAAACAAAAAGGTTGACGAAAGATACGCGGATATCGACCTTATGGCTGAGGACCTCAAGCTGGCCCTCACAGAGGTTTCCGATGAGTTCATAGCAAGAAAGAACGCGGAGTATACCGATGAATCCGGAGCAAAGGCTCCCGAAGGACCTTCCAGCAATTTCTACAATATAGATATGTCGGAAAAGGACAACGAAATACCTGCGGAAGGCGGAAGAGACGTAAGAGTCTGGTTCGATTCGGATAACACAGCGGAAAATACAATGCAGGAAGCCGCGACAGACGCCAAAAAAGCCTTTGCGGAAGAGGCCGCCAAGGTAGAGGCGGAAGCAGAGGCGGCAAAACTGGCGGATTCCGCGGATCCGTCTGCGGGAGCCGAAGGAGGAGAACCCAATATTCCGCCTGCAACAGTCGGCTTCGATATGTATAGCAAAAAACTGAAAATAGATCCTGAAAATCCCGAGGACGCTTCTGTCAGAAAGCATTTCAAAAAAGTTAAAAAGGAAATGCAGGATGTGGATTATGATGAGGAATTCGCCCAGGAAGAAGAGGCGTATACCAAGAAGGAAGAAAGAAAAGTTATCGCGGCGGCAATTATCACTGCAATCGTAATAGTAGCGGTAATAGCCTTCATAGGCGTGAAATATTTCATGGGCGAGAATTCACCTTTAAGCGGATTCAAGCTTCCCTTCAATCTTCCCTTTATATCCTCTCAGGAAAAAGAAGAGGTCCCGGAAGAGCCTGAAGAAACGGGAGTTCCCGTTCTTATCGGCAAGAATTATGACGAGGCTGTAAGAGAAGCCCAGGGAAAAGGCTATACCATCATCAGAGCCGGCGACGACTATAACGATACATTTGCGGAAGGCCAGATTATTTCACAGGATGCCGAAGCAGGCAGCGAGATTACCGACAGAATGGTCATAAACGTTATTGTCAGCAAAGGACCTGCCGTATTCCAGATGCCTAATGTTGTAGGAATGCCCGAAGCGGATGCCGAAAAAGGGATTATGTCTCTGGCCCAGAGTTCGGGAGCCAATAATGTAAGTGTAAACCTTGAGTATGTGTTCAGTCCTGATGTGGAAATGGGCAAGGTTATGGAGCAGTCTCCTGCGGAAGGCGAAAATGTTTCAAACAGCACACCCGTGACCCTTACAGTCAGCAAAGGAGAGGAATCCGCAACAGTAGCAGTTCCCGCTGTTGAAGGAAAGCTTCTTGCGGACGCAGAAAAGACCCTTTTGGGTATGGGACTTGTGGTAGGCGACGTAACTCTTGTTGAAAGCGACACATATGCGGAAGGCTATGTTATAACCCAGACAGTTGCGGAAGGCGAAGAGGTTGCCAAAAACTCGGCTGTTGACCTTATTGTAAGCCAGGGAAGCAGCGCCAAAGAGCAGGCTCCCGAAAGCAACGCCGTAATATATACGGTTGACAAGCCCATCGGTCTTGATGAGAATGAAATGGTTAAAATCAAACTTTACAAGGTTGACGCTTCCGGAGAAACAACAACTCTCATAGATACAGAGCGTAAAGTAGCGGACTTCCCCTTCGATGTTCAGCTTCAGGGAGAAGGCCAGGCGGAGATCCAGCTTTACATAAACGATGAGTATCAGTGGAGCAGAAACGTAAGCTTTTAAAAAGGAGATGTTTTGATTAAAGGCGTGATTATAAAGGGCATAGGCGGTTTTTACTACGTGGACACCGGGTGCGGTGTTTACGAGTGCAGGGCGAGAGGCGTTTTCCGCAAAAGAAAGATAACTCCCCTTGTGGGCGACTATGCCGGGATAGATGTTACTGACGAAAATAAGAAAAAAGGATTTCTGAAGGAAATACTGCCCCGAAAATCCTTCCTCATACGGCCCAAGGTGGCAAATGTGGATCTGGCGGTAATAGTTTTCGCCGTGAAAAACCCTCAGCCGGACACAAATCTTATGGACAGATTCATTGTTCTTGCGGCGGAAAGAGGCCTTGAGACGGCAATAGTCCTGAATAAAACGGATTTAGACCCGGACGGCGGATACATTCCCATGAAGGAAATGTACGAAAAAGCAGGATTTGATGTTGTGTGCCACTCAGCCGAGACAGGCGAAGGCACGGAAGAGCTGAAAAAACTCTTTGCGGATAAGGTCTCTGTCCTTGCGGGACCTTCGGGCGTGGGAAAATCTTCCTTAATAATGAGCCTCAATCCGGAGATGAATCTGGAAACGGGAGAGCTTTCGGCGAAGATCGAAAGAGGCCGGCATACAACGCGGCATACTCAGCTCATGGAGATTTTTCCTGGAGCCTTTGTGGTGGATTCACCGGGATTTTCATCCCTTTCCATACTGCATATTCCGCCGGAGGAGCTGGAAAAGTATTTCAGAGAGTTTCAGCCTTTCCTGAAAAACTGCCGGTTTAACGGATGCTCCCATGTGAACGAGGAGGAATGCGGGATCAGGGAAGAGCTTGGGAAAGCCATAAGCGAGGAAAGATATTCCCATTACGTGAAGTTTCTGGAAGAGATTCGGGAAGAAAGGAAATACAGATATGATTAAATTTGCTCCGTCTCTGCTTTCGGCGGATTTCAAAAAGCTTGAAGAAGAAATAAAGTGCGTTGACGGCGCGGGCGCCCAGTACCTGCATCTGGACATTATGGACGGCCATTTTGTGCCCAACATAAGCTACGGTCCGGCGGTAGTGAAGGATATACGGCCTGTCAGCGGTATGGTTTTTGATGTTCATCTCATGATAAGCGAGCCGGAAAAATATATAGAGGAATTTGTCAAAGCTGGAGCGGACATAATAACCGTTCACGTTGAGACAGTTAAGGACAAAAGAGGAATTTTGCAGATGATTCGGGATTTTGGCGTGAAAAGCTCGATTTCCGTCAAGCCGAAAACTCCCGTTTCCGAGATAGAAGACGTTCTGGACCTCTGCGATATGGTGCTGGTAATGACCGTTGAGCCGGGATTCGGAGGACAGAGCCTTATGGAGGACTGCCTGCCGAAGATAACGGAGCTTGCGAAGATCCGTCAGGAGAAAGGCTATTCCTACGAAATAGAAATCGACGGCGGAGTTAAGCTTTCCAATCTGGACAAGGTCCTGGACGCAGGAGCGGAGGTAATCGTTGCGGGAAGCGCCTGCTTCGACAGGAAGGACACCCGCGCGGCGGCGGACGCGTTTATTAAAGCATTTGCAAAATTCAGTTGAATAATTATTGCGTTTATGCTATAATATTAAATAGAAAAGGGCAGACCGAGCGGTTTGTCAAAAGAACTTTATTTTATATTAACGTCCTTTTGGCGGAAAGGGCGTTATTTTTTTCTTACTGCCAATATAAGCAGGAAGAGCATAATCATAAAAATTATTATGTATGCCATAATCATCACCTGCCTTTCTGTAGAAAATAGAAATTTTGCTACCGAAGTAGATGATGACAAACCGCCCTCGCAAAACAGCTTTAAATCTGCCCAAAAAGATATGTAACCTCACGGAGGCTGCATATTTTTTTCGCTTTTTTGTAAAATTATATCATAAGATTGAGATTTTTCAACAAAAACAAACTTCACCTATGTTACCTGTGACTCAGAGGGCAAAAAACTTTACTTTATTATCCGCTTTGGGTATACTTAAATAAAGGAGGTTTTTCCTATGAAAGAAGAAATATATGACGAGATTAAAAAGATTGGTGAAAAGTATAATTGTGATAAAATTGTGCTTTTTGGTTCCCGTGCAAGAGGGGACAACCGGGAAAGAAGCGATATAGATTTGGCAATTTACGGTCTGGCTGATGATAAACGCGGTTATTTCTGGTGGGATATTGACGAGCTTCCCACTTTGCTTAAAATTGACCTTGTATATGTATCCGATTGGACGAGTGAAGAATTAATGAAGAATATAGAAAGGGATGGGGTGGTAATTTATGAGCGATCTGGTGACTAAAAAAGAAAAGCTGAAAAATGCTGTTCAAAGGCTCGATGAAGCAGTTGAGTATTATAAAGAATCACCTAATGATATAAAAAGGGACGGCGCTATCCAGAGGTTTGAATTCTGTGCTGAGCTTTCATGGAAAACCATAAGATTATATTTGATAGATCAAGGCTTCCTTGATGTAAAAGGTCCGAAATCAGTTCTTCGAGAGGCATATTCTTACGATATCATTGACGATGAAGATGTCTGGATAGCAATTCTGGACGACAGAAATCTCACATCTCATGTTTATGACGAGAAAACCGCCGATGAAATATTTAATCGTATAAAAAACGACTATCTTCCTGTATTCAAAAAACTTTCCGAATTTCTTTCGGAGGAATGATTATGAAATTGGAAGATAATTGAGGAATATTGTTAAAATAACGCAGTAGACTCATCTTCATTGCGCCTTCGGGCGCTTATTGTTACACTTATGTTACATTTTTACCCAACAGGTTGAAACTGCTCCGTCTGTCGTGTATAATGGCAAATGTAATATGATTTCTTTGCTTATGCATGGAAATACGGCACTTAATTTAATCTATTTATTAAAAATTTTAAAGGGAGGAAATAACATGAAAAAGAAATTAGCAATTCTTTTATCAGCAGTTATGGTTGCAGGCGTAATTCCTATGACAGCATTAGCTGGCACAACAACATACGTTAATAAAACTGTAACAGTTGAAAAAGGTGACACAACAAATGAAGAGTCTTTAGTAGTAATTAAAGATGGTAATGACGATATCGCAGCAAGCTCTGAAGATCAGACATTCACAATGACTCTTGAAGGCGCTGAATGGCTTGATGAAATGGAAAATATCAAAGAAGGAGCTACACCTGCTAAATATGACGTAACAGGTATTGCTAGTGTTGTAAAAGCAGGCGATAAAAAAGTTACTGTAACAATTGATGCAGGAGCATCAGAAAAGTACTATCGTATCCCCTTATTTACAAAGATTACAGATAAAGGTGATATCACAGTAACAGTAGACGGAAAAGACTCTTTAGTATCAAGTGCAACATGTGTATACGCTGTATGCACATCAGGCGCAGCTACAGCTAAAATTGAAAAAACTGTAAACATTCCTGAAACAGGCGCAGTTATTAAAGACATTACAATCTCTGAAACAACAGCAGGCGCTATTGACAGAGCTAAAAAAATCGAGCTTAAACTTAACAAAAACTTTAAGTTCACAGACTGTGGAAGTTATATTCCTGTATTAGGCGATGATTTTGTAGACTATATTGAAATCGATCCTACAAACAACAAAAAAATCATCATTCACCTTGATAATACAGTTCCCGTAAAGAAAGCAACTGAATTCATCATTTCTGGAATCGAAGTAACTCCCGATGACGCAAAAATCGGAGCAGTAGCAGAAATCACAGTTAGCGGCGCTGATGTTACAAAGACAACTTTCGAAGCTGGTACTTACACAGATTACGGTGTAAAGATCGCTATCTATGATGAAGACGAAGAAATCCCTACATTCT
>JAFWDD010000050.1 GCA_017534115.1 Bacillota bacterium | reverse complement strand
GGACGCTAAAGAGCTTATGGCTATCCTTGGTGATGCGGCTTTATCAGAAACAGACCTTTTATATGCTAAATTTGCTGATGAATTTGAAAAAGAATATGTTTCTCAGGGATTCAGAACAGACAGAAGCGTAGAACAGACACTGGATATTGGCTGGAAGCTTCTCAGAATCCTTCCTAAGGCTGAGCTCAAACGTATTCGTGACGAATATCTTGACAAATATTTAGCTGAGGAGTGATTTATTTATGAAGCTGAACGTAAATCCTACCCGTATGGAGCTGGCGCGAATAAAGAAGCTTCATAAAACGGCTACAAGAGGACATAAGCTGTTAAAGGATAAGTTAGACGAGCTTATGAAACAGTTTATGAATATCGTTAGAGAAAATAAGGAACTCAGAGAACACGCTGAAGCCAGTCTTGAAAACGCATATAACGATTTCGTAATTGCCGGCGCCGTAATGAGCGAAGAATACTTGGGCGAGGCGCTTATGATGCCTGTTCAGTCTGTATCTCTTGAAGTATCCGAAAAGAACATAATGAGCGTTAATGTTCCCGTGTTCACATTTATTAACGACAGTGGGAACAAAGCGGAATATCCTTATGGATTTGCATTTACATCCGGAGAACTTGACGGAGCATCAAAATCATTCTTAGAAGCTATGGATCCTCTTTTAAGACTTGCGGAGAGTGAGAAAAAAGCTCAGCTCCTTGCGCAGGAAATTGAAAAGACGAGACGTAGGGTTAATGCTCTTGAGAACGTACTCATACCTAACTATGAGGAAACGATGAGATATATCAGAATGAAACTGGATGAAGATGAAAGAGGAGCAACAACTCGTCTTATGAAGGTTAAGGATATGATCTACAAGAAAGCTATTGAAGCTAAAAAGGCGCAGGAAGCAGCGGCCTTTGCGGCTAACGCTTAAAAGTTCAAAATTAAATATAAAAAGAGCCATGTACTGATATGTGGATATGGGATATTACCCGAAAATTGTTTTTAATACCAAAATCCTTTCGCCAACAAAATTTTTGGAACACTATCAAGTACATGGCTTTTTAAGCGATTAAAAAAAGGTTTTTTATAACCCCTGCAGTGAGATTTTCCGCAGGGGATATTTTTTGTATTCAGTTTTTTGATTATTTTGAATTCAGAACGGAAAGTCTTTCTTCGATCTGAGCAAGGAAGGCTTTATATTTTTCACCTTTTTCCCGTTCTGCGTTAATGATCTTTTCGGGAGCCTTTGATACGAAAGCTTCGTTACCGAGTTTCTTTTCAACACGCTCGATTTCTTTTAAAGTTTTTTCCTTTTCCTTCATAAGTCTTGCGATTTCTTTTTCCACATCTACAAGCTCCGCGAAAGGCATATACAATGCGGCGTTGGGTATGAGTACGGAAATTGCGTCCTCCGCAATGCCTGTCTTGTCACTCTGAACGGTGACATTATTTGAAAACGCGAGAGTTTTGAAGAATACGTCGGAAGACTCGAATATATTTCTTATGTTTTCATCTTCGGAAACAACAGTAACGCTTACCTTTTTGGAAGGTACAACATTCATTTCCGCGCGGATGTTTCTGATTGCCTTTACAGCAGCTTTGATTACATCGATTTCAGCTTCGTTCTGCGCGAAATCCCAGTCCTCTCTGTAATGAGGCCATGCCGAAAGCATGATCGTTTCTTCGCTGTCCTGAATATGAGTGAAAATTTCCTCAGTGATGAAAGGCATGAAAGGATGAAGCATTTTCAGGGCATTTACAAGTACAACCTGTAATGTGTAAAGAGCCGCGTCTCTTGTAGCATCGTCCTTGTTGTAGAGACGAGGTTTAACCATCTCAATGTACCAGTCGCAGTATTCGTCCCAAAGGAAATCATAAACCTTCTGAACCGCAATGCCCAATTCGTAATTATCCAGATTATATGAAACCTCTTTAGCGAGTGTATTTACCTTTGAAATTATCCATTTATCAGCGGAAGTAAGCTCTTCCAGAGGAACTTCCTTCAGCTCTTCGTCCAGATTCATCAGCACGAAACGTGAAGCATTCCAAAGCTTGTTGCAGAAGTTTCTTGCGGCATCCATTTTGGTGTAATAGAAGCGCATATCGTTTCCGGGAGCGTTTCCTGTAATGAGCATAAGACGGAGAGGGTCTGCTCCGTATTCATTAATGACCTCAAGAGGATCGATTCCGTTTCCGAGGGATTTTGAGAATTTACGTCCTTCGGAATCCCTTATAAGACCGTGAATTAATACATCTTTAAAGGGCAGTTCTCCCATCTGTTCAAGTCCTGAGAAAACCATTCTGATAACCCAGAAGAAAATAATGTCGTAAGCCGTTACCAGCACGTTTGTGGGATAGAAATGTTCAAGCTCAGGTGTTTTTTCAGGCCATCCCAAAGTGGAGAAAGGCCAGAGAGCAGAGCTGAACCATGTATCTAAAGTATCCTCATCCTGCACGAAATGTGATTTTCCGCATTTAGGGCAAACTTCAGGCATCTGACGGGCAACAACGGTTTCTCCGCAGTCCTGACAGTAATAAGCGGGGATCCTGTGACCCCACCAGAGCTGACGTGAAATGCACCAGTCGCGGATGTTTTCCAGCCAGTTAAGATAAACCTTTCCGAATCTGTCGGGGATAATTCTCAAATTGCCGTTTTTGTATTCTTCAATGGCAGGACGCGCCATTTCTTCCATTCTAACGAACCATTGTTTTTTGATTAAAGGCTCGATTACTGTGTTGCAGCGCTCATGAACGCCTACGGCATGAGTCAGTGTCTCGATTTTCACAAGAAGTCCCATTTGTTCAAGCTCTTCAACAATGAGTTTTCTTGCCTCGTATCTGTCCATGCCTGCGAACTTTCCGCCTGCGGAATTAATCGTTCCGTCATCATTCATTATGTTGATTCGAGGAAGGTTGTGGCGTTCGCCCACTTCAAAGTCGTTAGGATCGTGAGCAGGAGTTATCTTCACCGCTCCGGAGCCGTATTCCTTGTCAACATATTCATCGGCTATAATGGGGATCCTTCTGTCCATAAGAGGAAGAATCAAATCTTTTCCTATATAGTCCGTATATCTTTCGTCCTCGGGATTGACAGCGACAGCCGTATCGCCCAGCATTGTTTCCGGACGTGTTGTAGCGATTGTAATGAATCCGTCTGAATCTGCCAAAGGATATTTTATGTGCCAGAGATGTCCTTCTCTGTCCACATGGTTTACTTCAGCGTCGGAAATGGTAGTTTTACACTTGGGACACCAGTTAATGAGCTTTTCGCCTCTGTAAATATAGCCTTTTTCGTGAAGGCGCATGAATACCTCAACAACAGCCTTTGAAAGACCTTCGTCCATCGTAAATCTTACTCTGTCCCAGTCGCAGGAGCTTCCCAGCTTGCGGAGCTGTTTCAGAATGATTCCGCCGTATTCTTCCTTCCATGCCCATGCTCTTTCAAGGAATTCTTCCCTTGTGATGTCCTTTTTGGTCAGACCTTCGGAGGCCATTTTTTCAACGATTTTTACCTCGGTTGAGATGCTGGCGTGGTCCGTGCCGGGCATCCACAGTGCGTTATATCCGTCCATTCTTTTATATCTTGTAAGAATATCCTGAATTGTGTTATCCAGAGCGTGTCCCATGTGAAGCTGTCCCGTAATATTGGGAGGAGGCATAACGATAGTGAAAGGCTCTTTGGATTTGTCTACTTCCGCGTGAAAATATTTTTTATCAAGCCAAAGCTGGTATAAACGGTCCTCAACTATGGAAGGATCGTATGTCTTTGCAAGTTCTTTTCTCATGTTTATAATAATTCCTTTCAAAAAAGTGATTTATATTGTTGATATTATATCATATAATTCATTTTAAGTTATTCACTACGTTAAAATTTTATAATCACAGCAATTTTTTGTCAAGGGAAAAAGAGATAACCCGGCGCTGATTTAAAAACATATTTTTAATATATATTTAATTACATTAAAGGCAGTAGTATATTATAATTAAATTGGATAAAATGGAAAAGTATTTTGCTGGGAAAGAGATGATTGAAATGGCTCTTAAAAAAGTTCTGATAAT
>JAFWDD010000049.1 GCA_017534115.1 Bacillota bacterium | reverse complement strand
GCAAAGAAAAGGACAAAATGGACTATACGGTGCGGTTTTTCGATGAGGACGGAGAGCTTTTGGACGAAAGGACATTCGTGCAGGTGCCGTTGACGGCGGATACTGTGATTTCCGCTGCGGCCAGCCGGAAAGAGGATACGGTCCTGAATGTGGACGAGAATAAGGACGGTGAAATAGACCGCACATGGACAGGCGGAGAAAACGCTCTGGTTTTCAAGCCGGATCCAAAGCCTTTAACCGTAAGATACGTGTATAATGACGGTGTGATGCCGGACAGGATAATAAAGGCCGCATCAGGCAGCAGGACAGGAAAACCGGCGGAGCCTGAAAGAGAAGGATGGGAATTCCTGGGCTGGTATGAGAGCAAAAAGGCGGCAGAGCCGTTCGATTTCGGTACTATAATTGAAAATGACATGGTTTTGACGGCAAGATGGAAAAAACTATATTCCGTGGATTTAAAAACAGGCGCAGGAGGCACGGCTTCCGTATGGCCGAAAAAAGCCGGAGCTGGAGAAAAAATAAGGGTTTCGGCAAATCCCGGCAAAGATTATGAAATTGAATCGGTTACATATACTCCCAAAGGCGGAAGCACTGTAGGAATAATGAAAAACATGAGCTTTACCATGCTTGAGACGGATGTGACGGTCAGGGTGACCTTCAGGAGGACAGCCAGCGGCATTACGCCAAGATAAGGCTGAGAAGGAAAGACGAGCCTGACGCCGGAAAAAGGCTCTGTATATCGAACGAAATTCAATTTTAATGGGATTTTTTTCGGAATCGGGAATAAAAATGGATTTTGACATAATGACTGAAAAAGAATATAATTATAGTTGTCAAAAATTAACTGACAGTAAGGAGGAAATTTTATGAAAAAGAAAATTATGCCATTAATCATGGCGGCTGTAATGATTTTCGGCGCAGTATCCGCAATGGCTCAGGACAATATGGAAACTATTGAAGCAACCGGAGGAAAGTTCTTTGTTAATACCGAAACAGGTGAAATCGCATCCAATGAGGATTCTATTACCGAGATGACAATACCCGCTGAAGTAAAGGGTGTTGAGGTTAAAGGCATAGCTTACGGCGCATTATCCGACTGCATGGAGCTTAAAGCTGTGAACGCAGACGAAAACAGCAAGGCTTTTTCATCCGAAAACGGAGTGCTTTATAACAAGGATAAGACACAGCTTGTCAAATATCCCGAAGCAAAAGAGGACGAGAGCTTTGCTATTCCCGAAACAGTGACAGCTATCGGCGACCAGGCATTCATTCAGGCGTATAACCTTAAGAACGCTGAGATCCCCGAAGGCGTGAAAACCATCGGCAAAGAAGCTTTCTGGGGTTGTTCAAGACTTGAAAAACTGGCGCTTCCAGCAAGTCTTGAATCTATTGGCGAAAGAGCATTCGCAAGCTGCGGAGTCCTTGCGGAGGTAACGGTTCCCGAAGAAAACACCGCTTTTGTATCTGCGGACGGAATCCTTTACAGCAAAGACAAAACAAAACTTGTGTACTATCCCATGGCAAAAACAGGCGAAGCTCTTAAAATTCCCGAAGGAATAACCGTTATCGGAACATACGCTGTGGCTGAAAACTACAAAATCAAAGCTCTTGCCATTCCCGAAGGTGTTAAGACCATCGAAAGCTACGCATTCGCGGGCAGTGAGGAAATCAAAGGGGTAAGGATCCCCGTAAGCATGGAAACCATTGAAAAAGGCGCTTTCGCAGGCGTTAACGCGCTCACAGACGTATATTATGACGGCACAGAAGCGCAGTGGAGACAGATAACCATCAACAATGAAGAGGACGGAAACATCCTTCTTATGAACGCCCAGAAGCATTTCGGACAGGAAAATCCCGTGAATACAGACCCCAATGCGGTTTATGTATTTGTAAACGGCGCGGAGCTTGTTACCGATCAGCCTGCTGTTATCGTTGAGGACAGAACACTTGTTCCCCTGAGAGCTATTTTCGAGGCGCTTGGCGCAGAGGTTGACTGGGATGGCGAGACAAGAACAGTTACAAGCAAAAAGGGCGATATTGAGATCTCTCTTAAGATCGGAGAAAAAACTCTTTACAAAAACGGCGAGGCAGTCGAAATCGATGTTCCCGCGCAGATCATAAACGACAGAACAATGGTTCCCGTAAGAGCTATTTCCGAAGCATACGGCTGCGAAGTCGGCTGGGACGGCGGCTCAAGGACCGTTACTATCGAAGGATAAGGTTTTTGAATAAAATCTTATAAAAACAGAATATAACTGAATTATAAATATTTTCGGCGTCGCTCAGGTTCGGGCGGCGTCTTTTTATTGAATCGGGCAGAGAAATGAATTATAATCAGAGACAGAAAAATATAGTTTTTTGTAATTCACAAAGGAATGGAGGAGATTTTATGAGAAAAAGACTTTTGGCGGTGATTCTTTCCGTTTTCATGATCGGGGCTGTGTTTCCCGCGGCGGCACATGCGGGGGATGTTGAAATAAACGAGATAACATTTCCCGATGAAAACTTTAGGAATTTTGTTAAAAAGTATTATGGGGCTGGAGGCATCTTAACTGAGGCGCAGATTGCCGAAGTAACACAAATGGATGTTAGCAATCAAAATATTAGCGATTTGCGAGGAATTGAGTATTTCACAAATCTGGAGGAGCTGTACTGCAGTAGCAACCAGCTTACATCTCTGAATGTGAGCGGCTGTACCGGTTTGGAGGAGCTGTACTGCAGTAGCAACCAGCTTACCACTCTGGATGTGAGCAAATGTACCGGCTTGGAGTATC
>JAFWDD010000048.1 GCA_017534115.1 Bacillota bacterium | reverse complement strand
TCATCGAGTCCCTTTACGAATATTACATGGAAAACCCCAAGGAAATGGGCGAAACCTTTATCATCCTTCTGAACAAAGGCGAACCTCTGGAAAGAGTTGTCTGCGACTACATCGCCTTCATGACGGACGATTTCGCCATAAAGAAATTCACGGATATTTTCTGCCTCAGAAGGTACTTCTGAGGACTCAGGGGCGCTGCCCCTAAGAACCCCGTTTAGGGCGCTGCCCTAAAAACCCGCTTAAGGCTCTGCCTTAAGAATCCGCAAGGGATTTCATCCCTTGACCCGTGTAATATGCAAGGGACAGTTACTGACTAAAATAAAGCTTTTCGAAAATCGGAATTTCTCGTAAACAGCTTTTGACATCTTTGGCTCCCTCTGAGAGGGAGCTGTCAGCGCAGGCTGACTGAGGGAGTTCTCCGCCAAAAAAATCATTAATCGGCTATGTTTAAAGATTTCAGGCATCGGAATCTCAGCCGAAATCTTCCCTTCTCCACCCTGCGCCAAAGGCGCAGTTACAGGGTCCTTAGTGACGAAGTCCCTGAGCAGGGTTTTCAGGGCTCCCGAAATGCTGGAGTGAAACAAACGTGAAGCGCAAGCATTTTGGGATTGAGCGCCCCTGAACCCTCGGAGAGAAAAGGGCGGTGGGCGGGGTAGTAAATAAATGAAAAGCGGAGCTTATCTACCTTGTTAACTTGCCGGCAGAATTTCGCGTCCCAAAATTGACCCATTATTAATGAGATAATATAAAAAGGCAAATCAGATAAATATTTTTATTTATTAAAGGAGCATTTTATATGATATATCCCAGTGACATAATTGAGGAGATACGATCTGGAAACGACATCGTGTCCGTCATCTCCGAATATATAACCCTTAAACAAAAGGGCTCCAATTACTTTGGTCTCTGCCCTTTTCATAACGAACATACGCCTTCCTTTTCCGTAAGCGCGGACAAACAGCTTTACCACTGCTTCGGCTGCGGAGAAAGCGGAAACGTGTTCGGCTTCGTCATGGCAATGGAGAATCTGGATTTCCCGGAATCCGTGAAATTCCTTGCCCGCCGGGCCGGAATCAGCCTTCCCGAGCCCCAGTATTCCCGTGAGATAGCGCAGCAGGCGCATTTGAAGGAGCGTCTTTACGCGCTCCACAAAGACGCAGGCAGGTTCTTCTATTCATGCCTTTCTACACCCGACGGCCAGACCGCCGTTTCATACATGGACAAGCGTCAGATAGATCCTCGGATACGGAAAAAATTCGGGCTGGGATACGCGCCAAAAGGCAGAGGATCCCTTTACGCCCATTTGAAAAAGAAAGGCTATTCCGACAGAGAGATAACCGCTTCCGGACTTTGCTTCCCTGCGAAAAACGGCGGCGGATTCATAGATAAGTTTTACAACCGGCTCATGTTCCCCATTTTCGACCTGCGCATGAATCTCTGCGGATTCGGCGGAAGGTCTCTGGACGGAAAGGAGCCGAAATACCTGAACTCGCCGGAAACACCCATATTCAGCAAAAGCCGCATCCTCTACGGCCTGAATTTCGCAAAGGCCGAGCGGAAGGACGAGCTTATTCTGGTGGAAGGCTATATGGACATGATTAGCCTTTATCAGGCAGGATTCAGAAACACAGCCGCCACTCTGGGTACGGCGTTCAACACGGAGCACACAAAAGTCCTGAAACGGATAACCTCAAAAATCGTTCTTCTTTACGACAGCGACGAGGCAGGAACAAAGGCGGCTCTTCGAGCCATTCCCATCCTGACGAAGGAAGGCTTTTCCGTAAAGGCTGTTCAGGTGCCTGACGGCAAGGACCCGGACGAATTCAAAAAACAGCACGGCTCCGCGGAATTCGCGAAGCTTCTTGTCTCCGCCGACAATCACATTTCCTTCCAGATAGAGATCCTGAAGCGGAAGTACAATCTGGAGAATCCCGAGCATAAAATGCTGTTCCTCAAGGAAGCGGCGGACCTTATCGCCAATCTGGAAAGCTCCATGGAGGCGGAGATTTATGTGAACGAAGCCGCCAAAGCCACCGGAGTTTCGCCGGAGAGCTTTTTTGCCGAGGTTAAGAAGATCAAGGCGGAAAAGGACAAAAAAGCCCGTCAGGATCTTCGGAAAAAGCAAATCAGGAACTATAACTCCACTACTCCCGCGGAATACAAGGCTCAGTCCAAAGGCGTTTTGAAAGCGGCAGGCGAGCTTCTTTGCATGTGCGCAGCGGATAAAAAAATATACGAAATAGTAAGCAGATATCTGGAGCCGTCGGACTTCCCCAATGAAGCGCTGGCGGAGCTTGCGGATATTATATATACAAAAAAATCACAAAACGAAAACATATTCCCCGGAGAGCTTCTGAACTCGTTCACAGAGCCGGAGCTTCAGCGGCAGGCGGCAGCGGTTTTCGCCAATGAACCCGCCTTCGACAGCCACGAGCAGAAAGAAAAAGCGCTCACGGAGGAGATAAAACAGCTGAAAAGCCTCAGCCTCAAGCGCAAACTCAGGAGCGTGGACTCCATAGAAGCATTGCAGGAAATAAACAGCGCATTGAAGGCTCTGGAGACTTTATCCATAGATTTACAGAACTCATAACCCCTTTTTTCTTTCAGAAAGGAAGTATTTTAATTGAAATTAGACGAAAACACTATTAACGCAAAAATTACAGAGCTTGTGAACCTTGCCAAAACCAAGAAAAACGTTCTGGAGTACAAGGAACTTATGGATCATTTCGGGGAAGCCGAGCTGGAGCCTCAGCAGATCGAGAAAATCTACGAGTCCCTTGAACAGCAGGGCGTTGAGATAACGGGAGACCCGCCTGAGGTTGAGGAAAAGGAAGAACTGGATCTTTCGCTGCCCGAGGGCATAAATCTGGACGACCCTGTGCGTATGTACCTGAAGGAGATAGGTAAAGTCGCTCTTTTAAGCTCCGAAGAGGAGGTCGAGCTGGCGAAGCGCATGGAAGCCGGCGACGAAGAGGCGAAAAAACGCCTTGCGGAGGCCAATCTCCGTCTGGTCGTCAGCATCGCCAAAAGGTATGTGGGCAGAGGAATGCTTTTCCTTGATCTGATTCAGGAAGGAAACCTGGGTCTCATCAAGGCGGTGGAGAAATTCGACTACCGCAAAGGATACAAGTTCTCCACATACGCCACATGGTGGATACGCCAGGCCATTACCCGCGCCATCGCCGACCAGGCGCGTACCATCCGTATTCCCGTACACATGGTAGAGACCATCAACAAGCTTATCAGGATCTCCCGACAGCTTTTGCAGGAACTGGGCAGAGAGCCTACCGCGGAGGAGCTTTCCGTGGAAATGGGAATGCCTATCGAAAAGGTACGTGAGATCATAAAGGTCGCTCAGGAGCCTGTGTCCCTTGAAACGCCCATAGGCGAGGAGGAGGACAGCCACCTTGGGGATTTCATTCCCGACGACGATATTCTCGCGCCTTCGGAAGCAGCGGCGTTCACCCTTCTGAAAGAACAGCTCATTGATGTTCTGGACACATTGACAGACAGGGAAAAACAGGTGCTTATACTGCGTTTCGGGCTTTATGACGGACGCGCCCGCACTCTTGAGGAAGTGGGCAAAGAGTTCCACGTTACCCGTGAGAGAATACGTCAGATAGAGGCGAAAGCTCTGCGGAAGCTTCGTCACCCCAGCAGGAGCAAAAAGCTGAAAGATTATCTGGAATAATGCCTCCGGCGGCTTAAGGCTCTGCCTTAAGAATCCGCAAGGGATTTCATCCCTTGACCCGTGTAATAAGTACAGGGAAAATTCTTGACAACATTCAGGTTTCGAAATTCGGAAGTTCCTGCGGAAAATACAAAATATAATATTTGCGCCGAAGGCGCTCCTCCCGGAAATGACCCGGCGTTATGGTAAAAACTCTATACACCATAAAACCGAAGTATTCCGCAACTTAAATACTGCTGTGTCATTTTCGGGAATAAAATACTCCGGCTCCTGCGCCCTTCCGAAGGAAACTTTTTGCCGCTCACTTCCCGTGAACCAAAAAAAGTACTGTACGGCATAAATTCCATTACAGTATTTCTTTCGGGCGCAGTTGCAAAAACGTAAATCTTCGATTTAGCCCATAAACGCCAGCTGCGGCATATCCGCACTTTTGCGCCGTTCGTAAGGAACAAATGTTCCCAGCCGATAATTGTTAGTGTAGAAAAAAAGTACATTTTGCAAGCGCAAGCCCCGGTGCGGATGGGGTCCTTAGGGGCTTGCCTCTAAGCGGGTTTTAGGGCAGAGCCCTAAGAAGGGGTTCAAGGGACCTCCCTTGACGAATGCATCAAACAGCCGAAAATCTTGAATGTAAACCGAAACCTTCCCCTTTGCACACATAAAATTCAATTTTCGGAAAAGCTTCATTTAGCCGATAATCACTAATTAACAACCAACAGGAATTATAGAACTATATCATGCTTATACTATCCAAACGGCTCCTTGCCGTATCCGAAATGACAGGAAAAGTTCATACCATCGCGGACATCGGCACAGACCATGCGTACCTGCCCGTACATCTTTTGAAAACAGGCAAAGCGGACTTCGCCGTGTGCTGCGACATAAACAAAGGTCCCCTTGACCATGCGGAAAAGACTGTTCGGGACAACAACCTTTCCGAAAAGGTATCTCTCCGGCTGGGCAGCGGCCTTGCGCCTCTCGCCACCGGCGAGGCGGAAACGGTTTTCATCTGCGGAATGGGCGGAAGTCTCATAATCGACATAATCGAGGCGGACCGCGAGAAAGCTCTCTCGGCGGAAACCATTATTCTTCAGCCACAGAACGATGTTCCAAAGGTGCGGAAATACCTGACGGAGAACGGTTTCGAAATCAAAAACGAGAAAATGGTTTTTGACAGCGGATTTTACTACACTATCCTCTCCGTAAAAAAGGGCATCTCCCCTAACCTTTCCGAATCCGAGCTTCTTCTCGGGCCTTGCCTTATAAAGGAAAAGCCGCCTGTCTTTCTGGATTATCTGAATTATAAGATCGAAAAGCTTCAGGCTCTTTCGGACACGCTTTCGGAAAAAGACACTCCGGGAGCCATAGCAAAACAAACTGAAATTCAACACCAACTTACACTTATAAAGGAGGTGCTATAAATATGTCCGTAAAACTTCAGGAAATCATGGACCTTATGGAGCAGATCGCTCCGGCGTCTCTGGCGGAAAGCTGGGACAATCCGGGTCTGGCAGCAGGTGACCCATCGGACAGAATAAACCGGGTTTTAGTGGCTCTTGATGCCATTGAACCCGTAATCGACGAGGCTATCGCAAAAAAGGCGGATCTCATACTTACACATCACCCCATTCTTTTCCGTCCGGTGAAGACCCTGAGACGGGATACTCCCAAAGGAAAATGCCTTTCCAAAGCAATAAAAAACGACATCGCCCTTTTTTCGGCCCACACCAATCTGGACATCGCCAAAGGCGGCACAAATGACGAGCTGGCGAGGGTGATCGGACTTGAAAACATCGAACTTTTAATCGAAACGGAAAGAAGACCCCTGAACAAAATCGTGGTTTACGCTCCTGTGACCCACGCCGAGGAAATCAAGTCGGCCATGTTCGCCGCAGGCGCGGGATGCATCGGAAACTACTCCGACTGCGCGTTTTTCTCCGAAGGAAAAGGCAGTTTCAGGCCTCTGGAAGGCACAAACCCCTACATAGGCTCACAGGACAAGTACGAAATAGTGCCGGAGGTGCGCATCGAGACCATCTGCCCGCAAAATGTAACGGGAAAGGTCATTTCCGCCATGCTTTCTGCTCATCCTTACGAAGAAGCCGCATACGACATTTATACAGTAAATCAGAGTCCCTTTGCCGAAGGACTGGGAAGAACGGGATTCCTTAAGGAGGAGACTACTCTTCGGGAATTTGCCCTTTTCCTGAAACAGGCTCTGGGGCTTAAAAATATAACCGCAATCGGGGATCCCGAGCGGAAGATAAAGAAGATCTCCCTCTGCACGGGAGCCGGAAGCGAGTTCATCGAGACCGCCGCGAAAAACGGCTCCGACCTCTACATTACAGGGGATATTTCATATCATGACGCCCAGCTGGCATATGATTATGATATAGCTTTGATCGACGCCACGCATTATGGCACGGAAAACCTCATAACCGAGGTCCTGAAAGCCCGGCTCAAAGAGGCGTTCCCCGAACTTGACGTTATTAAATCCGAAATTGACGGACAGCCCTTCATCGGGTTATAATTTAGGAAATAAGAAAATTTAAAAAAGATAATAAATAGTATTTTAACAGGAGGAAAAACTATGAGCAATATAAATATCACCGTAATGGGAACACCTAAAACAGTGCCCGATGACATTACCTATAAGGAGCTTTCTCTCGAGTACGAGAAGGATTTTCCCTCATCCATAATGGCTGTTCTGGACAACCACGAATTTTTAGGTCTGGAAGGTCATCCCGAAGAAGGAAGCGACATTAAATTCCTCGACCTTCGCCACAATTTCGCCTTCCGCACATACTCCAACGGACTGGCTCTCATCATGGTTGCCGCTGTAAAGGAGATTTTCGGAAATGAGGAGAATGCCATTGTTGAGCATTCATTAAGACATAATCTTTACTGCGAGTTCAAAAATCCCGAGATCATGCCCGATGTGACCACAGTAAGTCTTATTGAGAAGAAAATGCACGAGATCGTTGAAAAGGACCTTCCTATCGAAAAGATTCCCACTCCCAGAAGAGAGGCTATTCGTATTATGGAGCGTCAGGGCATGACCCATACAGCCCGTCTTTTCAGGTATTCCCGCTCACAGACAGTGCTTCTGTGCAAGCTGGGCGACACATACGACTATTACTACGGCTCAACACCTTATTCCACAGGATCCCTGAAGAAATTCCAGCTTATTTCCGAAGGAGACGGATTCCTCATCCTTCTGCCTTCCGATATTGACCCCAAACTCATTGTTGAGTATGAAGGTCTGCCCAAAATGTCAAAGATGTTCCTGGACGAGCGCGACTGGCTCGACTCCATTAACGTGCGGAACGTTTCCGACCTTAACGACTCTCTCTGCGAAGGCACATTCCCCGAGCTGGTTTACCTCAACGAGGCTATGCACGAGAAGAAGATCGCCCTTATCGCCGACAGGATCCTTCACCGCAGAAATAATGTAAGAGTAGTTCTGGTTGCGGGACCTTCGTCTTCCGGAAAAACGACCTTCTCAAACCGTCTCGCTCAGCATCTGAGGATAAACGGCCTGCAGGCAAGGGTTATTTCTCTGGACAACTATTTCAAGGACAGATCCGAGATCCCTGTGGATGAAGCAGGCAAACAGGACTATGAGAACATTGACGCTTTGGATCTGGACCGTTTCAACGACGACCTTTCCCGTCTTATTGAGGGCGAGGAGGTAGAAATGCCCATTTTCAACTTCGTTACGGGATTCCGTGAAGAAAAAGGCGTTAAAATGCAGCTGGGCGACAACGAGCTTTTCATTATTGAGGGTATTCACGGTCTTAACTCACAGCTTACCCGCTCTATTCCCAAAACCAAGAAGTTCAAGATTTACATCAGCGCCATGACACAGCTGAACATTGACGAACACAACAGGATCTCCACCTCTGACTGCAGGCTTATACGCCGTATGGTACGTGATAATCTCACAAGAGGCACCAACGGCACGGATACTCTGGCTATCTGGTCATATGTTGTGCGCGGCGAGGCGAAGAATATATTCCCTTATCAGGAAGAAGCGGACGCGATTTTCAATTCGTCCACGGTTTACGAGCTGGCTGTACTGAAGAGATATGCCGAAGCTCTCCTCTTCAAGGTATCTGATGATTCGCCCGAGTATTTCACGGCACAGAGGATACTGAAGTTCCTGGACTATTTTGTACCCGCGCCTTCGGAGTTCATTCCCAAGACATCCATTATCCGCGAGTTCATAGGCGGCGGAGTATATAAGATCTGATGTCTATGGATGTATATATTTGTATCACAAAATGATATGTGAGCCGGATTCGGTTTTTACCGTTTCCGGCTTTTTTATGTCTCTCTAAGAATCCGTTCTCCGAAGACTCAGGGGCTTTGGCTGTGCCTCCGGCGGCTCAGGGCTCTTCGGGTTCCCTGAAATGCTGAAAGCGAAACACAGTGAAGCGGAAGCATTTTAGGGTGATCTCTGCCCTGAGAACCCGCTTAAGGCTCTGCCTTAAGAATCCGCATGCTCGGGGCTCCCGAAATGCTGGAGCGGAACAACGTGAAGCGGAAGCATTTTGGGATAAGACTTCGCCCCTTGACCCGTGTAATATGCAAGAGAAGGTTATCGGCTATTTTTACTATCGTACCGAAGGCACTTTATTGAATCCGCAAAGCGGATTCTGACTTTTGCTCGGCGAAGCCGAATTTAGCTGCTCGAAGAGCAATTTCGCTCCCTCGAAGAGGGAATTTAGCTCGGCTGAAAGCCGAATTTAACTCCAAACCTCCGGCATTTCCCGAAACATAAAAAAGCGGCGCATCTCTGCACCGCTTAATTTTTCATATTTACTTTACTCTCAGCCTTTAACCGCGCTTTCTATAACGAAATAATCTCCTGTTGACCTGAAATAGAGGCAGGTTCCGAAATCGTTGAAGAATGTTACAACCTCGTCATATGCCTTTCCTTCTCCGTCAACGAGCTTATACGTATTTACCTCGCCCGAAACAGCCGTATATGTTCCTGAAGCTGCAGTTTTTTCGTCTGCTCCGACAGCCTGCCATTTTCCGTTTTCAAACACGAATTTATTGATTCCCGTGCCGTCCCACGCAGGCGCCAGCCATGTACCTTCAACGGCTATCTCCGGTTTTTCTGTCCTTACCATATGCTCGTATAAAGCGTCTTTGCCTTCCCACGGTCCAACGATGAATGTCTCGTGGTCGTCATAAATCCAGTACATCAGTTCCTCGCCGTTCTCATAGAAATAAACTCCGTCAGCCATCATTTCATTGCCCAGATCAATGGTTTTCACTTCCCATGTACCTTTGAAAGGCTCAGGATTTTCAACTCCGTGGCCGCCAATCATCTCATATGTGCCGTCAGCAAAAACAGTTACCTCTCTTGCCATTTCCTTGGATTCATATTTTCCCAGAGGCATATTGGCGAAAAGCTGTTCATCAACAGAGGGATCGCCCACAACGGGATCCAGCTTCCTCAGACGGTTGAAAAGTGACGCTAACTGCGCTCTTGTAGTTGTTCCTTTGGGAGCCATTGTGCCGTCGCCCATGCCGCTGATAAGACCGGAGCCAACCGCCCATGTAACAGCCTCTTTGGACCAGTCCGCTATGTCCGCTTTATCCTTGAAAATGTTCAAATCGCCTTTAACAGAAGTGTCAAGACCCTTGTACTGCGCGTATTTATAGATGAAAATCGCCAGCTCCTGACGGGAAACACTCTGATCCGGCTTGAATGTGCCGTCGGGATATCCTGCGGCTATACCGCATTGGGAAGCCCAAACTGCCGCGTCCGCCAACTCAGTGTTTTTTGTGATATCGCTGAATTTAAGCTGTCCTTCGGCTTTCTGCGAACCGTCTAAACGATAGAGAACCGTGACTATTTCGCTTCTTTTTCCCTCTGACTGAGGCTCATACTTTGAGTCGGATGTTCCGCCCATGTAGTTCCCCTCAAACATTTCCTTAACAGCGCCGTAGAACCAGTCTGATTCCTTCACATCGGAAAATTTCATCCCGCTTGTATCCGCCTCGTCAGACTCTATGATTTCGCCTATCTGAGCCGTTACTATAATGTCCTTTTCGGGCATGGCAAGAGTAATGGATTTGCCGTCTTCGGATTCCTTGAAATCCTCAAACTTGCTTCCGTCGGAAAACTGTACTGCCCAGCTGAGACCTTCGTTTTCGGCAAGGTCCTTCTCCAGCCTGAACGTGAGTTCTGTTCCTGCAGACGCCTTGTTTTCCTCAAGAGCCTCATCACCTTTGAAGGCAATACAGCCCGCAGCAGTGATGCTGAATGTTTCTTCCTGGACAGCTTCTGCCTGAGCAGGTTCTTCAGCGGCATAGACTGCGGGAACCGCACCGAAAATCAGCGCCGCCGAAATAATTAAACCAAATACTTTTTTCATTTCTTTCGTCTCCTTTGCAAAAAAATACATTGATTGAATCTTTCGATAAATCAATCCTTTTTTATTATAGTCCCATAAACATATTTTTTAAATAGGTTCAGGGGATTTTAGTCATTTTGACGAAAAAAATTTTTTGATTTATAAATTCCGGCAGTCCGTGCGAAAACCCACGAGAGGTCAAGAGACTAAATCAAAAAAGTTCCCTCCGTCAGCCAATACTGACCGTTCTCTCATAGAGGGCTTCTGAGGTACGCCTTTGTCGAAATAAAGTTTGGCTCGCAAATAAAGGAATTAATTTCATTCCCCACAATCACTAACGAAGCGGCTTCGCCCGAGAACTTACAAAGCCAAATAATTACAAATTAGACGATAACCTTATTCTCGCATATTATACAGAGTCAGGGATTAAAATCCCTTGTGAAGTTCTTAGGAGCAAAACCGTTCTTTACAGAATGGCGTTTTTATAACATATTTGTAGGCATATTTATGCTAAAATCCAATACTGATCTAAAAATATCTATATTTGAAAAAGGTAATTATTTTCCCCAGGGTAAAAGCTTGGGGATTTTTTTCTTAATATACTGAAAAACAGACCTTCAATATGGTTTATATCTCAAGTCTGTTTTACCTTATATATTTATTCAATTTAAGTATTTTCAAGTTAAATACTGCTTTTTTCCGGTCTGATTTTTCAATTATTATTCCACCTTAAGCATTCTGTAACCGATTCCGACATGGGTCTGGATGAATTCCGGAGAGTCAGGTGTTGGTTCCAGCTTTTTGCGGAGCGTTACCATAAAGACCCGAAGAGAAGCAATATCATTATCCCAGCTTCGTCCCCAGATGTTTTGTGTGATATATGTATGTGTCAGCACTTTGCCCGTATTTTTGGCAAGAAGGCAGAGCAGCTTGAATTCCGTAGGCGTCAGCTTCAGCTCCTCTCCGTTAAGAAAAGCGCATCCGGCGGGAAAATCAATTTTCAGATTCCCGTTTTTATAGACAGAGCTGTCCGCGCTGCTGTCGGTATTCATCATTGAAAGACGCCGTATGGTGACCCTGAGACGGGCAAGCAGCTCTTCCACGGAAAAAGGTTTTGTAAGATAATCGTCAGCTCCTGCGTCCAGCGCGGTTATTTTATCCTCATCCTCGCTCCTGGCGCTTATGACGATGATGGGCATATTTGACCAGCTCCTGATCTGCCGTATCACCTCAACTCCGTCCATATCGGGCAGACCAAGGTCCAGAAAAACCACATCAGGGTTGTAAGATGAAGCCAGCATAACAGCTTCACGTCCGGTTGGCGCGGTCAAATACTTATATTCATGGGTTTTTAATGTTGTACTCATAAGGTTTCGGACCGGAGCATCGTCCTCAACAACGAGAATTACTGGTTTATTCATTAATGGTCACCTCTTCCGCCGGCAGTAAGAAAGTAAAACAGCAGCCGGCAGGTTTGTTACCTGTAAGGGTTATGGTCCCTCCGTGAGCTTCTATAATTGATTTGCACAGCGCAAGACCCAGCCCTATTCCTCTTCTGCCGTCGGAAACATCATTCTGTCCTGTATAAAACATTTCAAAAATATGAGGTTTCGTGCTGTCCGGAATACCGGGACCGTTGTCTTTGACCTGCACATATATATTATTATCGGCCTTTCCGCTTATGATCCTTATTTCGGAGCCGACCTGTGTGTTTTTGATGGCATTATTGATGAGATTTATCAATACCTGTGTAATGAGCCGCGCGTCCATTCTGGCAAACAGAACTTCCCTGCTCAGCTCAATAATAATATTATGCTGGGAAGCGTTTCTGTCAATATGCCGCAGGGCTTCTTCTATTACATCATTTACAACATCCAGCGACAGATGAAGATCCATCTGCCCGTTTTCAATACGCGAAATGGAAAGAAGGTTTTCAACAAGGTCGATGAGCCACTCCGAATCATCATATATGTCAGTGAAGATCTGCTTCAGCGTATCTGTATCCATCTGCTCATAATGGGTCATCAGGTTGCTTGCGTTCCCCGAAATGGATGTAAGGGGAGTCCTGATATCGTGGGAGATGGAACGCAGCAGGTTTGACCGGAGCTGTTCATTCCTCATGGCTATTGCCGCCTGCTCCTTTTCCTCCGCGTTTCTGATACTTTCCAGAGCCATGGCGCATTCTCCGATAATAGAAGAAAAAACGCTGTATTCAAAGGCTTCCAGATTTTCTCCGTTCAGGAAGATTGCGATTATGCCGTAACAATACCCGTTTATGCAGATAGGGTTATATAAATATTTCGCCCATTCATATTTTTCCGTATGAGCGCCGGCGGCAGTCTGATTGACAAAAGCCCATTGAGCGATCTCAGCCTCATTTGCGTCTTGTCCCGATGTTCTGTAATACGGCGAATCGTCCAGTTCTATTGCTCCGCCAAGCTCCTTATTCTCAGTGAGCGGAAAAACAACAACATCCCTGTCCAGAAGAGTTTTTACCTGCTGCGCCGTAATACGGATAACATCATCGGCGCATTCCGCCTTCTGAAGCAGCTGATTCGTATCAAAAAGAACTTTCTCACGGAAAGCCTCACGGGAAGACCGTCTGGCGTTTTCCTTAAGTTTATTGGCAAGGGTGCCTGTTATGAGAGACGATATGAGCATTATGCCGAATGTAACGATATACTCCGGCTCATATGTATGAAAGCTCAGCTTCGGCTCAATAAAGAACCAGTTGAACAGCAGTACGCTGGCAAGAGAGCTTACGATACTGTAAATCGGGCTCACCGTCAGAACAGCGATAATCAATACTCCCAGAATAAATACCGTAATGATATTTGCCTCTGAAAATCCAAAAAGAGTGAAAAGAAGACCGACGCCCGTGGAAGCGGCAAGAAGGAGAAGGGTAATGAGGGAATCTCTCCGTGTTGGCCGGATCTGGCTGGCCAGGTTCAGCTTTTTGCTTTGCTGTTTAATGTCCGCGGAAGAATCCGGAATGATATAAACATCCACGTCCGGCGCGTTCAGAATGATCTGCTCCGTCAGGGGAGCTTTGCTCCAGAAATGCTGTCTTTTTGCTCCGCTGCGTCCTACCACTATTTTTGTAGTGCCGGAAATATGGGCATATTCCGCTATCTGAACAGGAACATCATTGCCTGTGAGGGTAATTATGGTGGCGCCGTTATTTTCCGCGAATTTTATATTGTTTTGCAGACGCACCTTGTCCGATTCGGGAAGACCGTCATAATTTGCAGGCTTTACATAAACGGCTGTAAGCACCGCGTGGAAAGCTTCCGCCATTTTTGCGGCGGCGTCAATGACCTTTTGGTTTGAAGGCGAGGAAGAGAGACACACAAGGATTCGTTCGCCGTTTTCCAAAACCTTTTCCATCTCTTCACCCCTTTCATTTGCTTGATTATTTATTATACCATAGATGGACGCCTGTTTCTACTTGCGGAAACCGTATTCAACCGAACAGCCGGATTCCTTCAGACGCTCTGTAAAGCGGGAATCGACGGTCTTACATATAATTATTCCGTATTTATCACGATCCGTAAGCAAATCCAGCATGGCGCCGACTTCTTTTGATACTGTTTCCGCGCTTTTTTCTCCGGTTTCGGCTATATAGACTTTCATATCCGCGGTCTGCGGTTCCTTATACGCGGGGAAATTCTTTTCCATGAATTTTCCAAAACGATATGTAACGAAATAACCAAAGGAAAAAACAATTAATACCATTATTAACAATAGTATATTCCCCATGCGGATCCACCTCCTTTGCCAAACTCCGGAAATCCTAAATTTTGAAACACTTCTGCATAGGCTTGCGCTCACCCAGCACAAGCATGGTCAGGCTGTCATTAAGAACCGTTTCCGGAGTTATGGAAAGATTCATTTTTCCGTCTTTCTTGACAGCCATAATATTGATACCGTAGCGTTTTCGTATATCTATCTGCCCTATGGATTTTCCGAGCCATTCTTTGGGAACGGATACCTCATATATGGCATTGTCATCATCAAGACTGATATAGTCCAGAATATGATTGGACGCGTAGCGTATGGCAGCCCATTCCGCGATTTGTCTTTCGGGATTTATCACCTCGTCGGCGCCGTTTCTGAGCAGGAATTTCTCCTGAACATCTCTGTCGGCACGGGATACAATGACTTTTCCGCCCAGCTCCTTCAGCAGAGATGTGGTTTCCAGGGAGCTTTGAAAGTCGCTGCTTATTGTCACGATGCAGACATCGAAATTGTTGATTCCGAGAGAACGCAGAAAAGCTTCATTTGTGCTGTCTCCGATCTGAGCATCCGTTACCAGCGGAAGTATGGCGTTTATACGTTCCTCGTCCCTGTCCACAGCCAGCACCTCGTGTCCCAGGTCATGCAGCCGCTTCGCAAGTATGGTTCCAAATTTATTAATACCTATAAGCAATATGGATTTCATATTCGTCTCTCCTTTATCCTACAATTATCTTTTCAACGGGACGCTGGGATACATCTGTGTTTTTGCTGCTAATGGCGGCAAATATCAGCGTCAGACCTCCTACTCTTCCGAAGAACATCAAAAGTATCAGCACCACACGGGAAACAAAACCCAGAGACGGCGTTATCCCAAGGGACAATCCCACCGTTCCTATGGCTGATACGGTTTCAAAAAGGCTGTCTCCGACAGGAATGTTTTCTGCCATGCTGATAACAGCCGCTCCGATCACGGGAAGCAGCAGATACAGCATAAAAAGCGTTGCCGCGTTTCTTATGGTGCTGTCTTCGATTCTCCGGCCGAATAACTGCACGCTTCTTTTCCTCTGAAATACGGAAGACGCGTTTGCAAGCATTACTGCCGCGGTGGTTGTTTTCATACCTCCCGCGGTGGAGCCCGGAGATCCGCCTATCAGCATTAATACGATAAGCAGCATACTTCCCGTACCCGACAGGGAAGAAAAAGAAGCAGTATTAAAACCTGCCGTTCTTGGTGTTACCGCCTGAAACAAGGAAAGGAGGATTCGGTCTTTCATGCCGGAGTCGGTATACTCAAACAAAAATAACAGAACAGCAGGAACAATAATCAGTAAAGCGGTCGTTATGATAACGACTTTGCTCTGCATTTTGTATCTGTGAAAATGAAGCTTATGAGCGGCAATATCTTCCCACGTAAGGAACCCTATACCGCCTGATATAATAAGGAGTATTATGGGTATGACTATCCCGGGATTACCGGCAAAAGATGTCAGAGATGAAAAGGAACCCGTTCTGGCTCCCATAATGTCGAAGCCCGCGTTACAAAACGCGGAGACAGAGTGGAAAACCGACATCCATATTCCGGAAAGCCCGTACTGCCTGCAAAAGGACGGAAGCATAATTACCGCGCCGGATAATTCCGTAATCAGCGCGATCATAAAAATAAAACCTATCATTTTTACTATTCCGCCGATTTGATGGGCAGAGATGCTGTCCTGCAGCATACTGCGCTGTAATAATGTAATCTTCCTTCCGGAAAGCATTGCGATAAACGCGACAACGGATACTATACCCAGACCTCCGATCTGAATCAATACAAGAATGACAGCCTGGCCAAAACCGGACCAGTATAAAGCGGTGTCTCTTACCACCAGCCCTGTTACGCAGGCGGCTGACGTTGAGGTAAAAAGAGCGTCTTCTATGGAAGCGCCGCATCCGTCTTTAGCCGCTATGGGAAGCATCAGGAGAATAGTCCCCACCAGTATCAATCCCAGAAAACCCATAATGATGATCTGGAAAGAGGAAGGCTTTTTCCTAAAAAACCTCATGACCATATGATTTCCTCCTCTTATTCACTATTGCATCATTTTACAGCACGCGCCGCAAAGATGACATTAAGAGAACTCATAACGGAATTAAGATTAAATTAAGGCCGTCCGCATATGACGCTGACAAAACTTGCAAATATTGCAGAGGAAGCGGAAAACTGACAATTCAAAAACAGTTTACAATAGCGGTCAAGACTGATAAAATAGTCAATGTAAATATGTTGCAGGTCTGTTTGCCGCAGATTGAAAGGGTTTTTTCTATGGCAGAAGGATCTGTAAGAAAAAAACAGAATTGGAGATGCTTTTATGTCATATAATGCCGGTCAATACGATGTTGCCATAGTCGGCGGAGGCCATGCGGGCTGTGAGGCGGCCCTTGCGGCGGCACGCTTAGGAATGAAAACCATAATGTTCGCCATTAACCTGGACAGTATCGCCATGATGCCCTGCAATCCCAGCATCGGCGGCACATCCAAGGGTCATCTTGTGCGTGAAATCGACGCGCTGGGCGGAGAAATGGGCAGGAATATCGACAAGACCTATATACAGACAAAACTTCTGAACACGGGCAAAGGTCCCGCTGTGTACTCTCTGCGCGCACAGGCCGACAAGCATAAGTATTCCGCGGAAATGAAGCATACTCTGGAGAAAAACCCCAATATCCACATCCGCCAGAGCGAGGTTACGAAAATCTGCGTGGAGGACGGCAGGGTTATAGGGGTCGAGACCTTTTCCCAGGCGTTTTACGCCGCCAAGGCAGTGGTCCTCTGCACGGGAACTTACCTGAAGGCGCGCTGTCTTTTCGGCGAAACTATCATATATACGGGTCCCAACGGCTTAATGGCCGCCAACGGCCTGAGCCAGAGCCTTCTGGATCTGGGCATCCGCCTGTTCCGCTTCAAAACAGGCACTCCCGCAAGGGTCCTGCGGTCATCAGTGGACTTTTCCAAGCTCCAGCTCCATCCGGGAGACGAGGAGATACTCCCCTTCTCTTTCGAGAATACTCCGGAGGATATCAAGCGTGAGCAGATACCCTGCTACCTTACGTACACAAACGAGAAGACCCACGAGATAATCAGGAAAAATCTCCATCGCTCGCCGCTTTACGCCGGAATCATCGAAGGCATCGGTCCGCGCTATTGTCCGTCAATAGAGGACAAGGTGGTCCGCTTCGCCGACAAGAAAACTCATCAGATCTTCATCGAGCCTGAAGGCGAGGACACGGAGGAGCTGTATATCCAGGGTATGTCCAGTTCACTGCCGGAGGAGGTCCAGCTGGAGATGTACCACACTCTGCCGGGTCTGGAAAACTGCAAGATCATGCGTACCGCCTACGCTATCGAGTACGACTGCATTGACGCGTCCCAGCTGAAGCCCAGTCTGGAGTTCAAGGCAATAAAGGGTCTTTTCGCCTCGGGACAGATAAACGGAAGCTCCGGTTACGAGGAAGCGGCCGCTCAGGGACTTATTGGCGGAATCAACGCGACACACTATATTTTGGGCAAAGAACCCCTCATTCTGCATCGTTCCGACGCCTACATCGGCGTACTTATCGATGACCTTATCACAAAGGGCAATCATGAGCCTTACAGAATGATGACATCCCGGGCGGAGTATCGTTTGCTTCTGAGACAGGACAACGCCGACGCGCGGCTGACGCCCATGGGCCACGAAATAGGCCTGATTTCCGATGAAAGATACGAAAAATTTATTGATAAATGGAAGAGAATCCAAGACGAGATCTCACGAATCGAAAGTGTTATCGTAAAGCCTTCCGCAGAGAACAATGCCGTTCTGGAAAGCTTCGGAACGCCGCCCATCAAAACAGGCGCAAGACTTTCCGACCTGCTGAAACGGCCTCAGCTGAATTATGAAAAGCTGGCGGCTCTGGACCCCGATAGGCCCGATTTGCCCAAGGATATAGGCGCGCAGGCGGAAATCGAGATAAAATATGCCGGATACATCAACCAGCAGAAAAAACAGGTGGAACAGTTCAAAAAAATGGAGGAAAAGCTCATTCCGCCGGGAATCGATTACAGCTCCATTCACGGTCTGAGACTGGAAGCCCGGCAGAAGCTGGCGGATATGCAGCCGGAGTCTGTCGGCCGCGCAAGCAGAATCGCAGGCGTTTCACCGTCGGATATCTCGGTGCTTTTGGTGTATCTGGAACAGCTGAAAGGGAAACAGTAAAGCGAAATTTTAGGTGAAAAGGTTTAATTGAATCCGCCAAAGCGGATTCTTACCGTAATTATTCACTAAAATAATGGAATAAAATGCAGATTTCCTATAAATTGCATTTGTTTTATGCAGGGGCGACCTCCCCTGCAATCCCCGCAAGGGGTCTTGCCCCTTGGACCCTGCTCCGCTGGGGACAGAAAATGAACCGCTCCCGCTGGCGCGTCGCTATAGCATTTTCGCCAATGCTTCCGGCTCCGGAGTCGGCCTTCGGCAAAACTTAGATTAGTCTCACCAAAAGAGACACGGGTGCTGACGAAAATGATACGCTCAAGCTATCGCTTAAGCCTAGACATTTTCGGGGAAAGTCCACGGCTAAAAAGAGAATTTATGGACGATAACTAAGAAAGCGAAGAAAACTTTCCGGATGTGAAAACTTTTGTTTAGCCAATAACCTTACCTTAACTTATTACATGGGTCAAGGGACAAGGCGCCCTGTGGACGCAATGAATAATGAAGCCGCTTCGCTGATGAATAATGAATAATTATTGTCAAAATCCGCCTTCGGCAGATTTAATTTATGTGCTCCGCACGACAAAAAATATAGTTTATAGCCTATTATTTATATTACGATAACTTAAATATAGCCGAAAAACTTCCCTATACTTACTACACAGGGTCAAGGGATGAAGTCCCTTGCGGATTCTTAAGGCAGAGCCTTAAGCGGGTTCTTAGGGCAGAGCCCTGAGCCGCCGGAGGCACAGCACCCAAAGAAAAGGAGATACTATGAGAAAAATTATGATTTATGAGAAAGATATATTTAAAAACACGGCGAAGGAGAGCAAAAGCCCCTACTTTTCGTTGAAAACGAAAGTCAGAAGGAAACCCGCCTTCCCCGGAATCCCCGTGGGCCGCAGCCCCGGAAAGGAGATATTCAAGGAATGGAAAATCTGAAACGCCTTCTGGCTGACGGCGCGAAAGCCTATGAATTAGAGCTTTCCGAGGCGCAGTTAGAGCAATTCATGAAATATAAAAGCCTGATCCAGGACTGGAACCGGCGCGTGAACCTGACGGCAATCACGGAAGACGAGGAAATCGTGAAAAAGCATTTCCTGGACAGCCTTTCGCTCCTGGAAAAAAACCTTCCCGACATGAAAACGGCGAAGGTGATCGATGTGGGCACAGGCGCAGGATTCCCCGGAATACCGCTGAAAATCGCCGCTCCCGGGATGACAGTTACACTTCTGGATTCTCTGAAGAAAAGATGCGCGTTTCTCACGCTCTGCGGGTCGGAGCTGGGTCTTGAAGGCGTTGAAGTCTGCGATATGCGTGCGGAGGACGCCGGAAAAAACCCGGAATACCGCGAAAAATTCGACTTCTGTGTTTCACGGGCCGTGGCGGCTCTGGATGTGCTTTCGGAGTACTGTCTGCCATTCGTTAAGGTCGGCGGATTTTTCGTTTCTATGAAAGGCCCCGCGGTTTTTGAGGAAGCCGAAAAAGGCCGGAAAGCCATAGAGGTTTTAGGCGGCAAGATGGAGGAAATCCGAGAGGTGGAAGTGCCTTTTGTGGAGGAAAAAAGGTATATCGCCATTGTGCGGAAGGTATCCGCAACGCCTGTGAGGTATCCCAGAAAGGCTGGAAAAGCGGCAAAAAGCCCCATAAGGTGAAGTTTCTGTTTTGCATAATACAAGGTTTAGCAATTCAACTGTTCCTTAAAGATAATTTCCGGAAAAAGATTTTTCTTTTTGTGTGATTTAAAGATTGGTAGATTGCAGTTGATTACTTATATACAAATCAGCACCACCAATTAAACGAGTGGTGCTGATTATTTGTATTTTATCAACCCTCTGCGGGTGTTTCTTCAACAGGCTGTTCTTCCGCGGGAGTCTCTTCCGCAGGTTTCTCCTCAGCGGGTTTCTCTTCCGCGGGTTTCTCTTCTGCAGGTTTTTCCTCTGCGGGCTTCTCTTCTTCCGGTTTTTCCTCTGCGGGCTTCTCTTCTTCCGGTTTTTCTTCAGGTTCTTCCACCTTTTCCACAGGACTGAGATCTATATTGCTCAGACGATTGAATACTGCCGCTAACTGCGCTCTTGTGCAGGGCGCTTTAGGCGCAAGCATATTGTTTTCCATGCCTGTAATAAGACCGTGCATTACGCACCAGTGCATAGCCTCGTCGGCCCAGCTTCCCAGCTGTTTAATATCCTCAAAATTCAGAGGGAAATACCACATACCAACAAATCCGTGGCCTTTGTACTGCGCATATTTGTAAATGAACTGAGCCAGCTCCTGACGGGAAATTTCCTTGCCGGGTTTGAATGTGCCGTCGGGGTATCCGGCCGCAATTCCGTTCTGAGACGCCCAGATAACAGCGTCTGTGTACCATTTTCCGGCCTTTATGTCGCTGTACTCTATCTTTCCGTCCACCTTGGGCGAACCTTCCAGACGGTAAAGCATAGCAACCGTCATGGCTCTGTCCGTGGAAACATTGGGCCCGAATTCATCATCGCTCATACCCTTCATAAGTCCGCTTATGTACACCTCTTTCACATCTTCATAATACCAGCTGGTCTCCTTCACATCCTTGAAAGAAAGAATTATATCATCAGTATCGTTAAGCTCCTCGGGAGGAATTATCTCGCCCATCTCAGCCGTTACGATAATGTCATTCAGCGGCATTTCAAGGGTGATCGAAAGTCCGTCCTCGGATACCTTAAAATTCCTGAAATGGTTATTGCTGGGATACTGAACTACCCAGTTGACTGTCTCATTTGACATCAGCTCTCTGCCAAGGTCGAATTTAAGCTCCGTTCCGGCAGCAGCTCTGTAATCCGTAAGAGGCTTTCCGTCAATATAGCCTGCGCATCCCTGAGCCGTGATCTTGAACATTCCGTCGTCATCGGGGATCCCAAGGTCCTCAGGTCCGGGATAATAGCTGATTTTCATATTGCTGAAATACACCACGGATTCAAGATCCTCCGCAGGCGGATTATCCTCAAAATAGTAGTCCAGAGCCTCTTCCTTCAGCATTACGCTCAGGGAACCTGTCTCATAGGGTATAAATGACAGGTATCTGAACTCGCCATCCTCACGGTTTACGGTTATTGTCAGGTCTCTTTCGCCCTGATTGGCAAAATCAACGTCAATATTGTCGCCGTCAACCTTCAGAATCGAGTCAGACACTCGGAGCGACAATAAAAGGGCGTCTGCCTCTTCAGGATTGGTAATTTCCAGATCCTCTGTAATCTCGTACTCCTTATCGCCAAGGTTCTTGTACTGGATTTTGGTCTTTTCTGCAGTCTCTTCCTTAGCCTCTCCTGCCGTCTCCTGAGCCGGTTCCTCTGCGGCTTCTTCAGCTGCATAAACAGCAGGAACCGCTCCGAAAATCAAAACCGCCGAAAGGATTATTCCTAAAAATTTCTTCATATCTTTCGTCTCCTTTTCATTTAATTCATTGAGTATTTTTGTAACTTATACCGCCTATATTATAATCCTTCAGACGGTTTTTGTCTATTCTGTATCCTTCTACAAAGAACTTCCGTAGGATTACGAAAGCGAAATTCGGCTTCGCCGAGCGAAATTCCTTCGGAGCGAAATTCGCCTTCGGCGAGCTAAATTGTGCAAGCGCAGCTAAAGTCAGAATCCGCTTTGCGGATTCAATAAAGTGCCTTAGGCACGATAGTAAACATAGCCGATAACCATCTCTTACATATTACACGGGGTCAAGGGGCGAAGTCTTATCCCAAAATGCTTCCGCTTCACGTTGTTCCGCTCCAGCATTTCGGGAGCCCCGAGCTTGCGGATTCTTAGGGCAGAGCCCTAAATGGGGTTCTTAGGGGCAGAGATCACCCTAAAATGCTTTCGCTTCACTGTGTTTCGCTTTCAGCATTTCAGGGAACCCGAAAGCGCCCCTGAGCCGCCGGAGGCATAGCCAAAGCCCCTGAGCCACCGGAGAGTCGCCGGAGGCATAGCCAGAGCCCTCGGGGAGATTTTACACCAACATTTTACACAAATACCTATCCGTTATTTAGTGCGAATTATCCAATCTTATTCCTGTTTCGTATCCCTATCCTTATTCATTTGTTGTATTGATTTTTATACAGATAGGTATATAATAGTCTAAGGATTGTATACAGTATTCCAAAGGTGTTTTTATGATAAGTATAAAACTGAAAGCTCGGGCGAAGATAAATCTTACGCTGGACGTAGTGGGAAAAGCGGAAAACGGCTACCACCTTCTCGAAACGGTGATGCAGACCCTGAAGCTCCACGACGTTGTATATCTGAAGAAAATCTCCGCCGATAAAATAAAAATAAAGACCAATCTTCCGTGGGTGCCTGTGGACGAAAGGAACCTTGTCTATGCCGCCATCGACTATATGCGGAGGACATATTCCCTGAAGGAAGGCATATTCGCGGAGCTTTACAAGCGCATACCGGTAGGCGCCGGCTTAGGCGGAGGCAGCGCGGACTGCGCATCGGCCATTTTTGCTATGAACAAGCTGTTCGGCCTCCGGCTTTCCACAGCTGAAATGCTGGATATCTGCAGAATGTTCGGCACGGACATCCCCTTTTGCTTACTGAGAGGCACTGCTCTGGGAACAGGTCTGGGCGATGAGCTGGAAATACTGCCGGACGCCCCGAATTTCCATGTAGTTCTGGCAAAACCGCCTGTCAGCGTTTCCACGGCTCACGTATATAAAAATCTGGTCTGGGATAAGGTGGAAAATCACCCCAATACCCCGGAATTCATAGGCGCAGTCAAATCACAGGATAGGAAAACCATTTCAGGCGGACTGGTGAACGTGCTGGAAACGGTTACACTGAAGGAACAGCCTTTAGCGGCGCATCTCAAGGAAAGACTTCTGGAGCTGGGAGCCGAAGGCGCTCTCCAGAGCGGAAGCGGACCCACCGTTTACGGACTTTTCACGGATCTTGAGGCGGCGGAAAAGGCATTCCGCACAATCAAAGAGGAGACATCTCTGAAAGACATTTTCCTTTCGGAGTTTTATAAAAACAGAATGGGAGAGAAGAATTATGGACAACGATTTTAACATAAACACAAATAATTATCTGCCCCTTAGGGAGATTGTTTACAACACCCTGCGCGAGGCCATCCTGAACGGCAAACTCCAGTCCGAGGAGCGTCTTATGGAGAATCAGCTGGCGCAAAGATTAGGCGTAAGCCGTACACCCATTCGTGAGGCCCTCAGAATGCTGGCCCAGGAAAACCTTGTGGGCATCGTGCCCAGAAAAGGCGCCCAGGTGCTGAAAATGAGCGAAAAGGACGTTAAGGACATCCTGGAAGTCCGCGCGTCTCTGGAGACTCTTGCTGTTGAACTGGCGGCCATCAGGATCACGGACGAGGAAGTAGCTTCCCTGAAGAAAATCCACAAGAACTTCGTAAAAGCCGTAAATTCGGCGGAATTCAGCGATATGGCGGATCTTGACGCCAATTTCCATGACGTGATTTTCCGCGCGTCCAAGAACGACAAGCTCCTTTCCATTGTCAACAACCTGAAGATCCAGCTTTACAGATACCGCCTCGCCTACCTCAAATACACCGAAGACAACCGCAAGCTGGCCGTTAAACAGCACAACGAGCTTATCAAGGCCATCGAGAACCACGATTCCGCCAAAGCGAAAGAGGTTGCCGCAAAGCATATCAAAAGCCAGTCGGAGGCTATTATTGAGGTTATTGAGAAATAGAAAACGTAGAAATTCCCTGCTTTTTGCGGGGATTTTTTTGTCCGTTTTTTTGTACTCATTTTGTGTTATCATAAGTAAAAGGAAGTGATTTTATGGCTTTTGATTTAAGTACTTACAGTTATAGCGACATTGTGGATAAAATAATATATGCCTGCTCTGATTATCCTCCGGATTTCAAAAAAATTACGGATTTATTGAATACAGGCTTTGATTTGAACACGCTTTCGCCTCACGGATACAATGATAATATGCTTTCCGATATTATTGACTCCTATCCTTCTACCAGAGAACTCCGTTATGTTTATTGTGAAAGCTGCAGGGAAGCATCCTGCGAAGACTGCGACCTGAATTATCCGGAAGCCGACGGAAGATATCTCCCTTATATTGTGAAATTGTTTTTGGAGCATGGATTTGACTGTTCCAAGGATAACGGCAAAGCCGGAGCGCAATGCCTCGCGAATCTGATCTCTTCTTCCAGCGACAAATACATTCTTGATGCGGCAAAGCTTCTTCTGGAAGCCGGCGCTGACCCAAACTTCATCATTTTTGACGATACAAACGAAAGTGTACTGGAATATGTAAAAGATGAATCTTCATCCGTTTTAATGATTTATGATACGGAAGATAATATCAACGAGTATGAATTATCCAATCTTTTCTCCACATTGTATGAAATAATGTTTGCCTGCATCCATAAGAATTGCTTTTCGGACATCTGTTATTACGACAAAGCCATAGGCAGAAAAATCGACCATATTATCCTTTATAGCAAAACAGAAAATTCACAGGGTATATTCTCGGACGGCAAACATACTCAATGCTTCTTTGACCACATTGTATTCTGGTGTGAAGGCACTCCTCTTTGCATAAGCACTCATGGAGATATATTATGCGACCCGGGAATTCCTTCAAAAGCAAAAGCCGCCAAAAATATTGAAGAATACTTTCCTGACTGTACCGGTAACAAAATTGAGGAAATCAAACTGGGCAAGTTTACAATAAGCAGAAACAGTAAATCTTGTATCGAGGAATTAATCTGCATTCGTACAGATAACGGTAAAACCATTCTTTTTCCTTTATTTTCTCGGGAAAAACTGAACGATAAGGCCTATTCGTATTTTGATGTAATTTAATTGCTTCCCTATCCGGCTCCCTGTATTCTTTCGGAATCAATGCCTGAGATGCAATATTAAAAAATATGTTTTCAAAAAACTAATACTCAGCCAACAGTCTTATGACACATATTACACAGAGTCAAGGGATGAAATCCCTTGTGGGGTTCTTAGGGGCAAAGCCCCTGAGCCCTCGGAGAGCAAAAAAGCAGGCCCGCTTCCGCGGGCCTGCTTTTCCCTTTCGCCTATTCCCCGTCATCTTCCGGGGAAACATTTTCTTCTATATCCTCATTTTCGGGGTTATCCGAAATTTCTTCCAAATCTTCTTCGTCCTCAATGTCCTCCATGTGGATCTTGGCCAGACCCACAACGGAAACGCCGTCCTCAAGATTCATGAGGCGTACGCCCTGGGACACTCTTCCGAATGTGGAAACATCTCTGCCTCTCAGACGGATCACAATGCCTTCGGAGGTAATGAGCATGAATTCCTCATCGTCGGAAACTATCTCAACGCCGACTAAAAGTCCCGTTTTTTCCGTGAGCTGATGGACCTTAATGCCCATTCCGCTTCGTCCCTGAACCTTGAACTCCTCGGCAAGAGTACGTTTTCCGTATCCGTTTTCCGTCACGTTCAGGAGCTTGTCGCCGTCGTGGACGATAATAGCGGAAACAACCTCGTCCTCGCCTTTCAAACGTATAGCGCGAACGCCGATTGACGTTCTGCCCACACTGCGGACGCTGTCAGCTCTGAACTTGATTCCGATACCGTTTCTGGTTGCCACGAATATATCATCGGAGCCGTCTGTCAGCATTACGGATATAAGCTCGTCGCCTTCTCTGAGGTTCACTGCCGTCAGACCGCCTTTTCTGATGTTTACGTACTCGGAGAGCAGTGATTTCTTGATAATGCCCTGTTTTGTCACCATTACAAGGTATTTATCGCTCTCGAACTCCTTCAGAGACATAATAGCGGAGATCTTCTCGCCCTGGGAAACCTCAATAAGGTTGACGATGGCCGTGCCTCTTGCGGTCCTGCCTGCTTCGGGGATCTCGTAGCCCTTTGCCTTGTAGACCTTGCCCAGAGAAGTGAAGAACAGGATGGTGTCGTGGGTGGAGCAGAGGAAAAGGTCCTTAACAAAGTCTTCTTCTCTGGTCTGCATTCCCTTGATGCCGCGTCCGCCTCTGTTCTGGCTCTTATAGGTCGCCAGAGGCATTCTCTTTACATAATTCAGATTGGTTATTGTAATGACGGAAGTCTCCTCCTCGATGAGGTCCTCATCGTCGATCTCGCCGGGCTGGTCGATGATCTGGGTCCTTCTGTCGTCGTTGTATTTATTCTTGATTTCCGTCAGCTCGTCCTTGATAACGCCCAAAAGCAGGTTCCTGTCGTCAAGGAGCGCGCGGAAGTATTTGATTTTTTCCTGAAGCTCTCTGTACTCGTTCTCGATTTTGTCTCTTTCAAGACCCTGGAGCCTTCTCAGCTGCATCTCCAGTATGGACTGAGCCTGAATATCGCTTAAACCGAAGCGTTCCATCAGGCGTTCCTTGGCGTTGTCGTAGCTGGTTCTGATTATATGGATGACCTCGTCGATGTTGTCGATGGCGATTCGCAGGCCTTCCAGGATATGGGCTCTTCTCAGAGCCTTATCCAAATCGAACTGGGTACGTCTGCGCACAACGTTTTCCTGATGCTTGATGTATTCCGAAAGCATCTGCCTCAGGTTGAGTATTTCCGGCTTGCCGTCCACAAGGGCCAGCATAATTACGCCGAAGCTCTCCTGAAGAGATGTGAATTTATAGAGCTGATTAAGAATAACGCTGGCATTGGCGTCGCGCTTCACCTCGATGATGATTTTGATGTCATCGCCGGCGGATGCGTCGTAAAGATCGCTGATTCCGTCTACCTTTTTGTCCTTGGCCAGATCGGCTATCTTCTCGATAAGGCGGAGCTTGTTCACCATATAGGGGATCTCCGTCACGACGATTTGTTCTCTGCCGTTTTTGGCCACTTCTATCTCGGCTTTGGAGCGCACGATGATCTTGCCGCGGCCTGTGCGGTACGCGGAGCGGATACCGCTTCTGCCCAGTATATACGCGCCTGTGGGGAAGTCCGGGCCTTTTATTATCTGCATAAGGTCCTCGACTTCGGTCTCACGGCCTTCCTGCTCGTTGGTGAGCATTAAGATAACTCCGTCCATTACCTCGCCTAAATTATGAGGCGGGATATTGGTGGCCATGCCTACCGCTATGCCCGATGAGCCGTTTAACAGCAAATTGGGGATCCTTGCAGGGAGTACGACGGGTTCCTTTTCGTTCTCGTCGTAGTTGGGCACGAAGTCCACTGTGTTTTTGTCGATGTCCGCAAGCATGGTTGTGGTTATCTTTGCCATTTTGGCTTCTGTGTAACGGCTGGCAGCAGCGCCGTAGCCGTCGATGGAGCCGAAGTTGCCGTGGCCGTCTACCAGCATATAACGCATGGAGAAGTTCTGCGCCATACGCACCATTGCCTGATAGATGGAGCTGTCGCCGTGGGGATGGTATTTACCCATGGTATCGCCCACGATACGCGCCGATTTACGATAGCCCTTGGAAGGGTCCAGGTTCATCTCGCTCATGGAGTACAGGATTCGGCGCTGAACCGGCTTAAGGCCGTCCCGGACGTCGGGAAGCGCGCGGGCCACAATAACGCTCATGGCGTAGTCTATATAACATTTACGCATCTCGTCGTTTATGTCGACGGATACGACTTTATCTAATTCTCTAACTTCATCACTCATAACGATACCTTTCTTTGTTGTGCCTCCGGCGGCTCAGGGGCTCCGCCCCTAAGAACCCGCTTAAGGCTCTGCCTTAAGAATCCGCTCTCCGAGGGCTTAGGGCTCTGCCCTAAGAACCCGCAAGGGATTTCATCCCTTGACCCGTGTAGTATGTGGGGATAGTTTTTTGCTATGTTAAAGCTTCTCACTTTCGGAAGCTCACAAGGCTTCTTAAATTCACGTGCCGAAGGCACTTTAATAAATCCGCATCAGGCGGATTCTGACAATAATTATTCATTATTCATCAGGGCGAAAGCCCGTCTTCATTATTTTCATTGCGACCGCAGGGAGCTTTGTCCCTTGACCCGTGTAATAAGTAAGGGAATGTTGTCGGCTATTTTTAAACTTAACGAAAATGGGATTTTAAGCCGTGCTATATGCC
>JAFWDD010000047.1 GCA_017534115.1 Bacillota bacterium | reverse complement strand
GTGTCACTGGTTCGATTCCGGTTCTGGGCAGATTTTTAATTCCCGAAAATGCCATGAGATTTTTCTTTATGGCTGAGATTCGGTTTTTTGTGATATATAATTCTTGCAGAACTCCTGGGCATTTCCGGGAGGACGCGCCTTCGGCGCGGGAACATAGGTCGAAAATTCGGCTAAAATATAGTTTTCTGGCAGATGAAGGTTTAGGAAGCATATTCGAGGGTTTCGGATATGTTTTTTTAATTTCCGAAGAGGGAGATTCAACGACACAGGATAACTGAGGGAGTTTGTTGGATTCAGATGACCGAATTTCTCTCTTTAGCCGCGGACTTTCCCCGAAAATGGCTAAGCATGAGCGATAGCTTGTGCGCATCATTTTCGGTCACCAGCGGAGCGGGATTCTTAAGGGCAAGACCCTTAAGCGGGGGTTGCAGGGGAGGCCGCCCCTGTATAAAAAACAAAAAATCCACAGCCTCAGGAACTTCTCCCTATAGCCGTGGATTTTATTTTTCATTCGTGCCGAAGGCACTTTATTTGAATCCGCTTCAAGCGGATTCCGGCCGTAACTATGCCTAAAAGGCATAATATCACTTGCCAAAGGCAGCAATCGCTTTGCGAAGCAAACCATCGCTCGCCGCAGGCGAATATCGCTCATTAAATGGGACCTTCTTCGTCTTCCTTGACCATCTCCATGAGCCTCTGTTCTTCTTCCGCCAGCTTCTCGATATCGGATTTGCTGTCAATATCGGGATCCACATAAACGCGCTCTCTGCAGAGCTTGGCGAATATGGGCTGAAGGGCGATAACGGAGATTCCCGAGGAGAAACCGTTGTTGTATAGGTTGGCTCCCGAATAACCAGCGCCTGCGTTCATAACGATGGAAGCGTGGAAGAATCCCGTGATGATTCCGGGGATAATTCCGTAAGCTCCCGCCATGGGCGCCAGACAGGTGCCGAAAAGCGCCGCTAACTGAGGTCCGGGACCGGCAAGGTTCCATGTGGACGTAAGTCCCGCGATGGCCACGCCGATGAAAATAGGGGTGATGTTTTTGGGCGTCTTGCCCTTTCCGCCGAAGCCCATAACAGTGAAGATTCCGCCTAATGTCGCGCCGTTTACCTGTCCTCTGATAAGGAGTATGTACGCCAGGGAAACAAGTCCCACAAAGCCCACGTTAATAAGCACTGCGCCGTGGCCGTGGGTGTCAACAAAGTCGTTGGGCGGCGTTCCGGGCTCCCGCAAAAGCTTTCGGTAGTCCTTCCATCCGTGAAGGACCGAGCCGAAGACAATAAAGGCGATACAAAGGAAAAGTGTCATCATGGTAAGGGCGAAATGGTATTCATTTCCCCAGAGGGACACGGGTTCAAAAATAATGCCGTAGGATTTCAGTATGGAAACCACTACAAGAGCGGTGATTCCGAGAGTAAAACCTGTTTTATACAGAGTGTAGTTTGGAAGGATCTTGCCAACATTATCGGAAACGAAGGGAAGCAGAAGACCGATTCCCACGCCTACCGCGCAGGCCAGAACGTATCTCTGGGGAGTGACCGCGCCTTCCCTGAAAATGATATTGTTGACGATAGGTCCTATTGCCGCCGCCATAAGCGAAGGCAGAAGATGTGATTTCAGAGGGGTCTTGTTGAAACGGCTGAATATGAATGTGCCGAGAACTATTACCCACATATTCATGATGTTTTTGCCGAACAATGCGAATCCCGCCATCAGTCCCACCATGAAATAGGCTGTGGAATCCACCTCAAAATCGTTCCAGTAGAGCAAAAGCCCTGTGGAGACCGTTACAAGAGCGGCGTTCATGAAAGCCGGCGCAGGACCGGCAACGTAAATATAGTCCGTGATGAGGAGCGCCGTGTTGCCCAGAACATCCTTAAGTCCGGTGAACGCTGTGTGGAAATCCCCTAAAATCATGCCGTAGACCGCCAAAAACGCGGCAAATATGAAAATCCATATGTAATTTCGTTTGCTTGCAGTAGTCATAACCTTTTTCTCCCTTGTAATTTAGCGTTTTATGTATATCTATTAATAATTATAAATGGGTTTTGGATATAAGGCAATAAAAAGTTGAGCGAAATACGCCTTTGCTGAGCTAAATTCCCTCTTCGAGGGAGCGAAATTGACCTGCGGTCAGCGAAATACGCCTTTGGCGGCATTTCTCTCCGAGGGCTCAGGGCTTTTGTATCTGCTGACGCCTCACATAAGGCAAATAAGAGTTATTATTTATTAAACTACACAGTCTGATGGCAGTTTTGGCTTTTGCCCCTAAGAACCCCGCAAATATCTGGGCTCCCGAAATGCTGGAGCGGAACAACGTGAAGCGGAAGCATTTTGGGATAAGACTTCGTCCCTTGACCCCGTGTAATATGCAAGGGAAGGTTGTTGGCAAAACTAAAGCTTTTCACTTTCGGAAGCTCATGAAGGTTCTCCTATATCAATGAAATCCGCGCACAAATTTCCCCAGAAAAAAAACCACGGCCTGGGAAATACTCCCATAGCCGTGGAATTCTCTTTTAATCCGTGCCGAAGGCACTTTAAATGAATCCGCTAAAGCGGATTCTAACCACAATTATTCATTATTCACTATTCATTATTCATTGCGCTCATCCAAAGTCCTATTTCAACGTATTTGGCGCACATACCTCATGGCCGCCTTAGCTACGATACCCGTAAAGAATCCCGTGATTATACCGGAAATGAGCAGTATTGGCAGATAATACATCAGCCGGATGTTCTCCAGGACCGCGCAGGCCACTAAAATCTGTCCCACATTGTGTGAAATACCGCCGGCCACACTGACGCCCACAATGCTCATCTTGTCGGCCTTTTTCAGCAGTATCATGACCCCGAGACTCAGCATGGCTCCCGCGATTGAATAGAAAAAGCCTGCCATACCGGAAAAAAGCAGAGACGCCACAATAACCCTGACAACGGAAATATAAAATGCGCTTTTCTCGTCCATCGTGTAGAGCACCAGCAGTATGACAATGTTGGCGAGACCCGGCTTGACTCCCGGCACGGGTACGGGCACGGGAATAAACCGCTCCACATAGCTCATTATAAGAGCCAGAGCGGCAAACATACCGTAATATGCGATTTTTCTGCTTCTTTTCGTACTCTCACGCATAAATATCACCGTATTACTTCGAAATCACGTCAAATTCAGGAGGCGCGCCTCCTTCTATCTCAACGACCAGCTTGTGGGGCAGACATACGATAGTCTCTCCCTGGCGGTCGATCTCACCCTGTTTTACGCAGAGCTTGTCGGGACAGTCCGCATCTGTGACGGAAACCTTTCCGCCGGATATGACGACCTGATTTTCGCCTGAGTCAGTCTTAACAACGAAGGAATCGTCCGCGTCCAGCGCGTACCTTCCGTTTTCCCGGCCGTCTATGTAAATGACGGCATAAGCCCCTTTGTCTCCCGGCGAAAGTACTCCCGAAAAGTACAAAACCGCCGCAGCGCAAAGGGCAATCACTATGAAAACAATATCGTATTTTATCTTCTTCTTATCACTCATATCAACACCAAACCGCTCCGAAAGGACGGGAATTTTCCTCTTGAAAAAAATCTCATTATGTTACATAATATATCCATTATTATACAACATTCAAGAGGTAAAAAAAATGAAT
>JAFWDD010000046.1 GCA_017534115.1 Bacillota bacterium | reverse complement strand
CGTGATCCTGGCGGCGGCAAAGATCGCAGGGGTTGACAAAATATTCAAATGCGGCGGAGCTCAGGCCATTGCAGCTCTGGCCTACGGCACGGAAACCATACCGCAAGTAGACAAGATAGTAGGACCCGGAAACGCGTTCGTAGCGGAGGCCAAAAAGCAGGTCTACGGCAGAGTTTCCATAGACATGATAGCCGGACCCAGCGAGATTCTCGTTGTAGCGGACAATACCAGTGACCCTAAGATCCTTGCGGCTGACCTTCTCTCCCAGGCGGAGCATGACAAAATGGCGGCGGCTATACTCATAACGGACAGCGAAGAATTGGCGAATGCCGTAAGTCTTGAACTGGAAAACCAGCTCAAACTTCTTCCCAGAGAGGAGATAGCACGTCCGTCCATCGAAAACAACGGAAAAATAATCATTACAAAAAGCATTGACGAAGCCATCGAGCTTTCCAATTCCATCGCTCCCGAGCATCTGGAGATATGCACGGACAATCCCTTTGACTATCTGGACAAGGTGACCAACGCAGGCTCCGTATTTTTGGGCAAAAACTGCCCCGAAGCTCTGGGCGATTACTTCGCGGGACCTAACCACACCCTTCCCACAAGCGGAACGGCAAGGTTCTCAAATCCCCTTTCTGTTGACGATTTCATAAAGAAGACCCAGTTCACATACTATACAAAGGACGCTCTTTCAAAGGTAAAGGACGATGTGGCGTACTTCGCAGAGAAGGAAGGACTCCACGCCCACGCGAAAAGCGCGCTCATCCGTTTTGAATAGAATTTACTTTTGAATTAATCAAGGAGAATTAATATGAGCAGATATTTAAGCGAAAAATACAGTTCCCTGGAGGCCTACACTCCCGGAGAACAGCCCAAAAACATGGAGTATGTCAAGCTCAACACAAACGAATCACCTTATCCGCCTTCAAAAGGCGTGACCGAGGCGGTTTTCGAAGAAAGCAAAAAACTCATGCTTTATTCAGACCCGGAGAGCCTTTATCTGAGGCAGGCAATCGCTTCCCTTTACGGGATGGAGCCGGAAAACATACTCCCTACAAACGGTTCGGACGAGATAATAAATTTCGCCTTCATGGCGTTCTGCGACAAGGACCATCCTATCGTCTTTCCCAACATAACCTACGGTTTTTACACTGTTTTCGGAGACATAAACATGGTGCCTTATGAGGAGATACCCCTGAATGACGATTTTACAATAAATTACAAAGACTATCTTAACATAGGAAAAAATATAATCATCGCAAATCCCAACGCTCCCACGGGAATCGCTCTGGGACTGGATAAAATAGAGGAAATCGTAAAGTCCAATCCGAACAATGTTGTGATTATAGACGAGGCCTACGTGGATTTCGGAGGCGAAAGCGCGATTCCTCTCACAAAAAAATATGACAACCTTCTTGTGACCCAGACATTTTCAAAATCCCGCTCAATGGCGGGAGCGAGACTGGGCTTCGGCGTGGGAAACAAGGACCTCATCGCGGACCTTGACAAAATCAAATACTCCACAAATCCCTATAACGTAAACCGCATGACTTCCGCGGCAGGTATTGCGGCAATCGCCGAAAACGAGTATTATATGGATAACGCCAGAAAAATCATCTCCATCCGTGAATACACAGTCTCCGAGCTGAAAAAACGCGGATTTACGGTTTTGGATTCCAGCGCGAATTTCATTTTCGCAAAATCGGACAGGATCGGCGGAGAGGATCTTTACCTTAAATTAAAGGAAAACGGCGTGCTTATAAGACATTTTACCAATCCCTTGATTGCGGATTACAACCGGATAACCATCGGCACAAAAGAGCAGATGGATGTATTTTTGAAACAGACTGACAGAATATTGAAACAGGTGATAAAATGAGAAAATGCAGAATAGAACGAAAAACCAACGAAACCGACATTACCCTTTTCCTTAATCTAGACGCCGGCGGCGAATGCGAGATCTCAACAGGCGTGGGATTTATGGATCATATGCTGACCCTTTTCGGAAGCCACGGACGCTTTAATCTTGACATTACGTGCGCAGGAGACACAAATGTGGACGACCACCACTCAGTAGAGGACATTGGAATCTGTCTCGGCGAGGCTTTCGCGGAGGCGCTGGGCGACAGAAAAGGCATCGCGCGCTACGCGCACAGGATAATTCCCATGGATGAGGCTCTTGTGCTCTGCGCTGTGGACATTTCCGGACGTTCATATCTTGGCTTCGATGTGGACATACCTTCGGAAAAGGTCGGCACATTCGACACAGAGCTTGTGGAGGAATTCCTTCTCGGATTCGTGCGGAAAGCCGGAATCACACTCCACGTTAAAAAGCTCTCCGGCACAAATTCCCACCACATAATCGAGGCTCTTTTCAAGGCTCTGGGAAGGACTCTTTCCGCGGCGGTAAGAATAGACGAGGCATACAAGGACGAAATACCTTCCACAAAGGGGGTACTTTAAAATGATAGCAATAGTGGACTACGGCGTGGGAAACCTCTTTTCCCTGAAAAGCTCATTCAGCTTCATCGGCGAAGATGTTGTTGTTACAGGGGACGCCGATACAATCCGCAAAAGCGATAAAATCATTCTCCCGGGCGTAGGCGCCTTCGAGGACGCCGCAAGGAAGCTTAAGGAAAGCGGCCTGGGAACCGTAGTTATGGAGGAAGCGAAAAAAGGCAAGCCTCTTCTGGGCATATGCCTCGGAATGCAGCTTCTTTTCGAAAAAAGCTATGAATTCGGCACTCACGAGGGCTTAGGCCTCATCAAAGGCGAGATAATTCCCATAAAAAATACAACGGGAACTCTGAAAATTCCCCACATGGGCTGGAACAACCTTATTTTTCCCAAAAACAGACCGGTCTGCCCTATTTTCAAGTATATAAAAGAGGGTGACAGCGTGTATTTTGTCCATTCCTTCTACGGAGCCAGCTGCGATAAATCCGTTGCGGCTCTCGCGGAATACGGCGAGCTTCTCACTGCGGCCGTCTGGGACGGAAATGTTTACGGAACCCAGTTCCATCCGGAAAAAAGCGGAAAAGTGGGACTTAATATACTGAAAGCCTTTTGCGAGCTTTAAGAAAGGATAAATTATGAAAATATTCCCTGCCATAGATTTAATAGACGGCTGCGCGGTGCGTCTCGTGAAAGGCGATTACGCGCAGAAAACCGTGTACAGCGACAATCCGGCCGAGGTTGCCAAAGGCTTCAGAAAAGCGGGAGCCGAGTTCATCCACATTGTGGATCTGGACGGCGCTAAAAGCGGTAATACCGATAATTTTGAAACGATCAAAAAAGTAATAGACGAAAGCGGACTGAAGGTTGAGATCGGCGGCGGCATTCGAGACGAGAAAACCATCGAAAAATACATTTCTGCCGGCACGTACAGAGTCATTCTCGGCACGGCGGCCATTACGAACCCCGGTTTCACAAAGGAAATGGTTCAGAAATACAGCGAAAAAATTGCCGTGGGAGCCGACATAAAGGAAGGCAAGGTTGCCATAAAAGGCTGGCTGGAGCTTTCGGACAAGACCCTTTTCGATTTCTGCCGCGACCTTGAGGAAATAGGCGTCAAAACCCTTATCTGCACGGACATTTCCAAGGATGGAATGCTTGGCGGAACCAACATCGGCCTTTATAAGGAGCTTTCGGAAAAATTCAATATAGACATTGTGGCCTCCGGCGGAATCTCCACCCTGTCGGACATCAAAACCCTCAGCAAGATGAAAATTGCCGGCGCGATCCTGGGAAAAGCCCTTTATACAGGCGCTCTGGACCTGGCCGAGGCCATAAAAACAGCCGGGGAGGTAAAGTAAAATGATATCAAAAAGAATAATCCCCTGTCTGGACGTAAAGGACGGCAGAGTTGTCAAAGGCGTGAACTTTAAGGGCCTGAACGATGTTTCTTCCCCTGTGGAGCTTGCACGTTATTACAGCGAAAACGGCGCCGATGAGCTGGTTTTCTACGACATCACAGCATCGGCCGAAGGCAGAAAGCTCTTCACGGACATTCTCGTTGAGTCGGCGTCCCAGATTTTCATACCTCTCACAGTCGGCGGCGGCATCAACACCGTTGATGATTTCGACAGAGTCCTGAAATGCGGAGCCGACAAGGTAAGCGTAAATTCCGGGGCTATCAAAAACCCCAATCTTATATACGAGGCCGCCAAAAAGTACGGAAGCCAGTGCGTTGTAATTTCCGCCGATGTAAAAAGAGTTGACGGAAAGTTCACGGTTTTCGCAAAAGGCGGACGTGAGAATACAGGCCTTGACGCCCTGAAATGGATTAAAAAATGTGTGGATCTTGGCGCGGGCGAAGTTGTGCTGAACAGCATCGACACGGACGGAGTTAAACAGGGCTTCGATCTGGAAATGCTTGAAGCTGTCTGCGAGCTTGTAAACGTGCCTGTCATCGCTTCGGGCGGAGCCGGCAAAGAGTCCGATTTCATCGAGCTTTTCAAAACTCTTCCCAAGGTTGACGCAGGACTTGCCGCTTCCATATTCCACTTTGGCGAAGTCCAGATTCCCCACCTGAAAGAAACTTTAGCAAAAGAAAACATACTTGTTAGAAGATAGGAGATTGATATGATTAACATAGACGAGCTTAAATTTGACGAAAAGGGACTGATTCCCGCCGTTGTCATCGACGCCGAGAGCAAAAAAATCCTCACCCTGGCATACATGAACCGGGAAAGCCTTGAAATAAGCATGAAGGAAGAGCAGACCTGTTTCTGGTCCCGCTCACGTCAGGAGCTTTGGCGCAAAGGCGAGACTTCCGGCAATTTCCAGCACATTGTGAGCATCGTCGCAGACTGCGACCTGGACGCTTTGGCTGTGTATGTGCTGAAGGACGGTCCTGCCTGCCACAGAGGCACGGAATCCTGCTTCACTGAGACGGTTTTTGAAAGCGACAAAAATTACGCCTTCTCATACGAGGGCCTCATGGAGCTTATCGAAGGAAGAAAAATCAACAAACAGGAAGGCTCCTACACCACCTACCTTTTTGAAAAGGGCATCGACAAGATACTGAAAAAAGTCGGAGAGGAATCCACAGAGGTAATAATCGCCGCAAAAGCCGACGACAAAAAGGAAACCATATACGAAATCGCCGATCTGGCCTACCACGTAATGGTCATGATGATAGAAATGGGCATCAGCCTTGAGGACATCCGCAAAGAGCTGGCTTCCCGCCACGTTATCGACCACAAAGTAAAACAGGAGAAAATGACATGAGCCTGAAATGCAATTTCCACACCCACACGACCTTCTGCGATGGCAGAAGCACGCCCGAAGAGGTTGTGATTTCTGCGATAGAAAAGGGATTTTGGGCAATCGGCTTTTCCGGACATATGTATACGCCCTTCGATGAATCCTATTGTATGTCCAAAGAAGGCACAGCGGAATATATAAAGGAAATCAGGCGCCTTCGGAATGTTTACGGAGACAGAATCAAGATTTTCCTGGGAATCGAGGCGGATTACTGCTCGGATGAGGATATTTCGCCATACGACTACACAATCGGTTCCGTTCACTATGTGCTGAAAAATGGCGAGTACATACCCGTGGATGAGACGGCCGAAATTCAGATTGACGCTGTAAACCGGCTGTATAACGGTGATTTTCTGGCATTCGCGGAGGATTATTTCGCCTGCGTTTCCAATGTGAACGGCGAAATAGTCGGACATCTGGATCTCATCTCAAAATTCAATGAGGACGGCTCCATTTTTGATGAAACCGCCCCCAGATATGTATCTGCCGCCGAAAATGCCATAATTAAGCTGATTTCCCGTGATATGATTTTCGAGATCAACACAGGAGCCATGAGCCGCGGTTATCGAAAGACGCCCTACCCCTCCGAAAAACTTCTCAGGATCATCCGGGAAAAAGGCGGAAAAATAATGATAAACTCAGACGCTCACAAAGCGTCCAATATAGATTTCGCCTTCGACGAAGCACTTGCTCTCGCGAAAAGATGCGGCTTTACGGAAATATATGTATTCGACGGCGCTTTTAAAAAAATAAACATCTAATGTCCGAAATTAAAACCTTCGGGCATTTTTTCTGCCTAAACCAACTGAATTAAAGTCATTTTGATTTATCCCACAAAAAGCTGGACCCAGTTTAGCCTGCCTGCGCCGTCCTTATAAATCCCTATTCCGATTTCCTTATATGACTTGCTCAGAATATTCGCCCTGTGCCCGGAAGAATTCATCCACGCCGACATTACGTCCGCCGGCGTTTTGTAACCGCTGGCAATGTTTTCGCCTCTCGAGCCTTTCGTGATTCCAACCGCGTCAAGAGCCGTGTAGAAAGCTCTGCCGTCAGGCCGTGTGTGTGAAAAGCTTCGGGAGATCTCCTCCGCACGGACATTAGCCGCCTTTGAGGCGTTTTCGTTCAAGGCAAGCGCAGTCAGTCCGTTTTCTTTTCTGTATTTGTTCACCAGATTAAGCACTTCATACGCTTCGGACGATACCGCGCTTTTTCCCGATGTTTCCTCTTTCACCGTTGTGTTCGGTCCCGCTTCACTGCTATTGGCAGTTTCATTCGTTTTTGTGCAAGTTTTGTAATATGTTACCCTATATTCTCCTCTATACGGAGCGATTCTTCTGTATGTATGACATCCTGCGCCGAAAGCCGTCCCTGTGCTGGCATCAAGGACAAAGCCACCGCGACGCAGACAATTTTTTGTTTAATTTTCAATAACAAAACCTCCTTTATAAATTCTGATGCTCAAAATTTTCTAACGTAAACCGGTTTCGTTAATATTATTGTAACATTTTACTATTATTTTTTCAATATTTTTGGCTATATTCCATAAATTACCTCTTATTACATATTCTGCCAAATTGCACAAAAAAAGACCCCGAAAACAATCGGAGTCCTTAAAAATCATGTTATTGCCGGAACGCGCAGCTTGCGAGAATACTCTGGATTTCTTCGCTGTCCAGTGAGAAATTTGGCGCCTCATCCACGCCCAGATCAATCCTTGCGCCAACGGCCTTGCCTGATTCTCCGTCAACATTGGAAGCCAGAAGCACTATAGTCTCCGGCCCGAAATATCCGGGGAAATTTATGGAATATCCGTGCCATGTGAAATTTCCCGCTTCAAAAGGCTCAATAACAACGGGCTCAGTGTCCTCAACCTGTGATGTGAATTTGCCTGTGCCCATAATGCTGAAATCATCGCCGGCTTCGCCGTCAAAGACCTGCAGAAATATTGTGTTTCCCTTCGAAGGAGGCGCAATCCAGATGTATCCTCCGCCGTCACCGCTCGCCCACTCTTCGGGAACCTCGTATACAAGCTGGAAGGACGCATCGTTTTCTTCGTCTTCAACAGCTTCTTCAGTCTCCTCGACTTCCTCTTCAGCTTTTTCAGCTTCCTTTTCCGCCACTTCCTTTACTTCTTCAGCCGTTTCGGCAGCAACGGAAACCTCCTCTTCCTTAGCACCGCAGGCTGCTGCGGAAAAAGCCAGCGCGCCCGCAAATGCCAATGCTAAAATCTTTTTCATATCTTTTCCTCCGTTTTAAATCAGTCCCTCAACGTGTGCTGATTTAGCACAAAGGATCTGT
>JAFWDD010000045.1 GCA_017534115.1 Bacillota bacterium | reverse complement strand
TGGCTGCGGCCTGTTGAGCAAAGGTAGATACTCTCTAAAATATTGGTTTTTCCGTGGCCGTTGGGTCCGGAGATTATATTCAGTTTATCGCCGAAAAATATCTCCTCCGACTTGATATTCCGGTAATCAAGAAGGGAAATTTTTTCAAGTTTCATAGATACCACATCACAATTCGTCAGTTTTTACAAGAATATCTTCATAACCCGTAACGGAAACCACATCATTTACGCGGATTTTTCTGCCGCGTTCGGAAACGGCGCTGCCGTTCAGCCGGATCATGCCCGATTCCAGCATATATTTTATGTCGGAACCCTGATCCAGGACTCCGGCCAGCTTCAGAAGCTGGTTCAGTTTGATAAATTCCGTTTTAATATAAACTTCCTGCATACTCTCACCTTAGTTTTTTTGCCTCCGGCGGCTTAGGGCTCTGCCCTAAGAACCCGCTTAAGGCTCTGCCTTAAGAATCCGTTTAGGGCTCTGCCCTAAAAACCCGCAAGGAACTTCGTCCCTTGACCCGAAACTTTGCTTAATAAAGTTAATGGCTAAATTGAAGTTTCTTGCTTTAGGAGATTTTTGATTTTTCGTAGTTAAAATATATATTATAATTATATCCTATTTTGTTATTCTCCGCATTAGATTTCAATCAAATATAAAAGAATTTTAAGAAATTATATTATTTCGCATAACCGCATTTAATATTTTCAGATGATAAAAAAATATGGCAAAATCAACGATTCAGCCATATTAATCAATTATTTTTAATTAAAATTACAAAGAATATCAAACATAAACCGGAAAAACCGCGGATTCCGACCGCAATTCTTCAATATTCATTGCACCCGTATGGTAATAACTTCCAAATTTTGGTAGCCTTCATCACATTCTTAAGGGTAATGCCGTATATTTTAAATCCTGTTTATCTGCTTCTGAATTTTGTAAAACCTTATATCTCAGACATCATTTTAAAATTGAAAATACACGGGGTTAAGGGGCGAAGTCCCTTATGAGGTTCTTAGGGGCAACGCCCCTAAGCCGCCGGAGGCACATCACATTCTTAAGGGTAATGCCAGATACTTACAGTCCTGTTCCTCCGCACCCACGATTATACAGGGACTGAGAGGCGAATTAAACTTAAGCGTTACATAATCATCATCAATAACCTTCACAGGCTCCAGCAAATACCTGGGATTGAATGCGATCTCCAGCTTGTCGCCAACGGAGTTTATCTCCACATCCTCAAGAGCCTTTCCTGTCTCGTTGGTAGATGAGATCTTCAGAATACCATCATCTATCGTGAGTACAACGGGAGTTTTTCTGCTGTCGCGTGAAATCAGCATAGCGCGCTCAAGAGCGGAAATAAGATCATCCTTCTTCGCTGTAAACTGAGTCTTAAACTCAGGGGGAAAGCTGGTCTCGTATTTCATGTAAGTACCGCTTATCAGACGGGAGATCACAGTCACGTCATCCAGCTCGAAAAGCACATGATTATCAGTAATGTAGATACGCATATTCTCGTCTTCCTCGTCCGCGCCGAGAATTCTGCTTACCTCTGACATTGTTTTGGCAGGTACAATGATCTGTCCGTCCTTATTTCCGTTTGAATTGGTAAAATAGCAGGAAATACGGAATCCGTCAACAGAAACCACCTTCAGCTCTTTGCCGGAAATCTCCATAAGCTCGCCTGTGAGTACAGGCTTTGAAGGGTCCTGGGACACTGAGAAAATGGTCTTTTTGACCGCTTCCTTGAAGGAATCCTTTGAGATCTCTATGAACGAATCCTTTGAAACGGAAGGCAGAGCGGGAAATTCCTCGCCGTTCAGGCCCATGATCTTGAATTTGGAGAATCCGCAGGTGATCTCCGCGCCGAAGGATTTGTCCGTTTCCATAATAACGGTTTCGCCGGAAAAACGTCTGATTATCTCAAGAAACATTTTATTTTCCAGGGCTATGGAGCCTTCTTTTTTGACTGTTGCGGGAATGGGAGAGCTTTCCATTCCCAGTTCAAGATCCGTTGCAGTCAGAACAACTCCGGTTTTATCGGCTGTTACCAGAACGCACTGGAGTATTGGCTGCACCGAACGGGATGAAATTGCTTTGGTTACGATGTTCAGCTTATTGAAAAGCTCTTCTCTTGAGCATGAAAATTTCATAATATGGCCTCTTTTCTAATTTTGATTTCACATAATTGTGGTCATAGTTATCAACACAAGGCTGGTATGTGTACAGCTATCATATATATATGTTTGTTTTTAGTAGTACTAGTAGTAGGTTCTGTGGAATTGTGGATTCGCGGCAAAACCCGCTGAAAAATCCTTGTTTTGATTTTGGACAACCTGTTGATAAGGGAGTGAGGGTTGTACACATTATTCACAGGGAAAAATTATGGGTAATTTTTCCTGATTGTTTATAAACATTTTGCCAACATGGAATTTACAGGATATTCACATAATTGAGCTAATGAATAATGAATAGTGCGGGGTTCCCGAAACGCTGGAGCGTAACGCAGAGAAGCGGAAGCGTTTTGGGGTAAGGTATTGAATAATTGTGGTAAGAATTCCGCTTTGCAGAATTCATTTAAGTGCTTCGCACTGGCGGTTAGAGTTTATAAGTAATTATTTAGATATCGAAAATTTCTCTTTAGTCGAAGACTTTCCCCGAAAATGGCTAAGCTTAAGCGATTAGCTTGAGCGCATCATTTTCGTCAGCACCAGAGTTTCTTTTCATTAAGAATAATCTAATTTGTGCCGAAGGCTGACTCCGGAGCCAAAATTATTGGCGAAAATGTCTACGCGAAGCGTATCGTTTTCGGTCACCAGCAAAGCGGGTTCTTAGGGCGCAGCCCTAAGCGGGGGTTGTAGGGGAAGTCGCCCCTACATAAAAAAGCTGTTTCTCGAAAATATTTTTCTTTAGCCTAAAATTTTCAATTCATTAAAAACTTAAAGTATTCAAAATGAATTATGAATAATTATGGTAAGAATTCTGCTTTGCAGAATTCATTTAAGTGCTTCGAATCTGAAATTTCCTATTAAATATACCTTTGCGAATATTTTCCTTTTTCGAAAACAGAAAATTACTCGCTTTCCCTTATCCTTTTCTTCAAAGTTTCGATCTCGTTTGCCAGTTTGGGATTTTCCTCTATATCATTGCTGATTTTCGTGTATGCGTGCATTATCGTAGTGTGATCCTTGCCGCCGAAGACCTCGCCTATCTGAGGGTATGACAGATCCAGAAGCTCTCTTGTGAGATACATGGCGATCTGTCTGGGATACGCGATATTCTTGGGCTTTTTGCTGCCCTTGATGTCATTTGCCGAAATGCCGTAAAACTTGCCCACAGTCTCGATTATGTATTCAGGACTGATCGCGGGAGAGTCGTTCTTCAGGAAGGTCTTCAAAGCCTCCTGAGCCAGCTCCAGGGTCACGGTCTCATCCATTAAGTGACTGTATGCGGCGATTCTTGTCAGAGCGCCTTCCAGCTCACGGATGTTGGATTTTATGTTCTGGGCGATGAACTCCATTACGTCATTGGGAATATTTATATTCTCGATTACGGCCCTTTTCTGAAGGATGGCGATCCTTGTCTCAAAGTCCGGAGGCTGAATGTCGGCGATAAGACCCCATTCGAAACGGCTGCGGAGACGTTCCTCAAGAGTTTTTATCTCCTTGGGCGGTCTGTCGGATGAAATGATTATCTGTTTGTTTGATTCGTAAAGTGTGTTGAATGTGTGGAAAAATTCCTCCTGAGTCATATCCTTCTGGGCGATGAACTGAATATCGTCAATGAGAAGAACGTCGATTTTTCTATATTTATTGCGGAATTCTTCGTTTTTGTGTTCTCTGATGGAATAAATCAGCTCATTTGTGAATGTTTCGCTGGTTACATAAAGAACCTTTGCTTCCGGATTATTCTCAAGAATATAATGTGCGATGGAATGCATAAGGTGAGTTTTTCCGAGACCTACGTTTCCGTATAAGAACAGCGGGTTATATGCGTTTGCAGGATTTTTCGCTACTGCGTATGCCGCCGCGTGAGCCAGTCTGTTTGAATTTCCCACAATGAATGAATCGAATGTATATCTTGGATTCAGGTTGGGACTTACTGAGACTGTGCTGGTCTGAAGCGGTTTTATTGCCTCAAGGTCGTCTTTTATGAGGATAACAAGGCGGTAAGGTACGCCTGTTACATTAAACAGCTCTTCTTCGATGGTCTCTTTATATTTTTTGTCGATCATGGTTCGCTGCAGGGAGTTTTCCGTCTGGATGGCGAACTCCTGGGCAGTGGAATCGACTGATACCGGTGTCGCGCTTGCCAGCCATGAATCGTAGACCTTAGTGGTGGGCAGCTTGTCCTTTACCCGGTCCATGGCGTTGCGCCAAATTAAATTTAGTTGTTCCATAACTCCTCCTAGATTGTATATGTAATATGATTTTGTACGGTAAAATCATGATATCTCAGTGTGAAGCCGTGTTTCGGAATAAGTGATATTCGCCTTCGGCGAGTGATATTTCTCTTCGGGAAGCGATATTTTTCTTCGAAAAGCGATAATGCGCAAAAGATTTTGTCAAATAATGCTTTTCTGTTAATTTGCTGTTGGTTGTTTATATATTTTTTATGTACTTTTTGCGCAGCTTCGGTCAGAATCCGGAAATCGGATTCAATTAAAGTGCTTCGCACATGATATTAAATGTTTTTGTCTATATTGAATTTCATTGATAATAAAATAATCCAAATTCTTTAAAATGTTTATTTCGATATATTTTAATTAAGCATTTTTCCGAAAACGCCAAAGCAAACAAAATGAGCAACGCATTTTCGTGAAGTGGAATTAAATTATAACAAAATACCATCCAATAATCAAGTTATCCACAGGCTGGCTCTTTGGTATTAAATGTCGGATTTTCTGCAGTATTTCGAAAAGAACGGACTTTTTCCCTTTCGGTATGAATAAATTTTATTCTAAAAAAAATATAATAAGCATACCTTATTGAAGGAAAATATTCCGGCAGGATTTCTGGAATTTTTCTTAAAACAAAAAATGGCAGAAAATTTCTTGACTACGATAGTTTTATTTAATATAATAGAAACAGTCCGTAAAATTTGGAATAAAAATTTACCGAAACACGGGTTCTCCGTGGTGAGACCCGAAACAAAAGAATTTGTGACCTGCTTGTTACCCATCAAAATGAGCGGCAGGTAAATTTTAAGGAGGTGCTAAGTAAGTTATGAAAATGACATTTCAGCCTAAAAAAAGGCAGAGAAGCAAAGAACACGGTTTCAGAAAAAGAATGTCTACTTCTAACGGAAGAAAAGTTCTTGCGGCTAGAAGAAGAAAAGGCAGAAAGGTTTTATCAGCATAAATGATTCCCCATTTTTGTGTTTTTGTGTAGTTTTGAGCGTTGATTCAGGTACACTGAATACAAAAAAAGGAAACCTTTAATTCCCGGTATACGTAAAATTTGCCCAAGGCAATATTTAAGAAAAACCGGAATTAATTGTCCCGTGCGGAAAGAGATAGCTTAATTGAAAATTATGTTCAGGAAAGACCGCAGGAAATTGGCGGTCTTTTTGTATTTAGAATTATCGGCGTATAGAAGATTCCTTCATTGTATAATGCTGGACTGCGCTGACTCAGACCGCAATGAAGATGCTCCTTCGGAGCAAATGAAGAAATGAAGCGCTTCGCTATGAAGATGTTCCCTTCGGGAACAAATTATGGTCAGAATCCGCTTGCACCGGATTCATTTTAAATACATTTATAACATAATTTGCATTTATCTGACTTTCATTTTATATTCTGTGAAAAATCACCTGACGCGGCAGCGGCTTAGTGATTTTTCGGGTCTCATTCTTTTTTGGACCCACTGATTTTCCTCTGATCATTAAGGGAAGAAATGATTTTTTTGAGGCGGTCCGCATTTCGTCTTAAGTATGCGTCTCCTTAAAAAACAAAAAAATTCCTTTGTGTATAAATCGTGATTTTACTGTGAATACATTATAGGCAGAAAAAAATCTCATTTCGTCCCATTTTCGTAAAAAAGAGGAAAAAAATTTAAATTTGTAGGCCCGGGACGCAAAAATATCGAAAGGATTTAGTTGAAATTGGAATCGCTTAAAAAAAATTATCAGTTCAGATTTGTCTATAACAAAGGAAAATCAATAGCTAACAGGTTCCTCGTCATGTATGTGGTGCGGAATAATAAGGATTCTGATTATCTGGGTGTTTCGGTAAGCAAAAAAGTAGGAAAAAGCGTGGTGCGCAGCAGAGTAACACGTTTGATAAAGGAAAATGTCAGGCTTATGGAGGACGACATTAAAAAGGGATACGACATTGTGGTAATTGCCCGGGTGGCGGCCAAAGACGCCACATTCCAGGAGATAAAAAAATCCCTTATAATGCTTCTTTCCAAGCATAAGCTTTTGTCGGAGAAGAATTAATACATTGATTTTTTGAAATCTTTTGTAAATTTTGAAAGAAGATGAGTATTTTGAAGAATATTCTTAAAAAAGGCTTCCTGAAATGTATCAGGTTCTATCAGCTGTGTATATCGCCGTATCTCGGCAAAAACTGCAGATATACTCCCACCTGCTCGGCCTATACATATGAGGCTATTGAAAAATACGGTGTATTAAAAGGAACATGGATGGGGATAAAGCGGATCAGCCGCTGTCATCCTTTCCACGAAGGTGGATATGATCCTGTTCCGTAGAAGCGCATTTGGCGCAATGAAGACGAGCCTTCGGCTCGAATGAAGGAATGAAGCGCTTCGCTATGATGTTGTTCCCTTTGGGAACAAATTATGGTCAGAATCCGTTTGCATCGGATTCAATAAAGTGCTTCGCACTCATTTCTGCAGTTATTAGGCTAAAATTGACATACTTTGAAAAACTTTGATTTGGCCGAAAATTTAATTAGTTTTGTAATCTCCCAAAAGTGAGAAGCTATAAATTAGCCAAAAAAACTCCGATTTCAAGAGCGAAGCTCATACATGGGTCAAGGGGCGAAGTTTTACCCCAAAATGCTTACGTTACACTACAGCATTTCGTGGACCCCGGGAACTTGCGGGTTCTTAGGGCAGAGCCCTGAGCCCTCGGAGAGAAAAGAACATAATTCCACCTTACGGACGACTAAAAGGAGGTATTATATTGTTAGGACCATTATTCGGCGCTGGTTTGGTTCAATCCTCGTCATTCCTCTTGGCGAGAGGTGAGGCGGGAGCTATCGTAGGACCCATAGCCAGAGGCCTGGGCGTATTTTATAACGCCATATTCAACGGAGTTTATAATGTAAACCCCGGATTTGCATTGGGTATAGCAATCATTTTATTTACCCTTATAATAAAAGGCGCTTTTTCACCCCTTTCGTACATGCAAATTAAATCAACAAAGAAAATGCAGGAGATTCAGCCGAAAATCAACGCTATCCAGGCAAAATACAAAAACCAGACGGATAGAGAATCTCAGATGCAGATGCAGATGGAAATCCAGAAGATCCAGAGAGAAAGCGGAGTCAATCTCCTTGCGGGATGTCTGCCATTATTGGTTCAGCTCCCTATTCTCTATGCTCTTTATCACATTTTCCAGCAGCCTTATCTTTATGTAAACGCCATCAACGCCAATTACAGCGACATTGCCAATTTATTCCTGTCCATACCGGTTGAGGCCAGAGTAGACGCTCTGTATAACATCGCGGTAAACCACAGTCTGGCAATCGACCTGGCAGTACACAGCGACCTTGTAAAACTGGTCAACGCCATGTCTCCCGAAGAATGGAGAGCGGTGCTCATGTCATTCAGCAAATATACGACGGAGCTCCAGGGACTTTATGACCATAAGGTATTCGTGGAAACATTCTGCGGAATCAACCTGCTCTATAAAACAGGCTTGAGCTTCCCTGGAATCATAATCCCTGTCCTGTCTGGTATCACGACGTACTTTACGGGTAAATCGGCTACGGACACCCAGCCGCAGGACCCCAACGACCCTATGGCGGGAGCAATGCAGTCCATGAACTTTGTTATGCCTGCGATCATGGCAGTTATGGCCGGCACAGTACCTGCCGGAGTAGGTCTTTACTGGGTAATCTCAAACGTATTCCAGTTTATCATCCAGAAGATAGCCGGAGCGGTTTATGATAAGAATAAAGACAGAATCGACGAAAAAGACCGTCAGGCGGCTATAAAGCGTACGCAGGAACAACAGAAAGCCAAAGAGGCGTTAAAAGCAGCAAAAAAAGCGAAAGCGGAAAAGAGGAAATAATAGAATGAATTTTGTAGAAATTTCAGCAAAAAACGTCGATGACGCTATCTCCGCCGCACTTGATAAGCTGGGAGCGTCCAGAGACGAAGTAGATATAGAAGTATTGGAAGAAGGCAGCAAAGGCTTCCTGGGTTTAGGCGCCAAAAGCGCAGTAGTCAGAGTGACCAGGAAATACGATCCGGAAGGCGTGGCAAAGACTTTCCTGAAGGAGATCTTCCTTGCAATGGGTCTTATTGTGGATATTGAAACGAAGCTCACGGAAAAACAGCTTCAGATCAATCTTTCCGGCGAGAACATGGGTGTGCTCATAGGCAAAAGAGGTCAGACCCTGGATTCATTGCAGTACCTTGTAAATCTTGTGGTAAATAAGGGCAATAACCCTTACCTCAGCATTTTCATGGATACAGAGAATTACCGCAAACGCAGGAAAGAGACTCTTGAGTCCCTTGCCAGAAACCTTGCCAGAAAAGTTAAACATACCAGAAGAGATGTTGTGCTGGAGCCCATGAACCCTTACGAGAGAAGGATCATCCACTCCGCTCTTCAGAACGACAAATACGTAACAACATATTCACAGGGCGAGGACCCTTACAGAAATATCGTTATTACTATGAAAAAGAATAATAATTGAGAATAAAGAGACAGCGTGCAGATTAAATTGTACGCTGTTTTTTAGTGGGTTTTTAATTGAGCAAGCTTTTAAAATATGATAAAATATTTTTACCGTCGGTATGCGGGTAAAGGGAAATACACATGTCAATATACGAATTAATTATGCTTCTTATAGCAGGTTTTTCGTTAATATTTATGATTAAGAAAAAATAGTCTGAGAAATACATAATTTTGGAAATTTAAAAATATGTGAGTTGAAAATCCAAAGAGTCGCAAACTTTGTCGATAAAAATCTTACTAATCCCGCATAGATTTTGGTGCAGCATATTTTTAATTTCCTTTAGGTTTTATAATTATTATTGCATAACAAAATAAAATCTGTTATTATGTATTTGTAGATTGACATGTGTTTTTATGTCCCTTTGTTTTTTTATTTCCGGGATTGCAACCCGGAGTATTTTAAAAAATCAAAGCATGGAAACAGAGACAGAGCAGGAGAAATCCTGCTTTTTCTTTTTTATGAAACCAAAAAACTCTTCCTTAGCCCATAACCATCCCCAACATAGCACACGGGGTCAAGGGGCGAACTTTACCCTAAAATGCTTCCGCTTCACCATGTTTTGCTCCAGCATTTCAGGGAACCCGAAAAGGCCCGGAGTAAGATTTAGGGCAGAGCCCCTAAGCCGCCGGAGGCAGAGCCCCAAGTACAGAAATTCTTTGTTTTTACTTCACATTCTGTTATAATTAAGAAAAAAATCCAAAGAGGTGAAAAATATGAACTTTAACGTAACCGAGAAGATTTTCTCATTTTTATCAGGCGGCCTGAAGAAAGCCATCATGTGCGCCATCATCATCTTCGCCTGCTACCTGTTCTACAAAATCGCCAAGAAAATGCTGAACCGTATGGCGGAAGGTAAATCCAGCTTTCCCGGAATGAACATGGAACCCAAAAAAGCGAAGACCCTCAGCTCCATTTCGGAAAACCTGCTGAAATTCTTCCTTGCATTCATCGCAATCTTCAGTATTCTGGTATACCTGGGCGTTCCCGCAACTTCCCTCGCGGCAGTAGCCGGCATCGGCACAGTGGCAATCGGCTTCGGCTGCCAGTCCCTTGCAAAGGACATGGTCTCCGGCCTTTTCATCACCATGGAGGACCAGTTCCACATCGGCGATATGGTTAAAATCAAAGACATTGTGGGCACTGTGGAAAAAGTCACCATGCGCACCACTACGATCCGCGGCGCTGACGGTACCCAGTATATAATCCCCAACGGCGATATAGGCGTTGTGGCCAATATGTGCAAAGAATATATGTATGCAGTCGTTGTCGTCAGCGTGGCATATGAGGAGAACCTGGACCGTGTTATGGAAGTCCTCAACGACGAAATGGACAAAGCTGCAGTTACAGTTCCCGGCCTTGTGGAGCGTCCCACAGTTCTGGGCATTTCCGACCTTGGCGCATCATCCGTGGATATTAAGATCACGGCAAAATGTATGGTCAAAGAGAATCTTGGTATCGAACGCCAGCTCAGATACAGGATCAAAAACCGTCTGGACGCGGAAGGCATCTCAATTCCTTTCCCTCAGATGACCATTCACAACGCGCAGAATGTGCTTGAGGAAAAACCGCATGAGGAATTAAAGGAAATGACGGTTTTGAAGGGCGAAGAGTAAAGAGAATTTATAATAAAGCGAAAGATATAGCCGGATTAGCGGCATTAGTCGAAAACTGAATTTTTTGATGCAAGATGCTTTTAATTAAATCCAATTAAACGGATTTCGACCGTAATTATTCATTAAAGTATAAGCTGGGAATACAGATTTTCGAAAAAATGAGTTTATTTATGCAGGGGCGACCTCCCCTGCAACCCCCGCAAGAGGTCTTGCCCCTTGGACCCCGCTCCGCTGGTGACCGAAAATGAACCGCTCTCGCTGTCGCGTCGCTATAGCATTTTCGCCAATGCTTCCGGCTCCGGAATCGGCCTTCGGCACAACATAGATTAGTTTCAGCAAAAGGGACTCTGGTGCTGACGAAAATGATACGCTCAAGCTATCGCTTAAGCCTAGACATTTTCGGGGAAAGTTTTTTGGTTAAAGAGACATCATTGCCATCCGGCCGCCTGCGCGCCAGTCTGATTGGAAATCAAATTACATGAGCGCATGGCTCTGTATATTGGTGAGGGAAATCCTCGGATGAAATTCTCATTTATGAAAACTTAAATTTAGCCAATAACCTTACCCCACATATTATACGGGTTCTTAGGGCGAAGTCCTAAGCGGATTTTTAAGGCAGAGATCACCCTAAAATGCTTACGCTTCACTATGTTGCGCTCCAGCATTTCAGGGAACCCGAAAAAGCCCCTGAGCCCTTGGAGAGAAAATCAGCAAACGCTGTCGGATGTTATCGAAAATGGTTTGTGCAGGGTGCTTTTTTCGCTGATAATGCGGGAATTTGCGAACGATTTCCCTTGAAACCATGAATATTTCTGGTATAAGGTGTAATTGGGAATTGAAAAAAAGATGGGAAACTTTTAAAAAATTGCCACAGATTATTATTTTTTTTAACCGGAAAGCCAATCCGCCAAAAGGAGTGAGAATGTGATAACCTTAAAATTGTGGGATATAAAAGATGACATCCAGGAAATAAAAGCCCGGTACATACCCGTGGACTTCGTGCGCCCCAACCCGAACCATACCCGGAACTTCACCGATAAACGGGACATGGACGCACTCACCCGCTCCATCCGCGCCTACGGCGTCCTCCAGCCCATAACCGTACGCCGTATGCGGAATAACTTTTACGAACTGGTCTCCGGCTCCAGACGCCTGTCCGCGGCGAAAAACGCCGGACTCACTGAAATACCGGCAATAGTGGTCCGCGCCACAGACCGCGACAGCGCCCTTATGTCCCTGACGGAAAACATCCAGAGACAAAGCCTGAACTTCTTCGAGGAAGCCAGAGGCTACGAGAGCCTTATGAAGGACTACGGCCTGTCCTTCGAGGAAATCAGCCGGAAAACAGGCAAAAGCCGGGCCTGTATATCGGGCAGGCTGAAGCTCCTGAAACTGGCCCCTGAGGTACGCAGGATAATCATGAATCATGGCCTCACGGAACGCCACGCGAGAGCTCTTCTGCGCATACCCGACGAGAAAATCCGGTTCGGAGTTCTCATAAAGATAATGGAAGAGGACCTGAGTCCGTCAAGGACGGAGGCTATGGCCGAGGAGATCCTGAACGGCATGGGCAGCCGCATATTTGCCAAAGACGATGACAAGAAAATAACACGTATCGTGAAAGACCCCAAACTCTACAAAAACACGATCCTGGAGTCAGTGGAGATCATCAAAAAATGGGGCGTAAATGCTGAATACGTGGTAAACGAAACCGAAAATCTATGCGAAATTAAGATTTCCATACCACTGACTTGCTAATTTTGGATTATTGTGGTATGATGTTAGTCGAAAAAAAGATATCTTTATTTATATGGAGGTAATATTGTGAAGAAATTTTTTAAAGCAGGACTGTCGGTTATATGCGCTATGTCATTATTTGCGGTTCCTGCGGCTGCGGCGAACAAAACAGCCTATCCTTCCATGACAAAGCTCCTTGTGGACGGCAAAACGGTGGAAGTAGGCGCGTACAACATCAACGGATATAACTATTACAAGCTTCGTGATGCGGCAATGATTCTGAAGGATACGGAAAAGAGCTTCTCTGTCGGATACGACAAAGAATCGAAGAAAATACTTATTAATACGAATGAAAACTACACTCCCGCAGGCGAGGAGTTTCAGGCTCTGACATCCTCGGACGGAGTAACCGCGATTGAATCGAAAGCCCTTGTTTCCTGCGATTATCAGGACGTTTCCGGACTTTCGGTGTATAACATCGGCGGATACAACTACTTCAAGCTGAGAGATGTGGCTAAAATGGTAAATGTGGGCATCGGATACGACGAGGAGACGAAAATCATCATGATCTCGCCTTCAAGCGGTTATGTGAGCATTCAGGACACCAAGTTCCCGCTTTATGACGTGGGATGTTTCCATATGGCGGACAGCTACTGCGGAATTTATTTCGCCGCCAACGACGAGACCAGAAGCACCATTAAGGATGTGGAAGTCATCGGAGTGACCATTTCCGAGAACAATTCCAAGATGGAAGCCTTCGCGTACAGACCGGTTTCCATAGAGGACATCGCCAAAGTGGCGGAAAATCTCCAGGTGGACGCTGTCAGCGGAATTTATGTGGATTACCCCTTCAAGCTGGGCAGCTACATTGAGATAAGGGTTTACGCAAAGCTGACGGACAACGCCGGAAACGCGGAAAACCACTGCTACATACTCACAGGAAATGTGGATAATTACTGGGATATGTACCCGAATAACTGAGATAAAAAGCTCCCCTGAGGGGAGCTTTTTTAGTGAATAATGAATATTGAAAAATGAAAAATGAATAATTAAGGTTGGAATCCGCTTTGGCGGATTCATTATGTGTGCCTTCGGCACGTGGCTGTCGGAACTTTTCGGATAAAGGAAAAGGTTTCAGCGGCTTTATTTTTTTTGGGTTTTTCTGACAGAGTCAATATAGCCGAAACCTTTATTTCCCGGCGCGAAGCGCTTGAAGTGAATTCTCCGCAGGAGAATTCTGACCATAATTATTCACTACCTTTCCCCAAAATGCTTCCGCTTCACTGTGTTCCGCTCCAGCATTTCGGGAACCCCGCACTATTCATTATTCATTATATCTTCTGTGAGACGATATCCTTCAGTTTCTCCAGGTCCTTCACGTACTCATCCTTCAAACTCCTCCTGTATATAACCGCCGCCGGATGATACAGCGGGAAAATCAGGAATTCTCCGTTGCGAAAGACCTGTCCGTGGCAGTCCCCTATTTTGCGGTCATCGCCTGAAACCGCCTGGAGAGCCGTATTGCCCAAGGTAACTATAATCTCCGGCGAAACGGCCGAGATCTCCTTCCTGAGCACCTCCGAGAATGCCGAAATCTCAGCCTTTGTGGGCGGACGGTTCACTGCGCGTCCCGTTTTTTCGTTCACCCTGCAGGGCCGGATCTTAACTGTGTTGGTTATGTATATATCCTCTCTGCGGAGGCCTAAAATGCTGAGGAATTCGTCCAGATTTTTGCCTGCGCTACCCGCGAAGGGCCGGCCTGTCTCCACCTCTTTGGCTCCGGGAGCTTCGCCCAGCAGAAGGATCTTTGCGTTTTTTGTTTTTCCGCTGCCGAAAACGGGCGTTTTCCCGAAGGTTTCGGCAATCCGGAGAATTTCACGGTTTATGTTTTCCATAATAACTCCTTTTATTTCGAAAAAAATTTTTTTTAATCCGAAAACGTATAAAAAGCGTTGGTTTGAGCAAAAATATCTGTATCCCCAAAAGGGATAAAATTTACGTTTTCAGGAGGATTTTTAATATGAACAGAGAAGCTAACAGCAGTATCAGATGCACAGTTTCCCAGTGCGCCCATCATTGCGAGAGCGAAAACTACTGCTCACTTGACACAATTACCGTGGGCACTCACGAAAAGAACCCTACGGACGAGCAGTGCACGGACTGCCAGTCATTTGCGGTAAAATAATATATTTTTTCCCCGAGGCGGTTGTTCCTTGGGGATTTTTTGATTCCCGAAAATGACAAAAATTTTTTTATGTTGTGACATATTTCAGTTTCATGGATAAGCAAAGACTATTGCCTTAACGCCGGGTCATTTTCGGGAGGAGCGCCTTCGGCTCGTAATGCATAGGGCAATCGATGCTAACTTCCAATTTTCGAAGAATTTGAAGGCAGTTTCAAAAATTTCCGATAAGAGAAATTTGGATTTTTTGCAAAAGGTTAAGTTCTTGATTTGCATTCAAGTTTTTCGTCTGTTCAATGCATTCGTCAAGGGGATCCCCCTTGTACCCCCTGTCAGAGCCCTGCTCCGACACCTCGCTTAAGGAGCACCTTAAGAATCCCGTGCTGGTGACCGAAAATGAGGCTCCGCTTCGCTCCCGCAAACCATTTTCGCCAATGTCCTGCAAGACACAGTCAGCCTTCAGCTCCATATAGATTAGCTTTTGACAAGACGGACTCGGGTGCTGACGAAAATGATTCGCTCCGACTCCCGCTCCCGCTCAGACATTTTCGGGGAAAGTCCACGACTAAATACATATCTTTTCATGCCCACGCCTGCGCATTAGTCTGGTTGGAATTTTGATTCCCTGAGCGCATGGCTCTTTGTTTTGGTGAATGAAGTTTTCGGCTAAAAAATCCAATTTTCGAGAACTTTGAACATATCTGATAATCGTCCCTTAACTTACTACACGGGTCAAGGGGCGAAGGGTACGCCTTCGGCGCAATGAAGCTTGCTTCGCAAATGAAGGAATGAAGAAGCTTTGCTAATGAAGCCGCCCTAAGGGCTAATTATTGTTAGAATCCGCCTGAAGCGGATTCAATAAAATGCCTTCGGCATAATTGAAATGCTTCGTGAGTTTACAAAAGCAAAAAGCTATATTATAGCCGATAACCGTCCCTTAACTTACTACACGGGTCAAGGGGCGAAGTCCCTTGCGGGGTTTGGGGCAGAGCCCCAAGTAAAAAAGAAGGGTTCTTAGGGGCAGAGCCCCTGAGCCCTCGGAGAGCCGCCGGAGGCAAAGGGTGGCGGGCGGGGTAGTACGTGCCTTT